>JAJQEC010000127.1:21735-30445 GCA_021201815.1 Candidatus Azobacteroides sp. | reverse complement strand
GCTAATTAATTTATGAAATATCTTCACTTTATAGAGGATAAGATTGATTTTAACATTTTAATTTTATAAATTTGTTGGAAGTTATTTTTGAAAACTGTATTTTTAAAGAATGAAAACCAACTCTTTCTTGTTGAAAACGGAAGGCAGCATTCACTCTTTAAAAACAGAAAAGCATTTAAAACCTTATAATGCAAACATATAAGAGGAGAAAAATGTAAAAAGCAAAGAAATAGCAGATGTTATTAAAAGAGGTTTGATCAGTCTTATTTTATACCCATGAAAAAAATTTTTACGCCCTTACTATTCTCTATTACTTTATATATGATACCTTTCTTTCAAGTAACAGCAGACTGGTATCCGGTATTTCAGAATTACACCCGGACAACATATGGTTCCGGCTCTCAAAACTGGAGTATTATTCAAACAGATAATTCCTGGATGTATTTTGGAAATAATTATGGGATGCTTCAATATGACGGTTCTCATTGGACTACTTATCCGGTTCCGAACAGGAGCTGTGTCAGGTCCTTACTTTATTTCAATAATACAATTTATGCGGGAGCAGAAAATGACTTCGGTTATTATGAACCTTCCAAAACCGGTCATCTATTTTTTCATTCCTTAAAAGACCTTTTGCCTGATCCTCATCTTTCTTTCGGAAATATCTGGAAAATCCATGAAATGGACAATGTGCTTTATTTTCAGGCTGAAAAATGTATTTTTAAATATATAGGAAATACCATTTCAATAATTGATATTGATGAAAAGATAGAATACAGCAATATTGTCCATAATATTCTTTGGGTAGTTACTTCAAAAAATACCTATTATCTTGTAGGAGATGTATTAATGTCGCTGGAATATCCACAGCTAAAAGACAAACGCATTGTAAGTATTCTTCCTTATAAAGGCAAAAAACAATTATTAATCACCGCACTGGACGGGATATTTGTCTTTGATGGAAAAGCAGTAGAACCTCTTCCTACGGAAGTAGACGGTTTATTAAAGACATCCAGGGTATTTTGTGCTGCACAAAACGATGATTATATAGCGTTGGGAACAGTTCAAAACGGGTTAATTGTCCTGAACTATAAAGGAGAACTCTTTACCTTACTTAATGTCAGCAGTGGCCTGTGCAATAATACCATTTTAAGCCTGAATTTCGATGCGAATAATAATTTATGGCTGGGCCTTGATGACGGAATCAGTTTTATTGCGTTGAATTATCCGATCACAAACCTGTATGGCTCTTCGAATTTTTATGGGAAAGGAATGGCTTCCTTCCTGAAAGACGGATATTTATACCTGGGTACCAACCAAAGTCTTATGCTGAAAAAATGGCCTATTAAAACAGAACAAACTCCCATTACTCTTGAAAGAATACAAGGCATATCCGGTCAGGTATGGAGTCTGAATGAAATACAGGGAGATCTTTTTTGCGCACATGATAATGGGATTTTTCTTATTAAAGGAAATAATGCCCATTATATTCATGGGACGAACGGCTCATGGCTCTGCAAATCGGATATAAATAATCCGGACAAAATTATCACAGGTACATACGATGGTTTTCAGGTACTCAGGAAAGAGAACAACCAATGGAAATATGTGTACGACATAAAAGGATTCAGTGGGCCGGTGACCAATTTCGAAATAGAAGGGAACATAATCTGGAAAGCTGATAATCAGAAAGGAATTGCCCGTCTTGAATTAAATGAAAGCGGAAATATGATAAAATCCATCGTTTATTACGCAACAGAAAAAGGATTACCATCTATAAACAATAATGCAGTTTACAGAATAAACGATAGAATTGTATTTTCAACAACAAAAGGTATATATAAATACAATCCTGTAAAGGACATGATGGAAGAAGATCCTGAAATGAATGCCATCCTACCGGGAAAAAGACCTTATACTTCCTTACATAAATACGGAAATGATGAAAAATACTGGTATATTTTTGACTGGAGTTCTATTGGCTATTCAAAATTAAATAAAATTACCGGGAAGTATGAAATGGATACCCATACCGGACAATATTTTCATCGTCTTCTTTTTGACGGATTTGAACATATTAATCCTATTAATGACTCCTGCACATTAGTAGGTACGGAAGATGGTTTTTCATGGATTAACCCGATGCGCACAAATGATAATCTGTTGAAACCTCCTCATTTAAGTATACGGAAAGTATGGCTAAGGGCAGAAAATGATTCTTTAATATATGGAAATAGCTACAAAGAAGTTCCTTTTGATCCGGTTATTCCTTATGATAAAAATTCCCTAAGGATAGAATTCGGGGCAATGGACTTCGGATTTAATTCGGATCTACAGTATTCTTATAAATTAGAGAACTATGATGATAAGTGGAGTGAATATTCCAAGTTAAATATTAAGGAATATACCAAATTACGGGAAGGGGATTATAAGTTCTTGGTAAAAGCAAAAAGCAATTATATTGATGAGCCTGTGTATACCCAGTTTTCTTTTAAGATCTTACCACCCTGGTACCGGACACACACGGCATATATTGTATATCTGGTATTGTTATTTATTTTTCTGGGTATAATGGTATGGATATTTAATATTATATTAGAAAAAAACAGGGAAAAGATATCCAGAAAGAAAGACCTGGAAATGCAGAAACAGGAAAACAGATTTCGCCATCAGGCAATGGAACAGGAAAAAGAAATTCTTTCCCTGAAGCAGGAACAATTGGAACATGAACTGAAATTAAAGTCCAATGAACTTGCCACCACCATCATGATGGTCAGGAATAAAAATGAAATGTTTTCCGATGTAAATAACGAATTGAATAAGATTCACGATAACTTAAAGTCTCTTGAAATTAAAAAGGAAATACGCAGGCTTCAACAAAAGATAAATCAAAGTAAAGAATGAGACAATTATTGGAAAAAATTCGAAGAAAACTTCGACGTAGTGCATCAGGACTTCTTTAAAAAGTTATCGGATAAATACCCGATGTTGACAAATACCGACAAGAAACTTTGTGCCATGTTGAAAATGAACATGTCCTCAAAAGAAATAGCGGAATTGACCAATATCTCCGTAAGAAGTGTAGAACTCAGCAGATACAGATTAAGGAAAAAAATAGGACTGGAACGGGAAGACAATCTTACCGAATGGATCCACAGTGTAGAAAAAGGATAAGGTAAAAGGCAAAAAGTAAATATGGAGTACGAGAAAGATTCATAACCTGTAACTCTTTACTACCCTATTTTTATAATTACATATATATTAGAGAATAAATGCTTTTTTATCAAGCTCCTCTCCTTAATTGGCAGGGTTTATTTTTTATTATAAAGAAGAAAACTTTTTATTTTTGAGATATATTTTTTTCTTCTAAAATCATCCTGTTTTTTATAAAAACACAAAATTTTTCTACCCCATAACATGTTATAAAACATATTTTTATCAAATCCGATTAACTTTCTGGTCTCTGTTTTAAATAAAAAAAACTTTTATTTTTTAAAATTACCTCTATCTTTGCCGCGCAAATGTATGACTGTGGAAGCCGAAAAACATATAGAGTAGGCAGGTTATTAATATGATAGAAGAATGAAAAAGTTATTTACTTTGGCATTAGTTGCCTTATTTGCAATGGGTGTGAGTGCACAACAAGGTTCTATGTATTTGGGAACAAGTGGAATTTCTTTCTGGAATGGAGATGATGATCTTCAATCTAAATTCCTTACAGGCTTTAGCTATACTGATGTAGATGATCTGGGAAAAGTGACTTCCTTTGGCCTGGCTCCGGAATTCGGTTATTTTATTGCAGACAATATGGCTATTGGAATTTCTGTAGGATTCACTTATTCCTCAATTGATCCTGAAGGTGTAGACAGTTATAGCTGTACTTCATTTGGTGTTGCTCCGTATTTCCGTTACTATCTGGTACAATCAGGAAACTTCGGTTTCTACCTGCAGGGAGGGCTCCAGTTCTCAACAAGCAAATATGATTATGACGATGCCGAAAGTACTAACTATTTTAATGTAGGTATCCTTCCGGGAATTTCTTATTCTTTCTCTGACAGATTCTGTGCAACTGCATCTTTCGGATGGTTAGGATATGAAAACATTAAACAAGATGATTATAAAGTAAATCAGTTCGGACTTGCATTAGACGCAAGTGCTCTCAACCTTGGCTTACAAGTAAAATTCTAAGCCGAAAAATTTAAAAATATTTCTTAAAAAGAATCCTGCTTTCTTAAAAGTAAAGCAGGATTTTTTTATTTGCCTAAAACGCAGTATTTTTGAAATAAAATAAAGGTAAAAGTAAACTTTGTAAGGAAAATATTCCGTGTACTTTTTACCGAATCCTTTTTATTTCAAAAATAACGTTTATTCAATGACTCATACTCCGATAAATTATGCAGATGTTATTCTGCCCCTGCCTTTAGCGGAATATTATACTTATCAGATACCGGAGACTATGCTTCCGCATGTAAAGCCAGGATGCAGGGTGATTGTTTCTTTTGGTAAAAAAAAATTTTATACGGCCATTATAGCCCGCATTCACCAGACTGCACCTGAAGCTTATGAAACTAAAGAGATTGCAGGTATCCTGGATGAAAAACCCGTGATAAAGCCTGAACAACTGGAATTGTGGAAATGGATTGCCTCGTATTACCAATGTACGCTGGGAGAAGTCTATAAGGCTGCCCTACCTGCTGCGTTGAAATTAGAAAGTGAAACCACAGTTACCATTAATCCTTCTTTTACTACCTCAGAGAAAAAGATAACAGAAAAAGAGCAGCGAATCCTGGATGTTTTTTCCTCAAAAAATAAGATGACTTTGTCTGAACTGGAAAGATTTTCCGGAATAAAGAATGTGTTACCCATCGTAAAATCATTGCTGGAAAAAGAAGCTTTATTACTGAATGAAGAATTACGGAATAATTATAAAGCCAAAACAGAAACTTATATACGCCTGACGGAAAAATACGCTTCGGAGGCAGCCATCTCCCGGTTACTGAATGAATCGGCACGGACACAGAAGCAACAAGCCGTCATTATGTACTTTCTGAAAGTCTCCGGATATTTGAGCGGAAAACCGGAAGAAGTACCGAAAAAAACAATTTCAAAAAATCCGGACCTTTCTCCATCGGCTCTGAACGGATTGATAAAAAAAGGGATTTTTGAAATTTATACAAAGAAAACAGATCGTTTACAACGTTTCCACGGTCACATGTCCCGGATCAATTCCTTGAATCCGCTGCAACAGGAAGCATACGACGAGATAAAAAAGTCCTTTAAAGATAAGAACATCACCTTGCTGCATGGTGTTACTTCCAGTGGGAAAACGGAAATCTATATTCATCTGATTGCGGAAACACTGAAACAGGGTAAGCAGGTATTGTATCTTGTACCGGAAATAGCCCTTACAACACAGATTACCGAACGGATAAGCCAGGTATTCGGAGACAAATTCTGTGTCTATCATTCCAAATTCTCCAATAATGAACGCGTAGAAATCTGGAACAAGTTGCTGGATGATAAAGGATACGACATTATTTTAGGTGCCCGTTCTGCCGTCTTTCTGCCATTCAGGGAACTGGGTCTGGTGATTGTGGATGAAGAGCATGAAAATACATACAAACAATTTGACCCGGCTCCACGCTATCACGCAAAAAATACAGCTATGGTGCTGGCAGAGATGCATCATGCAAAAACATTACTCGGAACGGCAACTCCCTCCCTAGAAAGTTATTATTTTGCAAAAACCGGGAAATACGGACTGGTAGAAATGTTTAAACGATTCGAGGAAATAGAAATGCCTCATATAGAAGTGATAGACACTAAAATCCTTTTCCGGCGAAAACAGATGATTTCCCACTTCTCTCCTTTCCTGCTGGAGAAAATGGCAGAAGCTCTCACCGCGGGGGAACAGGTGATCCTTTTCCAGAACCGCCGTGGATTTGCTCCTATGGTTGAATGTAAACTTTGCTCCTGGATTCCGAAATGCCGGAATTGTGATGTCAGCCTTACTTATCATAAGCGATTCAGGCAAATGACATGCCATTATTGCGGATATGCGGAAAACGTACCTGAAATCTGTCCGGCCTGTGGCAATCCGACATTAGTGACACGCGGCTTCGGTACCGAAAAAATCGAAGAAGAGATCGCGGAAATCTTTCCCGGTGCACACATTGCCCGGATGGATCTGGATACGGCAAAAACACGGGGTTCTTATGAACGAATTATCAGGGATTTCCAGGCCTTGAGAACCAACATCCTTATCGGTACACAAATGGTCTCAAAAGGACTGGATTTCGCTCATGTCAGTGTAGTAGGCATTCTGAATGCAGATGTGATGATCAATTATCCGGATTTTCGCTCTTATGAAAGGGCCTATCAGCTTATGGCACAGGTAGCAGGAAGAGCAGGAAGGAAAAATAAAAGGGGGCTGGTAGTGTTGCAAACCGGAAAACCGGAACATTCGATTATGCAGTATATCAAAAATAATGATTACGAAGGAATGTTCAGAGAAGAAATTGCGGAAAGAAAGGCCTTTCATTATCCGCCTTTTACGCGTCTGATTAATATTTTTATTAAGCATAAAGACCAGAAAATAACGGAACAAGCCGCTCAGCAACTCGCCGGAAACCTGAGGAAGATATTGGGAGACAGGGTATTGGGCCCGGACAAACCGATTATTGAAAGAATCCAGACTTTATATATTCAAAAGATAGTAGTAAAAACAGAAGTCACCGCATCAACGGAAAAAGCAAAAGAGATTCTTAGCTCTCAGCGCTTAGAAATCCTGAAAATGCCGGAATTCAAATCTACTTATATCTATTTCGATGTAGACCCTATGTAGAATCAAGAGCCAAGAATCAAGAATCAAGACAAGGAAAATTGGCCAATATCTTGATTCTTGATTCTATTAAAATATAAAAATGAAAGATAAAAAGAAGTTACTGTTTGTTTGCCTGGGGAATATCTGTCGCTCTCCGGCTGCTGAAGGCATTATGAAACATCTCGTAGAAGAGGCGGGGCTTGAAAATGATTTTTTTATTGATTCGGCAGGAACCTCCGGGTGGCATGAAGGAGAACTTCCGGATTCCAGAATGCGTTCTCATGCTAAAAAGCGTGGATATGACCTGAACAGCCTGTCACGTCCGGTACGTTCTCAGGATTTTGATAATTTTGATATGATCCTGGCAATGGACGATACAAACTATACCAACCTTATGCGGCAGGCACCTTCTCCGGAAGCTGAAAGTAAAATATATCGTATGACCGATTTTTGTAAAAAGAAAGAAGCCGACCATGTACCGGATCCTTATTATAGTGGTGCAGATGGTTTTGAAATTGTACTGGATATATTAGAAGATGCTTGTAGTGGTTTACTGGAAGAAATAAAAACAAAAAACAGAGGGATTTTGTGATTGAATAAGTCTTTTATGGAAGATACGTATCATACGATTGCAGGAAAATCAGAGGGTATTTACAAAGAAAAATCCAGTAAGTTTCTATCGTTTGCTTTCCCTGTAAAGAATACAGAAGAGGTAAAAAGGATACTGGAACAATTCCGGAAAGAATATTACGATGCCCGTCATATCTGCTATGCATATATGCTGGGCCATGAAAAGAAAGATTTCCGGGCAAATGATGACGGAGAACCTTCCGGCACAGCCGGCAAACCGATTCTCGGACAAATAAATTCTCATGATTTAACAGATATCCTCATTCTGGTAGTCAGGTATTTCGGTGGAATTAAACTGGGAACCAGCGGACTGATTATAGCCTATAAAACTGCTGCTGCTGACGCAATCTCCAATAATACCATCGTTGAAAGAACAGTAGATAAAGAAATATCCTTTTCTTTCGAATATCCTTTTATGAATGATGTAATGCGAATCGTAAAAGAAGAAAATCCGGAAATCATTTCTCAGGATTTTGATATGGATTGCCGGATGGTATTACGAATCCGTAAAAGTGAATTTCCTAAGCTGGTCCACCGGCTATCAAAAGTAGAAAGCCTGGTTTTTCCGGATCAGGCAGAAATCTGCTAAAACCCAAAAATAGCTGAAAATATCCCAACCATCCATATAAACTCTTTCGCTGTTTATACCTTTTTTTCCTTGCTATTATCATTCACCGACACAAATGCTACTAAAAGAACAGGGTTTGATAAACATAGCAGAAATATCAGACAAAAAAGGACCGGTGGCTTCTAGTTCTTTTTTAAGACAAAGTTATAAAGGTTAACTATCGAAAGGCTGGCTAAGTCATCCTTTTACCCTTGTGAAGTTATCCGGTATTAAGTATAAAGTTATCTGAATGGAAGAGTAACATAACCGTTCCACTGGAGTGGTATGACCGTACCACTCCAGTGATATGATCGTACCACTCTAGTGGTATGACCATACCACTAGAGTGGAATGGTAACATGGGTTAGTATGGAAAATAAATCTGTAGAAGAAAACAGATCAATTATTCTTGAACCGGTAAATCGGTTCAGACACAAATATACCATATTTTTTCCCTTTTTCCTAATAAAATCCGGTTTTGTTTCAAAACGTATTTGCCCTTTTTTGAACGATGATTAACCCGGTTAATTTAATAACGGATTTATCCTTCTGCCTACAGCGTGGTCCATTGCCGTTATTCCATTACCGTGTGCTGAGGCAGCACGGCTAGTGATATGGCGCCACTCCGTGGCTCTGAACCACTGATGGTG
>JAJQEC010000127.1:0-21635 GCA_021201815.1 Candidatus Azobacteroides sp. | reverse complement strand
AGGCAGCACGGCTAGTGATATGGCGCCACTCCGTGGCTCTGAACCACTGATGGTGGTGCATTACTGGTCTTACGATTCAAAGAATCGACGGAATCAAACAGCCTTCGGCATAGCCAATATGCGAATGAAAAATAATAAGATTATGTGCGAATATACTATTATGTGCATGACTATCTCACCAACAAGCCACAGAGTGGCACCAGGTCATTAGACGTTAAGCCTCAACATACGGCGCTTAGAAGGGAAGTTTCTTACTTCCATTTGTCCCTGAATTCTACCTTTTCATCTGTTATTTTCTCAAGGTTTACTTTTCAATACATTCATGCCGATAAGTTTATCATACCTTCCTCCTATCGGACGGTGGTAAACCATAACGCGGTATTCGTTTTCTGTCTGGTAATAATTTCCTTCTATCAGACCGGTTTCTCCTTTTTCGGAATTCATCGGGACAAATAGATACTGGTAGTTATAAGAACCCTGTTTCAATAAGACAGACTTCATAAATGCTTTTTTTTCAAAATCATAAATCATTTTGCTATCCTCATTGAAGATATAATTCGTTAATTCTCCGTTTAAATGAATGGTTCCCGGAATAAGAGGATCTTCCCAGGGAAGAGAAAAATGGACGAACATATACTCTCCTTCCGTATCGTCGTCATTTCCTTGTGAAGTTCTGATCAGATACTTCCCATCCTGATCCTGGTCATAGGTATAATAGGCTGTTCTAGGTTTGTCCGGATAAAGAACCACATGTGTATGCGGTTCGAAATAATCGATCCTTTCCACCCCGATTCCATTGTATCTGAAGTTTACACATTCAAAACGCCGGAATTCGTTTCCCCCCGGAAAAATTAGCTCCGGATTATAATCGTACGTTACATCCCGTGTACCTACCAGATAAGGACTCTTCAACAGTACCTGATTATCCGTCCGGTTATTTTGAGAAACATATACTTTGAAATCCGTGGACGGACTTTGTACCTGGTAATTGGAGAAATTTAACTTTATACTTACTTGCTGATGTTTTTTAAAATTGTCCACATCCGTATTGTAACGGACATTTGTACCTACGGTAATTTTTTCTTCCAGCACGGAAAAGCAGGCAGTCAGCACAATTTTCCTGTCATCCCGCTGAAATACGGTCAATACATAATTCCCTGATATTTTAAGCTGCATCATATCATTAGGTAGAGAAATCCGATAATTAGTATAATCGACCTGGGTATTGAAAGAAACCGCATAGTCTTCTAATGGGTTTTCTTCAAATCCTGATATATATTCAAAAGGAGAAAGATTAGACTTCGTCCAGTCCGCATTGCAATGAATAAGAGAATAATAATAATCCCTGTAATTATGGGAAAGCTCATCAAAAGATATTTCAATCCTGTCTCTTCCTCCCAATTCTATGACAGGAGGAGCATACCAGTCTGAACTATTCCTGACCTGCAGGGATTTAATCTGAGGCACAAAAGTTTCTGTTCTGTATGCTTTAGCAGATATACATACAGAAAGCATTAAAAAAGAATTAATTAAAAGGGATACTCTATTCATTTTACTTCCTCCGTCATTAAGATATATACCTATTATATCTATTCTTAAAAATCAACATTTTCTTATACCAGATAGTACAAAGGAAGGAAAAAAATAAAAAGGAATAAATAAAAAGAGGAAAATTTCTTTTTTATTTATTCCTTTTTATTAGATACAGCAACCGTTCTGTGTTTATAAAAATAATAAAATTAATAACTGAGCGGATATTACCCATAAGAACATGGTTAACGGGTAGACGGATGCATAGCTGATTGCCGGCTCGTCATTATCCGATACAGTATTCGCATACGCCAATGCCGGAGGATCTGTCATACTTCCGGATAATAACCCCATGAGGGTAAAATAGTTAAGCTTGTATATTTTCCGTCCGATTGTTCCTATAATTAATAAGGGAGTTACGGTAATAATGACTCCGTATCCGATCCATTTATATCCTCCTCCGTTCACAATCGTATCAATGAAGTTTTCTCCGGCACCTAATCCGACACAAGCAAGGAAAAAACAAATTCCTATCTCCCTCAACATCAGATTGGCACTTGCAGTAGTATATGTGTTTAATTTATATTTTCGTCCCACGATACTCATAAAGATAGAAACCACTAACGGACCACCTGCCAGCCCTAACTTTACAGGCTGCGGGATTCCAGGAATCGGAATAGGAATACTTCCTAATAATACGCCTAATGCAATTCCCACAAAAATAGAGATGAGGTGAGGTTCATTCAGGATTTTCAATTTATTACCCAATACCCTGGCAGCGCTCTGTATGGCATTTACATCTCCTACAAGCGTTACACGGTCTCCCAATAGCAATTTCAGGGCGGGTTGTGCAATCAGGTCCACTCCGGCACGGTTGACACGGGTAATATTCACCCCGAAATTTGCCCGCAAATTCAATTCCCCGATGGTCTTCCCATCGATATTCGAACGTGTTACAAGGATCCGTTTTGACATTAATTGTTTGTCCAGGATATTCCAGTCTTCCTGGTCCATCTCGATTTTTTCTCCGATAAAGGTAGTCACTGTGGCACTATCCCCCGGAGTAGTTACAACATATATTTTATCCCCTTCACGCAGAATGGTTTTTGAAGATGCAATTTCAATCCTTTCATTATCCGTATGCAGGATCCGGGTTACAATAAACTTCCTGCCTTCCAGCAAAGAACCGATAGTACGTATATTTTTGCCAAAGACAGCGGGATTATTTACCTGAAGGGAAATAAAAGCAACTGCGTCTTTCGTCTGAAAGGAATTCCGTTGCAGACGACGGTTTTCATTTTGCAGATTTACCCGGAATATATAACGCAGAAAGATCATAGATACAATAATTCCTACAACCGCCAATGGATAAGCAACCGCATATCCCATGGAAATAGTTTCATCGGAATTACCGAACATATCATAATACGCTTGTTGGGCAGCACCCAGTCCGGGAGTATTGGTAACCGCACCGGACAATATTCCCACCATTGTCTGCATAGGAATGCCGGTAACAAAGTGCAGTGTAACAGCAATCAGAACTCCCAGAAAAACAATTCCGGCGGCTAACATGTTTAACTGAAATCCTCCTTTTTTAAAGGAGGAAAAGAAACCGGGACCAACCTGTAACCCCACAGAGTATACAAAAAGGATCAGGCCGAATTCTTTCATAAAATGTAATATTTCATGATCTAATTTGAGTCCCAGGTGGCCGGCAAGAATTCCTACAAATAAAACAAAGGTTATTCCCAATGAAATTCCCTTTATTCTTATTTTCCCCAAGGCAATTCCGGCGGCAATAACCAATGCGAATAACAAAACAGTATGAGCGACCCCTTCGCCCCAAATAAGGTCTTTTAACCAGTTCATTTTTTAGAATTTACATGTGTGAATGATCTCAAATTTTCGGCTGCAAAGGTAATAAAGTAGTCTAAATCCATGCAATTAATACGAAGTATTTTCTTCATAAAACAGAAACCACAGCCAGAAGGAAAAATTCTTTTTTCCAACAGATCATTTTTCCTTTTAAATAGTAAGAGAAAACACATGAAAAACTAACAAATTATCACCCGTAACCGCACACGGATACTCAATTCTTTTTTTTATCTTTTCAATGCTGAAAAACATACTTTTACCATTAAATCCTAAAAATTTAGTTATATCTTTGCAGTAAAATCCGAATAAAAAGTTTCTTAAAGGTTTTAAGATAATAATTCAAACTAATCCACATAATTTAACTTGAAAGGACAAAGAAAGCACCTGGCTTTTTGTCCTGAAATTTTTATACAACACATTATGGACGCTTATCAAGGTTTTAAAGATGGCAAATGGAAAGATGAAATCAACGTAAGTGATTTTATCCGTCAGAATTACACGGAATATAGAGGAAACGAAAGTTTCCTATGCGGTCCGACTGATGCAACCATGCAATTATGGAATCAATTGACTGCCATGTTCAAAGTAGAAAGGGAAAAAGGCATTTATGATGCCGAAACAAAAATACCATCACAGATTGATGCTTACGGTCCCGGCTATATCAATAAAGATTTAGAAAAAATAGTAGGTGTACAAACAGACAAGCCGCTAAAAAGAGCTATTTTTCCCAATGGTGGCCTGCGAATGGTACAACAAGGACTGGAAGCTTATGGATATGAGTTAGATCCGCAGGTTACGGAAATTTACACCAAATATCGCACAACGCATAATGAAGGAGTATTTGCTGCTTACACGAAAGATATCCTGAAAGCCCGGAGAAGTGCTATTATAACAGGCCTTCCTGATGCTTACGGACGGGGAAGGATTATCGGAGATTACCGCAGGGTAGCTTTGTATGGGGTAGACAGGTTGATTCTGGAAAGAGAAGTTATTTTCAAATCACTGGATTCTTCTGATATGACAGAAGACCTGATCCGCTCCCGTGAAGAACTGACCTTACAGATAAAAGCGCTGAAAGCGCTGAAAAAAATGGCTGCGGCTTATGGATATGATATTTCCCGGCCCGCTACTTCCGCACAGGAAGCTATCCAATGGACTTATTTCGGCTACCTGGCTGCCACAAAAGACCAGAACGGAGTCGCAATGAGTATCGGTCGGGTTTCTACATTTCTTGATATATATATCGAACGGGATTTACAAGCGGGCAAAATTACAGAAACAGAAGCGCAGGAATTAATGGACCATTTCGTCATGAAACTCCGCCTAATCCGTTTCCTAAGAACGCCGGAATACGATAGTTTATTTTCAGGAGACCCGGTATGGGTGACAGAATCTATCGGAGGAATGTGTGCAAACGGCAAATCCCTGGTAACTAAAAACAGCTACCGTATTCTTCATACATTATATAATCTGGGTCCGTCACCGGAACCGAACCTCACCATACTATGGAGTGAGCAACTTCCGGAAAGCTGGAAAAGCTATTGTGCAAAGGTTTCTATCGATACTTCTTCGCTTCAATATGAAAACGACGACCTGATGAACCCCCAGTTTGATGATGACTATGGAATTGCCTGTTGTGTCTCTCCTATGCGTGTAGGGAAACAAATGCAGTTTTTCGGGGCCCGTGCAAATCTCCCTAAAGCGTTATTATATGCTATCAACGGAGGAAAAGATGAAAAATCAAAAGTGCAGGTAACTCCTGAAACCTTCGAAAAAATAACCGGTAACTACCTGGAATTTGACGAAGTGTGGGAGAAGTTTGATAAAATGCTTGACTGGGTGGCAGAGATTTATGTAAAAGCGCTGAATATTATCCATTTCATGCACGATAAATATTCTTATGAGGCATTGGAAATGGCCTTGCATGATATAAATGTAGTCAGGACACAGGCATTCGGAATTGCAGGTATCTCTATTGTTGCAGATTCACTGGCAGCCATCAAATATGGTAAAGTAAGGGTAGTACGTGATGAAGCCGGGGATGCGGTGGATTATGTGGTCGAAAAAGAATACGTTCCTTATGGGAACAATGATGACCGGACAGATGCTTTTGCGGTAGAAGTAGTAGAGAAGTTTATGAATAAAATCCGGAAACATAAGATGTACCGGAATGCGATTCCTACTCAATCTGTACTTACCATTACGTCAAATGTAGTATACGGTAAAAAAACAGGTAGTACACCTGACGGAAGGAGTGCGGGTGAACCTTTCGGTCCCGGAGCCAATCCTGTTCACGGACGTGATAAAAAAGGAGCTATTGCTTCCCTGGCTTCTGTAGCTAAGCTACCATTTGAGCATGCAAATGACGGTATTTCTTATACCTTTGCCATTACCCCCGATACATTGGGAAAAACAGATGAAGAAAAGAAGGCAAATCTGGTAGGTTTATTAGATGGTTACTTTCATCAGACCGGACAGCATTTAAATGTAAATGTATTCAACCGGGAATTACTGGAAGATGCAATGGCACATCCGGAAAACTATCCGCAATTGACCATCCGGGTATCCGGATATGCTGTTAATTTCATTAAATTAACAAAAGAGCAACAGCTTGATGTAATCAACCGGACTATCGCAGAAAAACTTTAACTAACTCATTACTAATAGAGGGGAAAAGCAAACTTTTCTCCTCTATTTTTGTTTTATAAAAAAATGGATGGATATATACATTCCTTCGAATCCTTCGGTACTAAAGACGGACCGGGGATAAGATTTGTTTTCTTTATGCAGGGATGCCCGTTAAAGTGTCTGTATTGTCATAATGTAGATACCTGGGGGATCAAAAATAAGAAATATGTACTTTCGCCGGAGGAAGCTTTTGCTGAAGTACAAAAGGTAAAACCTTTTATCAGAACGGGAGGAGTCACCGTATCGGGAGGGGAACCTTTGTTGCAGCCGGATTTCCTGTTGGACTTTTTCCGGTTGTGTAAAAAAGAACATATTCATACGGCTATTGATACTTCGGGTTATCTGTTAAATGAACGGATAAAGGAAGTACTGGAACTCACAGATCTTGTATTATTAGATGTAAAACATATCAATCCCGAAAAATACAAGAAACTGACTTCCGTGGCATTAGAGCCGACACTTAATTTTCTTGATTATCTGGCTGGGATTAATAAGCCCACCTGGATAAGATATGTGTTAGTTCCGGGTTATACGGATGCATATGAAGATTTACACGCATGGGCAAAATATATTTCCGGATTTTCCATGGTCGAAAGGGTAGAAATACTTCCTTTTCATCAAATGGGAATGCATAAATGGGATGAAGTCTGGAAAAATTACCAGCTAAAAAATGTCCCTACCGCCAATTCAAAGGATGTAAAACGTGCTGAAAGTATTTTCAGGCAATATAAACTTCATCTGGCGAATTAATTTACATGAATAATAAACACAATCTTTATATTTAATTGTGTAATTTAAGTTAATTAGAGGATTGATATTGGAATTTCTAATATATAAAACTTTATTCTTCTAATAATCAATATATTATTAGAAGAAAGAAAAAAATAAGAAAGAAAAAATAATCTGTTTATTCTTTTATGTAACCGGATGAGAGCTTTTAATTTAAGGATTTTAATTAAAAAAAATTTTTTTTTTATTTTAATCACCTGTATATTTGCAGGAAGTTTTATTAATAATTTTAAAGACCAAACGTTTTCAAACAAGAACAATTGAAATGTTTACAATGTTTCTAGGTAGGGGGAAGTTGTAATTGTTTCTCGATTAGAAAATAATTTATATTATTTAATTATGAAGAAAATAAAATTACTATTTATCTTGTTTGCTGTTATGGCAGGACCCTTTACCGCCTTTTCGTAAACAACAGAGACTGAAGAAACAAAAGAACCACGTCCGGCTTACCGACTGGGTGGTTTCTGGGATCACTGGTTTATTTCTGCCGGCGTCGGAGGGCAGATGTACTTTGGTGAAGATGATAACAAAGCGAAAATCAAAGATAGGATTACTCCTTCTTTCCAGTTATCTGCCGGAAAATGGGTGACTCATTTTGTAGGAGCCAGATTCCAGATAGGCGGTTATAAGATGAAAGGCTGGAATGATGGTATTGGTGGTCTTTATATGTCAAAAACCCACGCAGACCCGGTATCCATTGATCCACAATGGAGTAATCCGGATAGAAAATGGGCAACACCCCGTAATAATATTCCGACAAATCCTAGTGATCCGGCTTATGATACACACAGCGGACAATTATATGAACAGGAAATCCGTTATTTTGATATGCACGTAGACTTTATGTTCAATTTAACAAGTGCGATCATGGGCTACAGTCCAACCCGTGTTTTTAATTTTATTCCTTACTTAGGATTCGGTTGGGTGCATTCTATAGGAAATGATTATCTGGTAAGAGACGATGCATTTATTCCTGTTGCCGGAGCTATGTTTAATTTCCGGTTAAGTGATGCATTGGATTTAGGACTTGATGTAAAAGGAACTGTTGTTCCTGAAGCTTTTGACAGCCATATAGGTGGAGAAGATGGCACTTCATATTGGACCCAGGAAGGTTATTTAAGTGCTGTATTATCCCTAACTTACAAATTCAAACAAAGAGAATTTGAAAGAGTATATGATATGGATGTCAGGGAAATCGAACGTTTAAACAGAAAAATTACCGAGTTAATGGCACAGACACCTCCGAAGCCTAATTGCCCGGAATGTCCTCCTGCCATGGCGGTAACAACTACAAAAACAAGAGTATATTTAGCCCCTGTTCATTTCCCGTTAGATGTACATTTAGTACAAAGAACAGAAATGTACAAAGTAGAATTAGCAGCTAAATATTTACAGGAAGACCCTGCCAGAACATTACATCTGGAAGGATACGCTGACAGAAAAACCGGAAATCCTACATACAATCAGGGAATTAGTGAAAGAAGAGTAAAAGAAGTAAGAAGAATCCTGATCGAAAAATATGGTATCGATCCTAATCGTCTGACTATCGGATGGCAGGGTGACCTGAAACAACCATTTGAAGTAAATGAACTGAATCGTGCCGTACTATTTGTAGGAGAACAGGAAGATGTTTCTGAAAATAATTATGACAGAGCACCAAGACCTCGTCCACAAGCCCGTCATAATGCACCGGAAGGAGATATTATCATTTATTCTCCGGGAGAAGCCGCTTCTCCGTCACAAGTGAGCAGCAGCTTCACACCCGATTACCCGAATGCTTCTCTCCCGGTAATAGAAGAAGAAGTTTCCAGTGATTATATAGCTCCTAATGCTCAGGATGTGTATCAATTCAGTGAATAATTTTTCTAAGCAGAAATATTAAATTTAACAGCGATTAGTCTTACTAATCGCTGTTTTTTTATTATATGATAATAATACCCCATTTCTTTTTATTTTTAAAACGTTCAAACAAATATAAACTCTAACGTATCTTTTAAATTAGTCCAGAAATGAAAGAAAGAGTATCTAATTTTCTGAGACGAGAAATTCAAAACGATTAGGGTATTCATAAAAAGTATATTTATAACTCCTCACTAAAATATCATTATTTGTCTGTTATTTACAATATCGATTACTTTATCATAAGCCGGAAAGCTTAATAAAAATGATGATATTCCGGAGTAAAAATCTGTTATATTTGTATTATAAAAACTCTTAAAAGGTTTTCCCAACTAATAAAGCTCAAATATGAAGTCAAATAAAAGAAGTCCTGTCCAGAAAGTTAATATAGTTATAGATTGTAAGAATGCTGGCAGTTTAGCAGAATTCTACAGTGACCTCTTGGGATGGAAGTTAACACACCCACATTCAAATGGATGGGCAGCTATTACTTCCTTATCGGGTATGGTAATAGCTTTTCAGGAAATTGAGTCTTATCAGCCACCGGTTTGGCCATGGCAGGATGGAAAACAAAGCCAGATGCTTCATCTTGACTTTGTGGTTGAAAATCTTGAAGAAACAGTAGGACACGCCGTTAATTTAGGAGCTAAAGTTGCAGACCAGCAATACTTCAATACCTCCAGAATCCCTATTGGACCCGGAAGGTCATCCTTTCTGCCTTGATACGGAAGAAACCGAATAATAAGGAAGATAACAGTAAGAAATAACATCCATATTTACAATAGGGAAAGAATTCAGAGAAAATAACCGATAATAAATTAAGGTTTTAAATAAAATAATATGACTGATAAGATATTAGAAGAGGCAGTTAGCTTTGCTAATGAAAATAAAACCTGCTTTTTAGCTACTAATGACGGAGATCAACCGACAGTAAGAGCTTTATCGTTCTGGAAAGCTGATAAAGAAGGATTCTGGTTTGTTACAGGAACCTATCAGAATTTTTATCAACAATTACTTATTAATCCGAAAGTGGAAGCCTGTTTTTTTCATCAGGAAAGCACTCTAAGTACGATGCTCCGTATAAGAGGGAAAATAGAATTCTGCAACGATCCGGAAATAAAACAAAAAGCAGTAGAAGACCGGCCTTTTTTAAGAAATATGGGATTAACTGCAGACAGTCCGTCTCTGGTAATCTTTAGAATACCACATGGTAAAGCTACTTTCTGGACAAATAAAAGCAAGAATTTGGAGAATCCAAGCACTGAATTCTGATTTTATGCTCATGTAAAATTTTATTACTTATGGAAATACCCAGTCAAATTCTTATAAACATATTTTTGTTCTCCAGAAGATGAAAGAATAAGAAAGAAGTTCACAACGCCATTGCAACAAATTATTTATGCAGAAATATTTATACAGACTGAAAAAAGCATAACAAAAAAAAGAGCAGTAAAAGACGTTTTCCTTAAATAAGGATCCAGCTCTTGAAGTTCCTCTGTTTTCCATATGCCATATAATATATAAAAGAAAATTACAAATGTAAGAAGATAGAGTAATTGAAACCATTCTGTTTTTTCTATGTATATATTAAAACATATCATACAAATAAAAGCTGCCACAATTAAAAAAGTATGGTACATCTTAGCCCTTCGGATTCCGATTATAACAGGAATCGTTCTTTTCCCGCAATTCTTATCGTTTTCAATATCCCGCATATTATTTACATTCAGCACGGAAGCAGTGAGAAAGCCCATTGCCAGAGAAGGTAGCACAGGATAAAAAGACAAAACATGTACCTGCAAGAAGTAAGTCCCAATAACAGCAACCGGTCCAAAAAAGAGAAATGAAAAAATATCTCCCCAGCCTTTGTAACCATAAGGATTTTTACCTGCGGTATATTTTATGGCAGCAATAACAGATAATCCACCTAACATAAAAAAAACAATTATTTGCGTAAAGCTTAAATAGGAGGCTGCTTTAAAAATAAGAAAACTGCCGGATAAAATAGAAATAAGAATAAAAATCCCAATTGCTTTTTTCATCTCCGAAGGGGAAATAATTCCACTTTGGACAGCCCGTTGAGGTCCTTTTCGCTCTCCGGTAATATCTGTTCCCTGCTGGTAATCTCCCAGGTCATTGGCCAAATTAGATAATAGCTGCAATGAAACCGCCGTTAAAAGAGTAAGTAAAAATATAAAGGTACTCAACTTCCCTGAGTGAAAAGCAAGTGCATTCCCTAATATAACACCTGCAACCGCAAGAAAAAGAGTTCTGGGCCGGAAGGCAGATATCCAGGCTTGATACTTTGACATGTTATTAAAAATTTATTCGTTCCACCAGCTTTACTCCTTTTACTGTCCGGATCATATTTATAAAGTGCTTAAGTTGCGATGTATCGGAAATAAATACGGTTATATTCCCCTGAAATAAACCATCAGAAGAATTCACTTCAATAGAACGCAGGCTTATATTTTTTTCTTTAGATATAATAGAAGATATATTTGTTACAATTCCAATATCATCATGGCCTACTACATGAAGAGTAACCGGATACCGTGTTTCTGCTTTTCCTGCCCATTTGGCTTTTACTACCCGGTAACCAAAGCGAGAGATAAGAGCCGGTGCATTTTTACAATCACTCCGGTGTATTTTAATTCCTCCCTGAGAAGAGACAAATCCAAAAATTTCATCTCCATAAATGGGATGACAGCATTTAGCCAGCTTATAATCCAGCCCTTTGATATCATCTCCTATTACTAGTGTATCTTCATTAGAAGATATTTCTTTTGCAGGATCAGGAGACATAAATGCTTCTGCTGTCCGTTCTATGGTTTCAGGTAATTCTTTTTCTTTTCTTTCCAATTCCTGATACTGGTCAATCACCTCGTTTACATCTCTTTTTTCAGAAGAAATATCGGCATAGAATTCTGTGATATTCTTATAACCTAATTTTTTGATTAGCCGCATCAGAATTGACTCTTCCAGCTCAATCTTTTTATTTTTGAAACGTCGGCCGATAAGTTCCCTTCCATACTCGGAAGATTTAGATTCCAGTTCCTTTATGGTCTGCTTTATCTTAATACGGGCTTTTGATGTACGGACAAAATTCAGCCAGTCCCTTTTGGGTACCTGATTCGGAGAAGTAAGAATAGTCACCTGATCACTGCTCTTCAACAGATAACGGATCGGTACATTTTTTCCGTTTATCTTCCCTCCTACACAATGGTTTCCGATATCGGAATGAATTGCATAAGCAAAATCCAGCACAGTAGATCCCTGAGGCAGTTTATATAAATCTCCTTTAGGTGTAAAAACATAAATTTCCTTTTCATACAGATCTAACTTAAAATCTGTCATTACTTCTTCCGGTGAACTTTCCTGGCTTTCCAGTATTTCCCGCACATTTGTCAACCAATCATCCAAACCGGATTCACTTTTTACGCCTTTATACTTCCAGTGAGCAGCAAATCCTCTTTCGGCAATTTCATCCATACGCCGGCTTCGAATCTGGACTTCTACCCATTTACCTTCCGGACCCATTACCGTAGTATGTAAAGATTCATATCCATTACTTTTAGGAATGGATAGCCAGTCTTTTAACCGTTTGGGATTGGGCTGGTACATATCAGTAATGATAGAATATACCTGCCAGCACTCGGATTTTTCTTTGTCCGGGTCCGAATCTAATATGACCCGGATAGCAAACAAGTCGTAAATATTTTCAAAATCCGTTTTCTGCTTTTTTATTTTATTCCATATGGAAGCAATTGACTTGGTACGGCCTTTGATTTCAAAATTCAGTCCGGCCTGTTTTAGTTTTCCGGATACCGGTTCTATAAACTTGGCAATATACTCTTCCCGGGACTGTTTCGTTTCATTCAGTTTTTTTGCAATGTTATTATAAATAACTCGTTCCGTATATTTAAGGGAAGTATCCTCCAGTTCCGATTTAATAGAATACAACCCTAATTTATGAGCCAATGGGGCATATAAAGAAGAAACTTCCTTTGCAATTTTAATCCTCAATTTCTCATCCTGAGCATGACGTAACAGACGCATCTTACATAATCTGTCTGTAATCAGAATAAGAATCACTCTTACGTCCTGCGCTAATACCAACAACAATTTAGGAAAATTTTCACTGTCAATAGCTACGTCTTTCTGATATAATTGATTGGTATTTGCTAATCCTTTGATAATTGTTTCCACATCTTCCCCGAAAACTTTACGCACCTCCTTAAGTTTCAATCTGAACGTAGAGGAATGATTAACTGCCCCGGCCGGTTCTGTAAGGCTATATAATAAAACAGCAATTACAGAAGCTCTTTTTAAACCTATTTCCTCAGAAACGATAAGAGCCGTATATAATTGCTGGAGTAAAGGATGAATTTCTATCTCAGTAGTAGGGCACGCTTTCTGCTCAAGAGCCTTTCTCAATATTTTTTTTACTTCAGCCAGTTCTTTTTCTGAGTAGGCACCGTCCAAAGAAACAAGTAGTTTCTTATATAAAGATACATATTGTTTTTTTTCTTCGGGGGTAAAAAAACCCGGTGTATGTACATTCATTGTCATAGGCAGTAGAAGGAAAACAGTTAAACAATTCCCAATATAAGTATATTGAGTTAATAGGTTCCCGGTAAGTCTTTTTCAGAGCTCAAAGTTAATATCAAAAGCTGTTTTTTAAAACTTAATTCACATCTTTTTTGAAGAATCCTAAAAAAGTAACAGGTGAAAAGAAATATGCTCTTTTCACCTGTTACTTTTTACTTTTTTATCCTTTACTTTTCATTTTACCTAATACATATCCGGACGGAAACGTCCTTCTCTTCTTCCGCCACCTCTTTCAGTACCTCGCTGCTGTCCTTCGGAAGAACTTCCAAAAGAGTTAAACGTATAAATAAACTGAAGCATACAATAACTGGTAAGCGTATTGTATTGACTGTCCGTAATGGCACTTGCGGTAACAGAGCGGAAAATATTTTTCCTCTCTTTCAGAATATCATAGACTTTAAATTTGACAGTAGCCCGGTTGTCTTTCAGAAAACGAGTGGATAATTCGGCATTCCAGATTACTTCACTCTGGGTATAGCCTGCCGCATAACCGGACCGGTCGGTATAATTTATATCCGAAGCAAGAAGAAAATTATAAGGAAGATTTACCGATATATTACCTCCCGCGCCATAGTCCCATGTAGTTTGTCCCTGCTGATTTTCCAGGCTATTTGTCGTATTATTATAACGAACTGTAAACTGGGTGCCGATATCAAACAACGGACTACGATAAGAAATACCGGCAATTTCATTTATTCCCAATGTTCGGGAAACATTCTCTTTATCATTAATAAACCCTTGTATGTTATTGAAAGAAGAAGTAAGATTTGAATTCACACGGAAACGTTGATTTTTTAATGGGGAATTATAGAATACCTGCAAACGGGCATTCCAGGTACCATTTACATTCACCGGCTTTACGGTCTGCACCCCTTCACTATCATATTCACTGGCATTTGTTATATTATTCAAAATATAATTGAGGCTTCCGTTTATACTAAGGGACTGTTGTCTTTCCCTATTATAATCATTAAAACGAATAAAAATACGATGGGTAAAAGTGGGCTTCAGATCAGCATTACCAACTCTTATTATTAATGGGTTGGAAATATCCGGCGTAGGATCCAGTTGGGTCATACTTGGCTGGGAAGTTTGTCCCCGGTACTGCAAGGTTAAACTTCTTTGCGGAGTAAACCGGTAATTAAACCGGGCTGTCGGGGCAAAATTGACAACAGATCTGGATAAAGATAAAGTGATGAGATCCTCAATATAACGTTCACTTTTAGACGAAGATGGAGAAACTTCCAATCCAAAAGAATAGTCATAATTATCCCGAACTGTCTGGAGACTGACATTTATCTGCTGATTTACAAAATGATTACGGAAATTACTACTATATGCAGTGTCTAACACTGTGTATTCGGGTAATAAAGGATCAGATAAAGGATCTTTTGAATAAGCATTCTTTTTTGAATCGCTGTTATTGACACGAACAGAGTAAGAAAATTGAAGAAAACGGTTTGTAAAAATCGGTTCTACATAAGAGGCATAGAATCGATAATTATGGGAACGGTTTTTATTGATCTGAATTTGATCAATAGTATCAGAGCGGGAAAGGAGCTCTGTTGTTGTATCAAAATAGTTTGTTTCGGAATAATTTCTTCCCTCCGCATCTCCATTATTGATATCTCCGGAAAGACGTAATGTTACCCGCCGTCCTTTTTTTGTGGCCGATTGTCGGCTAATATCCAGGGTTCCGGATAAATTATATCCGTTCCCGTCCAGATTTGTATACGATTTACTCTGGTTTACCATTGATCTACCCGGAGAACCATCTAATGTCTCTGTATATCCTTCTTCTTCCGTATATGTATCGTTAAAAACTAAACGTGGTCGAAAATTGATCTGTGTAAGGGAATCCGGTTTATATTCGAAACGAAAATCTGCTGCTACATTTCTACTTTGATTATAGTTATTGGTTGTATCATTTGTATAAGAAATACTGTCCTGAAGAATATTCTGTCTCTGACTACTGGAACGGGCATCTGTATTTGCATACCCATACACTACACTCCCATCCATCATTATTTTTTCAGAAAAAGTATTATTCATATTTAACCCTACACTGCCCGCTTCTGTAATTCCATTAGATCCGGAAAAGCTCCCCTGTCCTTGTCCACGACCCCGACTTCGTGTATTAATCTGAGGAATAAGATCTCCTCCCAACTCAGAAAAAGCCTGATTATTGGTATTATTTAAATTAGCCAACAAAGAAATTCTTCGATCATCCCTGAAATTATTTATCATGGTAGCTCCTTCATAGCGGTATTTTCCGTCAATCTTAGAACCTCCGCTTGCAACCACATTTCCAAACCAGCCGTTCTTCATACCAGGCTTAATAGTTATATTAATGATTTTTTCATCTTCCCCATCATCAATTCCTGTAAGCCGTGCCAATTCACTTTTCCGGTCTACAACCTGAAGTTTGTTAATAATATTAGTAGGAAGGTTTTTAGTAGCCACTTTCGGATCATCTCCAAAAAATTCTTTTCCATCTACATAAATCTTCTTTACTTCTTTTCCTTCTACCGTTATTTTTCCATCCGAATCCACTTCCACTCCCGGAAGACGCTTCAAAAGATCTTCTGTCATAGAACCCGGAGGTACTTTATAGGCATCCGCATTATATTCTATTGTATCCTGTTTTACAATTACATCTGCAATATGACCTACTACCACAGCTTCTTCTAACATAGTAGGTTCCGGTTGAATCCGGATAACAGATAAAAAAAGATCCTCCCCTGTTGAGTTTATCTGTAAAAAGTGGGATTGATATCCCAGATAAGATATTTCCAACAGATAATCGGAAGGAGTTACATTTCCGAATGAAAACTCTCCCTTATTATCAGTAAATCCTCCGGTAACAAGAGTACTATCCGGAAGTTGTAATAAACGAACGGTTGCCTGTAATGCCGGCTCTTCAGTATCCTCTTCTATTACTGAACCGAAAATAGAAATAGGTCTGGTTTCTTTCTGGGTTGTTTGAGAAAATGCATTGAAACATAGAATAAGAAAAAGGATCTTAATAAAAAGTATTTTCCGGATCATAAAACATATGTTTATTTGAGAATATTTTTACAAAACTATTCTCATTAGAATATATCTAACATGTTTGAAAAAGCAAATTTACTAAAGAATACGCTATCAATAAAAATTTAATTAATCCCTACCTTTATTTTATTTAACTTAACTTTAACGTTAAAATAACAAAAAAATAAGCAGAAGAGATAATATATTTTTTTATTGCCCGTTTATTTGATAATAAACAACCAATATGTAGACTTAAGGAATATTAAAAAGTTTAAAAGGAAAAACAAAATATTTTTGAAAAGCTTATAAAACAAAATAAGGAGCTTTTCTCAAAGCTCCTTATTTTATAGATTTTCAATAGATACTAGTCTTTATGGTAAAAAGATTGCTTTAGGTTTATATTGCAAAGATTGCTGATTTTACTGAACTTACCAAAAAAATGGAGATGTTTTACAATAGTTTTTAAGAGTTTTTATGAAATATATTTATAACGAACTTTTAGCAGCTAAATATTTATTTAAAGCATTTTCCTCTTTAAAAGTATCTGAATAATATCATATTGGAAAATATACTACCATAAAGATATCAAAACCTCTATATATTACTATTTTTATTAAAAATCAGTCCTCTGTCCAGTCTCCGGACTGCTTAATAAGATCTATTAATTTTTCTACTGCTTCCTCTTCTGGAATATTTACAGAAACACAATTTTTTCCTTTATAAAGAGTTATCTTATTTTTTCCGGCTCCTACATATCCATAATCCGCATCAGCCATTTCCCCCGGACCATTTACAATACAACCCATTATTCCTATTTTCAGGCCTTTTAAATGAGACGTTTTTTCTTTTACTCTTGCAATCGTTTTCTGTAAATTAAATAAAGTTCTTCCACATCCCGGACAGGAAATAAATTCTGTTTTACTTATCCGGCAGCGGGTAGCCTGTAAAATACCGAAAGAATAGTTTACAATCTCTTCAGCAGAAACATTTCCTTTATTTGTGATCATCAATCCATCTCCAAAGCCGTCTAAAAATAAAGCCCCTGTATCTATAGCAGCTTTTATTTGAAGGTCTTCCTGCTTATCTTCATAATAAGAGCGACCGATTATTACCGGAATTTCGCAATCCATATTCAATAAAGCATGAAAAAAAGCCCGCTGCTCCCCTACGCCGTTACAATGATTTGTCTGCAAAATGAATACAACATTTTTCCTCTCCTTCAAAAAAGCAAGTACGTTGTCTGTTAATTCAGGATAAGAAATTTTGAGAAAACATAACTCTGAATTCGTTTTTTTCAATTCCGAAAGTTGAGATATTGTAAATACCGGATAACTATTAAAAGGAATATCCTTTTGCCAATATTCATAATCTATTACTAAAGGAATAGAACCGATTTGATGCTGATAAGAATTTTTACCAATATATATATAATCCGGTAAAAGCCCTTCTCTATTAAAATCACTTGATGAATCATCCGAGATTACTACTGGGACATTTTCACCCCCGATATTTTTTACGGCATAAGTTTTCCGTCTTTTTCTTTGAAAGATATCAAATTCCTTTGATGCATTGCCAAGTATTAACGGATGATTTTCTTTTTCTGAAATATAATTGACTATTTTTGCAGCCACCGGAACTTCCAGTTCGGGATCTTCGCTTAATGAAACCCGTATCGTATCGCCGATTCCATCCATTAACAAAGTGCCGATTCCAACAGCTGATTTAATTCTTCCATCTTCTCCATCTCCGGCTTCAGTGACTCCCAGATGTAAGGGATAGGCCATTTGCTCTTCTTTCATCCTATATACCAGCAACCTGACTGTTTCCACCATTACAACAGTGTTAGATGCTTTAATGGAAATAACCACATTCTCAAATTTCTCTTCGTTACATATTCTTAGAAATTCCAGACAGGACTCCACCATTCCCATTGGGGTATCTCCATAACGGCTCATAATACGATCCGACAAAGAACCATGATTTACTCCGATACGAATTGCTGTATTGTTTTTTTTGCAAATATTTAAAAAAGGAATAAAGCGGTCACGAATTTTTTTTAATTCCTGCTGGTATTCTTCTTCTGTATATTCAAAATACTGAAAAGTTTTAATGCTATCGACAAAATTTCCGGGATTAATCCGGACTTTCTCTACAGTATAAGCAGCTGCTTCCGCTGCCTTCGGATTAAAATGAATGTCCGCTACCAAAGGTGTATTGTAACCTCGCGAACGAATACCGGAACGGATATAAGCAAGATTTTCCGCCTCTCTTACTCCCTGAGCTGTAAAACGAATATACTCCCCTCCTGCTTCTATTATTCTGATACATTGTTCAATACTGGATTCTGTATCCATAGTAGAAGTATTTGCCATAGATTGCAATCGAACCGGATATTTTCCTCCCATCCATGTATCTCCGATCTTTACTGGTGAAGATAAACGTCTTTTATAGTTAAAATAATCCATTTATTTTATATGCTTTTATTATTTTTTACTATTAAATGCTATTAGCTTGCCTGAAAATAAAGTATTTTTGCTACAAAGCTAGAAAAACTTGTTTTATATAAGTAAATTGTTGCATAGTTTATTTATGTAACAAACTTAATTAATTATTTCTCACAGGAGATTAAAATAAAATGATTTATCCGCAAAATTTTGAACAAAAAATAGGATTTGATAAAATCCGACAATTAATAAAGGAAAAATGTTTAAGTAATCTGGGAGAGGAAAAAACTTCTCTGATGGAATTTTCCTCTACTTATGATAATATTATCCAATCTCTTTCTCAAACAGATGAATTTGTACGTATCTTAAATGAAGAAGATAGTTTTCCTGCGAATTACTTTTTTGATTGCAGAGAATCTTTGAAAAGAATTCGGATTGAAGGATTATATCTGGATGAAAGAGAATTATTTGATTTAAGACGTTCACTGGAGACGATAAGAGATATTGTCAGGTTCTTTCATACAGATGATGAAAATCCATCGTACCCGTTTCTAACATCTCTTGCGGGAAATGTATCCGTCTTTCCGGAGTTACTTGTCAAAATCGATCGAATTCTTGATAAATTCGGGAAAGTAAAGGATAATGCTTCTACCGAACTTGCAAAAATACGTCAGGAACTTACCAGAACAATAAGTAGTATCTCAAAAAATCTCAACACAATTTTAAGAAATGCTCAGGCTGACGGACTGGTAGATAAAGATGTTTCACCTTCTATGAGAGACGGAAGACTCGTTATTCCTATTTCTCCTGCAGTAAAAAGGAAAATACGGGGAATCGTGCATGATGAATCGGCAAGTGGTAAAACTGTTTTTATCGAACCCGCTGAAGTGGTAGAAGCAAATAACCGAATCCGAGAACTTGAAAATGAGGAACGTCGGGAAATTAATCGTATCCTGGTAGAATTTTCCGCCTTAGTCAGACCTTTTATTGATGATATACTTCATTCGTACGAATTTTTATCCGAAATAGATTTTATCAGGGCAAAGGCATTATTCGCCATAGAAATTAATGCAATTAAACCTGTGGTAGAAGATAAGCCCTTGATGGACTGGGTAGATGCAATTCATCCTTTATTATGGCTTTCATTAAAAAAACAAGAAAAGAGAGTGGTTCCTCTTGAGATCTTACTGAATGAGAAACAAAAAATTCTTATTATATCAGGGCCGAATGCCGGAGGAAAATCTGTATGTTTAAAAACAGCCGGTCTGCTACAATACATGTTACAATGTGGTATACTAATTTCTGTCAAAGAAAATTCAACTACAGGAATTTTTGATAATATTTTTATTGATATAGGAGATGAACAATCTATAGAAAATGATTTGAGTACATACAGCTCACATCTGACAAATATGAAATTCTTCCTGAAAAACAGCAATGAGAAAACATTATTACTTATCGATGAATTCGGTGGAGGAACAGAGCCGGAAATCGGAGGTGCGATTGCAGAAGCCATCTTGAAAAGATTCAATGAAATTCATACGTTTGGTATTATTACCACACACTATCAGAATTTAAAACATTATGCAGAAGAACATGAAGGGATTGTAAACGGTGCAATGCTATACGATAGGCATTTAATGCAACCCTTATTTAAACTTTCAATTGGAAATCCCGGTAGCTCTTTTGCTATAGAAATTGCAAGAAAGATCGGTTTACCGGAAAGTGTTATCACAGATGCCTCTGAAAAAGTAGGTTCAAATTATATCAATATGGATAAATACCTGCAAGATATTGTAAGAGACAAACGTTATTGGGAAAGTAAAAGGCAAAATATAAGGCAAAAAGAAAAACGACTGGAGGAAATAACAGAAAAGTATGAAAAAAATCTGGATGAAATAGCTAAAAAAGAAAAAGAAATTATCCTTCAAGCAAAGAATGAAGCTAAAAACTTATTATCTGAAGCAAATGCCAGAATAGAAAATACCATAAAAGAAATAAAAGAAGCGCAGGCTGAAAAAGAAAAAACAAAAACTATACGGACAGAACTGGATAATTTCAAAACTTCAGTTTTTTCGGGCAAAGAAAAAGCAGAAGTAAAAATACCAAAAGGAGTACGGAATAAAAAGAGACTAAAAAAAATTAAAAGCCAAGAAATTGATTTTTCCTTTAATCCGGAAATCCTGGAGACAGGAGACCATGTGCGCCTAAAAGGCCAAATCTCTGTAGGAGAAATTATTGAAATGAATGGAAAAAATGCGTTGGTTGCTTTCGGAATGTTAAAATCTACTGTAAAAATAGATAAATTAGAAAAAGTAAGTAAAAATCAGATTAAGAAAGAAAAAGTAAAAAATTCTTTTGTAAGTAGTCAAACTTCCGACGAAATGTATCAACGTAAACTTAACTTTAAGCAGGAAATCGATGTCAGAGGAATGAGGGGAAATGATGCTTTACAAGCTGTGATCTATTTTATTGATGATGCCTTATTGGTAGGTGTAGAACAAGTAAGAATCCTACATGGAACCGGTACAGGAGCTCTCCGACAAGTAATAAGGGAATATTTACAAACAGTAGCTGGAGTAAAAAGATTCAGAGATGAACATGTTCAATTCGGTGGAGCAGGCATTACAGTCGTGGAAATGTAAGAATCCCAAAAGGAAGAAATTTAAAAACAAATATGCTACTCAATCAAGTTAAAAAAATAATCAGGTAGCATAAAACATAGCCAGGTAATTTACCCTGACAGATGTGTGATTGCTGTGCTTGTTC
>JAJQEC010000050.1 GCA_021201815.1 Candidatus Azobacteroides sp. | reverse complement strand
AAAACAAATTTGATTATTTACATAGTATCTTCTTCGAGGGGAGAGTGGGTGAGATGCCCGGTACTCTTCCCTTCTACGAAGGGAAGTACCTTTTCCTACGGAAAAGGGGTAGGGTTAGACACAAGATAACTACCTTATCTTTTATTTAAATATAAAATACTAAAATTGGTTAATGTTTTTTTGCACGCCATATATTCATATCTTTTCTTCTGGATTTTCTCTGGGACATAGCCAGAATAATTTTATCCAGTCCGAAGACAGCCAGTAATATCAATACAAAACTGATACTAATAGCCACAAGGCGCAGTTTTTTATCCGGATAGTGTATAATACCATAGATAGTTTCTTCCAATGGTGCGTTTAGTTCTGTTTCAGTCGGGAAATCATTATAATGCCATTTATTGTAGATTGTCCCATCTTTCAACAGGAGCAGTCCCGGATTAGAACGGATAATTGTTTTCAGGGTCGTTTTATCTGTATTGAAAAACGGATATTCAGCACCGGAGAAATTCTTCCACCGTTCGATCTGCTCTTTGTCGGAAGCTGTCAGGCAGTAGAATCCATACCCATGGTCCACGGCATAATCGTAAATATCGTTAATCTGATCAATATGATGGATATTAGCTTCTTGTAAATCCAGAGAAATAAGTAAAAAAGAATAATCGGGAAATGATAATACATGATCCGCTACATCATCACTTGTCTCCATATCTATCATGCTGAAATTATGAATGGGGGGCTTATCTCCTTCTTTCATTAATTCATGTTTCGCATCCACAAATACCCAGGTGCTATCATTGATCGGAATCTCTTCCAGGCTTTCAAATTCTTTTTGTACCCCGTCTTTTTCATAGATATAAGTAGATTTATAATCATCCTTAGCAGCTCCTTCAGGAAGGGTCATGGCTTCCGGAATATTTGTTCCTATACTGTAAGGACGAAAGTCAAATATGGGCAAATGTCTGATTCCGATAACAGAAATTCCGATAATAAAGATAATAGAAGCAAAACTTGTCAGCCATTGGATTTTATCGGAATAAGGCGATTTCACATATTTCCGGAATACAAACACAAAGACAGCAAGTCCGGATAAAAGAATGTTTTTCCAGAATGTTTCCCAATTACTTATAATAAGCGCATCTCCGAAACATCCACAATCCTGTACCGGGTCAAAGATCGCCAGATAAAGAGTAAGCGGAGTCATGACCAGCATAAAAAGTAAAGTCAGGATATAAGTTGTTCTCACATGCATACCAAGCAGCATGTTTATACCCAACAGGAATTCCAAAGTAACCAACCCAATAGCAGCCGGAAAAGCAAGCGGATGCAGAGACTGTAGCCCGAAAGCTGTCAGGTAATCCTGAATTTTATAAACAAACCCGAACGGATCAACCGCTTTCACAAAACCGGAGAAAATAAAAGTTGCTCCTAATATGATCTGAGCAATCAGAACCAGTACCGTCAATAAGGTAGCCGTGGATTTGTCATTCTTCATTATATTCCAGTTTTATTAGTCCGAAAAGAGCATAATTAATCATATCCATATAATTGGCATCCACACCTTCCGATACCAGTGTTTTTCCACAGTTTGCTTCAATTTGTTTTGTCCGGTAGATTTTCATCAAAATCAGATCCGTATAAGAACTGATACGCATATGTCGCCATGCCTCATCATAATCATGATTTTTAGCATACATTAATTCTTTTGTTTCGTTGATATGTTTATTATACAGGCTTAATGCTTCTTCTCCTGATAGATCTGCATTATCTGCATATCCCAGTTCAAGCTGAATCAGTCCGATCACTCCGTAGTTTACAATAGCAATGAATTCCGACTTTATACCTTCATCTATCATGGAGGTTTCTTTGGTTTCCAGGCTACGGATACGGTTTGCCTTGATGAAAATCTGATCTGTAACGGATTCCGGACGCATGATTCGCCAAGAGGGACCATAATCTTTTAGTTTTTTTGAAAATAACTCCCTGCAGATTCCGATGACATGTTCAAATTGCGCTTTTGTATCTTGCATAAATAAATGTTTATCTTGCAAAAATATAAAAGATTGACTAAAATACAGGATTTACAACGGAGGAATTTATATTAATTAAATATTTAAAACATACTAAGAAGGTAAGAATGTAAAATAAATCTCTTCTCCCCTCGAAGAAGGGGTAGGGTTTGATCAAAAGCAACAAAGCCACCGGAAAGAAAACTTATGAAGTTTCCGGAAACTTTATCCCGATTATTTTCTTATAAGTAAATCTCATTCCTTTTTTATTACCTGCTTTCTAACCGTGGGTTAACCCTTCTCCTTTTGACTACGTCGATTCTTCGAATTCCGTAGGAAAAGGTACTTCCCTTCCCGGAAGGGAAGAGTTGTCTGCTATTTTACCCCCTCTTCCCTCGTTAAAGGGGTGGGGTTTGTTAATAATCCCTCTTTAGTTATCAATCCACACAAATAACAATTATTGTTACCATCCAATGATGAAAATCAAATCTCCGTTTTTATCCGGGTTAATAAAAATTAAGAAATCCGGAATAAAGCATTGTTTTTTTATTTTCGTTATTATTTTTGCATCCTCTATAGAGGATAAATAAGTATGCAAATTCAGGAAATATACCGGTTGTTTCTGGCTCATTCGGTTGTTACAACCGATAGCCGGAATATCCCTTTAGGTTCTCTTTTCTTTTCGTTAAAGGGAAATTCGTTCAATGGAAATACCTTTGCTTCAAAAGCCATTGAGCAGGGATGTAGCTATGCGTTTGTCGATGAGGAAGAGTATGCCGGTCAGGAACGGATTATATATGTAGAAGATTGCCTGAAAGCATTGCAGCAACTGGCGAATTACCATCGCAGGCAGTTTAAAGGGAAAGTGATTGGTATTACCGGAACCAATGGAAAAACGACCACGAAGGAATTAATCGCTGCGGTATTGTCTAAAAAATACAATATCCTCTATACCCAGGGAAATTTAAACAATCATATCGGAGTTCCCATGACATTGTTACAACTCAAGGAGGACCATGAGCTAGCTGTCATAGAAATGGGAGCAAACCATTGTGGAGAAATACAAGAGCTTTGCGCAATTGCAGAACCGGACTTCGGATTGATTACCAATGTAGGACGCGGTCATTTGGAAGGTTTCGGTTCTTTTGAAGGAGTGCTCCGTACGAAAGGCGAATTATATGAGGCGATAAGAAGAGTAAATGGTACTGTGTTTCTTCACCATGAGAATCTTTATCTGCAGGAATTATCCAAAGGGATGAAAAAAATAGAATACGGAGAAAGTCCGGGACTCTATGTGCAGGGAACTGAATGTACCAGTGATCCCTTTCTTTCCTTTAAATGGGCTTTACAAGATGGGGAAACACAACAGGTAACCACCCATCTGGTTGGTACTTATAATCTGGAGAATGCTTTGGCAGCTATCGCCGTAGGAAGGTATTTTGATATTTCATCTGATCTTATACAGGAAGCCATTCAGGAATATATTCCTCAGAATAACCGCTCTCAGTATAAAAAAGGAGTACGCAACTCATTAATTATAGATGCCTATAATGCAAACCCGACCAGCATGCTGGCTTCCCTTAAAAACTTCTCGGAAATGAAAGTTCCCGCTAAGGCCGTTGTATTGGGAGACATGCTTGAGTTAGGAGAAGAAAGTAAGGCTGAACATCGGAAAATGATAGTAGAAATAGAAAAAGCCGGTTTTAAAGAAGTGTTTTTGATAGGGAATGAATTCTCCTCTATTGAACATCCCTTTCATTACTATGGCGATACGAAAGCATTTATCGAATATCTGAAAGAACATCCTTTGTCTGGTTTTACCATATTAATTAAGGGTTCCAGAAAGTGGAAACTGGAAGAAATAATTCCTTATTTATAAGCTTGAAAATGAATAAAAAACTTAAAATAAAAATTGATTCCACTTCTTTTTATAATTAAAAATAATTACCAAAACCCTGTTTCGATTGAAAAAAGTGTACCTTTGAGGGTTTTTTGAAAAGCACGGAAGAGAAGCATTAAGAAAGTATGAACCCAAGAATTCAAATGGTGGATTTACAATCCCAGTACCAGAAAATAAAAGAAGAAATTGACGGTGCTATTCGTAAAGTACTGTTACATGGTAAATTTATTAATGGCCCTGAGGTAAAGGAATTTGCCGATAATCTGGCTGATTACGTAGGAGTGAAACATGTGATCCCCTGCGGAAACGGAACAGATGCACTTATGATTTCATTAATCGCATTGGGATTGAAGGAAGGGGACGAAGTCGTTGTGCCGGCTTTTTCCTATATTGCTCCGGCTGAAGTCATCGCTTTCCGGGAATTGATTCCTGTATTGGTGGATGTCGATGAAAGGACCTTCAACTTTTCTTCTGAGCACCTGGAAAAATCTATTACCGCAAAAACGAAAGTCATTATGCCGGTTCATCTTTTTGGACAGGCTTGTGATATGGCTCCGATTATACAACTGGCAAAAAAATATGACCTCGATGTCGTTGAAGATAATGCTCAGTCGTTGGGTGCGGAATATATCCATCCGGATGGCAGCCGACAGTATACCGGTACCATCGGAAAAATAAGTTGTACATCTTTTTTCCCGGCAAAGAACCTGGGATGTTACGGAGACGGAGGTGCATTGTTTACCGATGATGATGAACTGGCAGAAAAAATCCGTATGATTGCGAATCATGGTCAGTCACAAAAGTACAAACACGATATCATCGGGTGTAATTCAAGGTTAGACACGCTTCAGGCTGCTGTTTTAAATGTAAAACTCCGATATTTGTCAACCTATAACGCTGCCAGAATAGAAGTTGCTGAGAAATATACCGAAGCATTCAAAAATATTCCTGATATAGATACTCCTGTTCAGAAAGAATTCAGTACCCATGTTTATAATCAGTATACACTGAAAGTCCGGGAACGCAGGGATGAACTGAAAACCTGGCTTGAGAAGAAAGGAATACCCACAACCGTATATTATCCGTTCCCATTACAAAAACAGGCTGCCTTAAAAGGACTTACCCGTACGGCAAGTACACTGGATGTTTCCAACCGGCTTTGCGAAGAAGTATTGTCTTTACCGATCCATACGGAAATGGTTCCGACAGAACAAAATTATATTATAGAAGCTGTCCTGGATTTCTTTAAGTAATCTGAAATAGAACCTAACTTCCGGAGGCAGGCTTTAATAGATGCATATTAATTTATACGTTTTATATAAAAACAGGTAAAATTGTTTTATAAGTGTTAACATCCATACATTTCACTAAATCAAAATGCGTAAAATAAGATTTGCAGTAATTGGTTGCGGCCATATCGGTAAGCGACATGCAGAGATGATAACCAGAGATGAAAATGCCGAATTGGTAGCCCTTTGTGATATAAAACCTGCGGAGGAGTTAGGCATTGAATCTTTTGCGGTTCCTTTTTTCCCTGATATAAATGCTTTTATACAATCGGGAGTACCTGTCGATGTAGTCAATATTTGTACGCCCAATGGATTACATGCGGAACTGGCCTTGAAAGCACTTGAGTGTAAATGGCATGTGGTAATAGAGAAACCGATGGCACTTTCTGTAAAAGATGCGGAAAAAGTCCTTCATTATTCTCTGCAACAAAACAGAAAGGTGTTTTGTGTCATGCAAAATCGTTATTCTCCTCCTTCTGTATGGTTAAAGCGTGTAATAGAAAATGGTATTCTGGGAAAAATATTCCTTGTGCAGATCAATTGTTTCTGGAACAGGGATGAAAGATATTATAAGCCCGGAAGCTGGCATGGGACAGCAGATATGGATGGTGGCACCTTATTTACTCAGTTTTCCCATTTTATTGATATCATGTACTGGTTATTCGGCAATATTACTAACATTCAGGCTCGTCTGGCTGATTTCAATCATCAGCAGTTAACCGCTTTTGAAGATACGGGAATTGTTCATTTTGATTTTTTGCAGGGAGGGATTGGTTCTCTTAACTATTCAACCGCCGTGTGGGATAAAAATATGGAAAGCAGCCTGACTATTATTGCCGAAAACGGAAGCATAAAAGTCGGAGGCCAGTATATGAATGAAGTCGAATACTGTCACATTAAAAACTATGTAATGCCAATACTGGCTCCTACCAATCCGGGAAACGATTATGGAGCGTATAAAGGATCCGCACAAAATCATAACTTTGTCATAGAGAATGTCGTAAATTCTTTAAAGGAAGATACCTCCATCTCTACTACCGCCCTCGAAGGCATGAAAGTCGTAGAGATTATCGAGAACATTTATAAAAATAAATTAAAGGGTTAAAACTAAAATAAAAATCTCCGGCCCCGGTATCGTTTTTCACTCTTCGTATTCAGGTGTTAGTTTGTTTTCGCTATTTTAGTCTTTTTAGGAAAGGCAGCAGGTTCATTTTTACAACCCTTTGCACTTTTTATAGAAGCTTTCAGGGAACCGATTTTTAATTTGGTTTCTATCAATACCGGAATCCGGTTTTCATCATCACTTACCCACAGGAAAAGAGATTCTTTTTTGTTTTCGAATGCCTTTCCATCAATAGCAAAAGAGTATTTTACTGTTTTTATCTTTTCATTTCGTAATTTCAGTGTTTCTTTTCCGCGATAGGTGATTTTAATATCAAAAGATTCATCTGTGAAAAGAACCAATACGTTTTTTGTTTGATTTACTTCCATATTATCCGGAATCATAGCACGAACAAAATAAAGCATACTTACAGGATCATAAAAACAATTCTTATTTGTCAGTATAGTATCACCCCTGAATTTCTGATTCCTGTAATGAGATAGTTTTGCTTTTACTCCTCCTGCTGCCGGATACTCGTAGTGAATTTCCTCATAAGAGTCGGTTTTTCCTTCATGGGCTGCTTTTACATAAAGAAGAGGGGCAAACCCCGGGTATTGGGTATAGCTTGTTAATGTATCATTTACTGCCATTAACTTTTTCACGGCTCCGGAGGTAGAAGCTGTTAATGTCGTTTTACAAGCTCTTTTTCCTTTATAAGTTGTTGATCGGGGAGATAGGTAAGCATTTCCTGCTTTTACCCATAATAACCCCCAGTGAAAATGAAGGTCGTAAGTCAGTTCTTCCGAGATGGAGAAGAAATCATCATTCAATTTACACTGTGCAGCAGCATGCTGGGTACAGAATATTCCTATATATAGAAACAGGCAGGTTAAAATATGCTTATGGAATTTCATACGTTTATTTTCTCTTTTGAAAGTAAAATTTTATGTAATCCGCATGTGTTGAAATACAAGGATGGTCTTAATACATAATACGCTCTCATTATGCTTTGTTTCCTCCTCAATTAACGGCTGTCGGAAGAAGCCGCTTTCTCCTTCGGTTTATTTTGGATTAATTCCCGGGGCTTTTGTTTTTCAACGGGTACTGCTGTAATATCCCAGTCCTGTTCTATTTCCATATGGGCAATTATTTTAAAACTTCCCGGATAATAATAAACCTTTTCAGGTTGTCTCTTTTCTGCATAATTCCCTGTATCCCATATCCCGTTTTCATTTTCATCCAGAATGATTCTGGCATAATACGTGTCCGGTTTTAAAAACAGGAATTCAGCGGTATTGTTCTCAACAGGTGCTTTCTGCACTACTTTGTCGGATTTATTTAACAGTTCGACAAAAGCCGGACCTTCCAGATTAATAAGATTAAAGAAAAGGAAGCCGTACTCTTCCAGACGCTTTATTTTAAAGTTTGTCTGATAAGTATTATTATGGGTATCATAAATACTCAGGAAAGCAAGAGAATCAAGGGTCAAACGATATTCTCCACCAGGTTCCCACTTAGAAGTTAGTTTATAGGTTCGGATATTTCTGGTGCTATCCTGTTCAAATGTATAAGATGCCGGTTGCCAGACGGTATCGGCTTTTATTTCCAGTAGGATTCCTTCTGCATCAAAATCTTTCACAGGACTTTCCCATTCTATATAAACCGGATTATAAATTTCCATGGTACTGGCAGTGGTTACTGTCGGACGGAAAAATACGGTTTCGATAGAATCTTTTTCTTCCTTTTTATTTTGTCTGGCCTGGCGTCCTACCCTGGTGGCTACAAATAAAGTATCTGTTGCAGGAACGAGTTGCTTGGCCGTATCGGTTTTCAGATAATCGATTTGTAGTGTAATCGTATCTTTTTCATAGACCATCGGATGTTTTATCCAAAAATGCAAGGTATCATTTGTATCATTTTTTTCCAGTACATACCAGTCTTCAAGAGTGAAGTCCAGGGGTATGATATTCGGAAGATCTTCTGCCGGAGCATTCAGGTAAATGGAGAATTTATTGGCTGACAATCTTTCCTGCTTCTGGATGAACTGGTTTCTTGTGGAAATTTCCTTAAACATAAAAAGGATAATACTATCCGGGAGAAATTTGTTATATTCATACGAATAGATGGTATCAATGGTGATACTATCCTGCCAGATGGTATCATTCTTTATTCTTGTTTCAAAGCGGGGAATAATAAGGGAATCCGTAAAAGCAATATCTTCTCCCGATTGGTCAAATTTATAATCCCTGTTCAGATCATTAAGGGCATAGATACGGTATGTCCCTTCGGAAAGGTTTTTAATGGAGAAGTTTCCATACGGGTCAGAACTGCCTATCCTGTAAAAAGGTTCCGTCGTAAAAGCGGAATCATCCAGGTTTTTGTGTAGCCCTACCAGTTTCCCGGTGACAGGTTCCAGGTCCGCTGCATTCAGAAGCAACCCGGATACTTCGAGCGAGTCAATTATTTCCCCTGTGGAAAAAGAAAATACAAAATGCGGCAATACGTTTTTTTCATTATTATCCACAATCGCATCTGCAAAATCAATGGTATAAGTCGTATTTGCCTGTAATGTATCTTTTATTTCTACCGTAATCCTTTTTCCTGAAGATTTTATAACAGGCATTTCTTTCTGTGGAGGAGAGACCAACAGTTTTTCTCCGATTTTCTCCAGTTGAATATTTTCATCAAAATAAAGCTCTACCCTGTTTCTGTCATAATTCAGGGCATTGGGTTCCGGCACACTCCTTACAAATACAGGAGGAGCTTCATCTTTCGGACCACCCGTCGGGCTGGCTATACTTGCACAGGAATAAATGGCTAACAGTAAAAAAGCCCAGGCTAAAAAAGATTGGATATGTTGTTTCAAAACCAGTAATCTTTAAATTTTTCACAAAAATAATTCTTTAGGTGGAAAAGAGAAGGACAAACCGGGAAAAAGTAAGAAGTATAAAAGCAAATAAATGAGAATTTAACGTAAAAAAACAAATAAGGAATATTATATATTATTATTAGGGGGATAAACATCCTATCATATATATCCGGAATAGAAACGTGAAAATTACGTCTCCTTCTATCTGTCTTTGCGTTCGTAAAATAAAAAGGTTATCCGAAAACCATTCGGATAACCTTTTATCTTGTTATTTTTTACTTTTTCAGAAAGAAGTAATAATTCCCAGAAAATCCTGAGCTTTCAAAGAAGCTCCGCCGATCAATCCGCCATCTACATCCGGATTCGCAAATAATTCTTTTGCATTGGAGGGGTTGCAGCTACCTCCATACAGGATAGAAGTATTATCAGCTACTTCTTTACCATATTTATCCGCAATTGTTTTACGAATAAACGCATGCATTTCCTGTGCTTGTTCCGAACTTGCGGTTTTTCCTGTACCGATAGCCCATACCGGCTCATACGCCAATACCAGTTTCCCGAAATCTTCGGCAGAAAGGCTGAACAATCCGTTTTCAAGTTGAGATTTAACTACATCAAAATGCTTGTCAGCTTCTCTTTCTTCCAATACTTCCCCGATACAGAAAATAGGAATCAGGTTATTTTCCAACGCCAGTTTTACTTTTTCATTCAGAATGGCATCTGTTTCGCCATAATAAGCACGACGCTCAGAGTGTCCCAGAATCACATATTTTGCTCCTGTAGAGGCAACCATCGCAGCCGATACTTCTCCTGTATATGCACCTGATGCTTTATCAGCACAATTTTGTGCGGAAATACTTACCTTATTACTGTCTACTACTAAAGCCACACTTGAAAGGTGAATAAAGGGAGTTCCCAGTATTACTTCACAGGCCAGATCAATAGTTGCTACTGCTTCATTTACTTCTTTAGCCAACGCAATACCTTCCGGCAACGTTTTATTCATTTTCCAGTTTCCTGCAACAATGTTTTTTCTCATAATGGTGTTGAATTTTAATATATGTATTTTTATAAGTAAAAGATAAAAAGTAAAAAGTGTAAGAATCGTGAACTCTTTGCTTTTTCGCTTTTACCGGTTTATTGTTAATTTCTACTATTGTAAATTGGAAGTGAGATACAAAGGTTTAGAAAAACCGAACAAAAGTACATAATTTTACCGTTCGGAAAAAGAGGAAAGACTTTTTTTTACAAGTTCCTCTACTAGGAAGGATTTTTACTGAGAATTTTATATTTTTGATGATTTATTTTATTCTCATGGAAAAGAATAAAAGCTTTTTTATAGCGGCATTAAATAAATAACAGGATTTGTAAATAACCATTTTCTCATAGAATATTAAGATTAAAAAATAAACCCTGTAAAAGAAGTAATACTTCTTTTACCTTTTATTTTTTATCTTTTACTTTATTAATAATCCGTATGAAAAAATATATATTGCTGGTTGCCGGAGGAAAAGGAGTAAGAATGGGCAATGAAGTACCCAAACAATTTTTACCCCTTGGTGGAAAGCCGGTGTTAATGCATACGCTGGAACGTTTCCATAAATATGATACGGAGGCCACACTGATTCTGATTCTTCCCGGAGAGCAACAGGAATACTGGAAATCTTTGTGTGTGCAACATTCCTTTGCCATTCCTCATGTCATTGCAACAGGAGGAGAAGCCCGGTTTCATTCCGTAAAAAACGGGCTGGATACTATTCCTGCAGATGAAACAGGACTGGTTGCCGTACATGATGGGGTGCGGCCTTTCGTAGCTACTGAGGTCATTCGTAACTGCTTTGAAAAAGCCATCCTTTATAAAGCGGTAATTCCGGTAATCGGTGTAAATGAAACGGTCAGGTACGTAACAGGAGAAGACAACAGGACCGTAAACAGAGATCATTATAAATTGGTTCAGACACCACAGGTGTTTGATCTGCAGTTAATAAAAAGAGCTTATCAACAGGAGTATTGCAGTGATTTTACAGATGATGCCTCTGTGGTGGAGAAGCTGGGAGAGAAAATATATTTAGTAGCCGGCAACCGGGAAAATATTAAAATTACCACTCCGTTTGACCTTCTTGCCGGAGAAACAATTTTATCCTCCGGTTGTTTATAACTTTATTCTGTTTCCTTAATTTTATCCCGGTTTTATAAGATGGAGGAACAGGAGAGAATTTTTTAATATATTATGAAGAAAGTAATAGGGATGGTATTATTATTTATCATAATTGGTAGTATATTTGTAGTATGGTTTGCTAATTTCAGGATTGATTATGCTGCAAGGGATAGAGTCTACGATAATGTGGACACAATTCCTTACCGCAAAGTCGGCCTGTTGCTCGGTACCAGCAAAAAACTCAGGCGGAACACCATGAATCCCTACTTTAAATATCGGATTGATGCTGCCGTAGAGCTTTTTAATGCCGGGAAAGTAAGTTATATTGTTGTCAGTGGAGACAACAGCCGTGTTTCTTACAATGAACCGAAAGACATGCAGGAATCCCTGATGGAAAGAGGCATTCCCAAAGATAAGATTTACCTGGATTATGCCGGATTCAGAACACTGGATTCGGTCGTTCGTATGAATAAGATATTCGGACAGGACTCATTTACGGTTATTTTCCAGCCTTTTCATAACAAAAGGGCGATTTTCCTCGGAAAGGCGAAAGGCCTGGCCATAATAGGGTATAATGCAAACGATGTGGTCGGAGAGAAAGGACTCAAAACAAACATTCGGGAGGTGTTTGCACGTGTAAAAGTTTTTCTGGACCTGATTTTCGGAAAAGAACCGAAGTTTTTAGGGGAATCTATTGAAATAAAATAATTCCCCGGATTGTAATATGGAAGGATACAAGGTTGGATATTTTAAAACAAGACATACAGTTTATTCCCGGTATCGGGACTAAGAAAGCGGAAATATTAAACAAAGAAATAAATATTTTTTCGCTGGAAGACTTATTATATTATTTCCCCTATAAATATATTGACCGGAGCCGGATATTCCTGATACGGGAAATTGACGGCAATATGCCCTATATTCAGCTAAAAGGAAAGATTACTTTTTTTGAAACTGTCGGAGAAGGCAGGAACAATCGTCTGGTGGCTAAATTCACAGATGGTACGGGATTTATTGACCTTGTCTGGTTCAAAGGGCTGAAATATATTGTCGATAAATATAAATACAACAAAGAATATATTGTTTTCGGAAAACCTACCGTTTTTGGCAGCCGGTTGAACATTGCCCATCCGGAGATCGAACCGGCGGAAGATTTTACCGATAAAAAAGCCAGTCTTTACGGGTTGTATAACACAACCGAAAAAATGAAAAATCATTACCTGAATTCAAAGGCTATCCAGAAAATAATGTTCAATCTTCTTCAATCCATAAAACAACCTTTTCCGGAGACATTACCGGAAAAACTGGTGGAGACATTGCACCTGATTCCTTTGGACCAGGCTTTACGCAACATCCATTTTCCACAAAATCCGGATATTCTCAGGAAAGCGGAATACCGGCTTAAATTCGAAGAATTATTTTATATTCAGATGAATATCCTGCGGTATACTCGGGAAAGGCAGGAAAAAGTAAACGGATTTGTATTTGATACGATCGGAGATTATTTCAATAACTTTTACAGCCGCAACCTTCCCTTTGAATTGACAAATGCCCAGAAAAGGGTGATTCGTGAAATCCGGAGAGATGTAGGAAGCGGTAAACAGATGAATCGTCTGTTGCAGGGAGATGTAGGAAGTGGCAAAACCCTTATTGCCCTTATGGTAATGCTGATGGCTCTTGATAATGGCTTTCAGGCGAGTATGATGGTTCCCACCGAAATTCTGGCGAATCAACATTTTGAAAACATACAGGAATTTCTGAAGGGATTGGATATCCGGGTGGAGCTACTGACCGGTTCTACCAAAAAGAAGAAAAGGGCGGAAATTCACGAAGCATTGCTGGCCGGAGAAATCCATATCCTGATCGGTACCCATGCCCTGATTGAGGATACGGTTGTTTTCTCTAATCTGGGAATGGTGATTATTGATGAACAACATCGCTTCGGTGTGGCTCAGCGGGCCCGGCTGTGGAAGAAAAACACGATGCCTCCCCATGTGCTGGTTATGACAGCTACTCCTATTCCCCGGACACTGGCAATGACGGTATATGGAGACCTGGATGTCTCGGTTATTGATGAGCTTCCTCCGGGAAGAAAACCTATTCAGACAATTTTACAACATGAAAATCAACGGGCTTCTCTTTACAATTTTATCCGCAAGCAGGTGCAGGCCGGACGACAGGTGTATATTGTGTATCCTTTGATTCAGGAAAGTGAAAAGATGGACTATAAAAACCTGACAGACGGATATGAACAGATCAAAGAAATATTTCCCGAATTTGAAGTGTGTATGGTGCATGGAAAAATGCCGGCTGTAGAAAAAGAAGAGCAGATGCAGCGCTTTGTAAAAAATGAAGCTCAGATTATGGTAGCTACTACAGTGATAGAAGTGGGGGTAAATGTGCCGAATGCCTCTGTGATGATCATTGAAAATGCAGAGCGTTTCGGATTATCCCAACTGCATCAGTTACGTGGCAGGGTAGGGAGGGGGGCTTCCCAATCTTATTGTATTCTGGCTACTACGTATAATATTTCAGCAGATACCAGAAAGCGTCTTTCTATTATGACGGATAGCAACGACGGGTTTGAAATAGCGGAAGCGGATTTGAAGCTCAGAGGTCCGGGTGATCTGGAGGGGACTTTACAAAGCGGTGATCCTTTCGACCTTAAAATAGCCCACATTGTAAAAGATGCACAGATTATGCAGTATGCTCGCGAAGTGGCAGATGCTTTTTTGGATGACGATCCGCATCTGGAAAAACCGGAAAATCAAATCATCATAAAACAACTGGAAAGACGCCGTAAAAGCATCTATAACTGGGGAATTATTAGTTAAATATTATTAAATGGGTGGAAATATGTTATATAACATGTTTCAGGTTAAATTGTTTATTTGTAGTGTCTTATTTAGGTGTTTTTAGTAAATAGTGACATCTGTTGTGTGAAAAAAAGTTATAATGTTCCCTCTTTCAAAAAAATTAATGCAACTTTGAGCAACAAAATTAGTCTTAGATACAGAAGTTTATTAAATGCAAACCACTTTCGTAATACTTAAACCAGGTACAGTACAGAGAGGATTAATAGGAGAAGTAATCAGTCGATTTGAGAAGAAAGGCTTGCAACTGGTCGGCATGAAAATGCAACAGCTAACGCCGGAAATACTGACTGAACATTACAGTCATCTTCGTTCCAAACCTTTTTTCCAAACTATCCTTTCTTCTATGATGGCTGCACCGGTAGTATTATGTTGCTGGAGAGGCATGGAAGCAGTAAATGTTGTTCGTTCAATGTGCGGAGCTACCAATTGTCGCGAAGCACTTCCCGGAACTATTCGCGGAGATTTTGGAATCAGTATTCAGGAGAATGTGGTACATACATCCGATTCCCCTGAAAATGCTATTGCGGAAGTTGCCAGGTTTTTTAAACCGGAGGAATTATTTGAGTATTCATTGGCGAATCAACCATTTCTGTATGCTTCTGACGAAATTAATTAAGGGTTAGAAAATGAATTTAAGAGCAAGCAGAAAAAAACTATTTTTATTATTAGGAAGTTGCGCACTCCTATCGTTTACAGCTAACGCACAACAAAGTAAATCACAGGTAAATCAACATACAACCACCCATCAGAACCTTATCGCAGCTCAGGGAGACATTAAGAAGGAAATAGAACTGGTCGATTCCCTGATGATGTCTTACAGTATTGCGAAAGAACAGATGGACATAGTCCCGGCAATGGATTTATATGGCGATGTATGGAATAATCAAAGAGTAAACCCGTATGGCGGGGGCGCATTGCCCGATTCTCTTATCATTGATTGTTCGGAATACAGTATGCCTGTGCCGGATACGTATATTACCTCTAATTACGGACCCCGCGGAAGAAGATATCACTATGGGACAGACTTAAAGGTACAGATTGGTGATACTATTTATGCAGCTTTTTCCGGAAAGGTACGGATGTGTAAGTTTGAGAAAAAAGGATATGGTTATTATGTAGTTTTAAGGCATCATAATGGCTTTGAAACCGTATACGGACACTTATCCGGATTTCTTGTGGAAGAAGGAGATATGGTAGAAGTAGGACAACCCATTGCATTGGGAGGAAATACCGGACGTTCTACAGGACCTCACCTTCATTTCGAAGTCCGTGTAAAAGGACAACCGATTAATCCTGCAGAAGTTTTTGATTTTAAAAACCAGGTGGCACATGCGGATACCTATGTGTTCTCCGGTAAAAAAGCAGCGGCAACAAAAGCGAATGCAACCAAATATGCAGCTGGTTCTGTAAAATATTATAAAGTAAAACAAGGCGATACATTAAGTAAAATTGCTAAAAGGCATGGCATATCTGTTGCACAGTTATGTAAACTGAATAATATTTCAACGAAAAAAACATTGAAAGTCGGACAGCGTTTACGTTGTTCATAGGCAGATATAAAAGTAAAATATTTAAAAGGGGCATCCGGATTCCGGAATGCCCCTTTTTTGGAAGCAAGAATCAGGAGCCTGGAGGAATAATAGATATACAGCTTTCAGGCAGTATTCTAGTAAGGAATAACTTTAACACTTTCGTTTCTCTGTTTTGATTCTTGATTCCTAACTCTTGATTGTAAAAAAAAAGCCTTATTTTTACAGGCTAAAATCGAAAAACTAAATGATAAAGGTCCAGGATATATTAAAAACGGCGGTCATCACCCGGAATGGCCATATTTCTTACAAAGAATTTCTACAACGGATTTATATATATGCCGGATTATATAAGGATAAATCCTGTAAGATTATAGGAGTATACGGAGAAAATAGCCTGGAGTGGCTTACTGCTTTCTACTCAGGCTGGATGAACGACTGTATTGTGGTTCCTATCGAATACATGGCACCTATAGAAGATGTCGCCTATATTATAAATGATTGCAATCCGGATATTCTTTTTGTAAGTCCTAAACTGGAACAAAATATCAAAGAGATCACTCCCATGCTTCAGGCTAACCCTGAAATCTATTATATGGAAGATTTTCCATTGTCGGAAGATGAGAATATTCAATGGAAAATGCCTGCTGATCCTGATAAAACAGCCCTCATCATTTATACATCAGGTACTACAGGAAACCCCAAAGGGGTAATGTTGTCTTATAAAAATCTGATTACGATCATTGACGGTGTATCAAAAGAAGTCGAAATATTCACAGCAGACAGGCAGGTATTAATCCTGCTACCTTTGCACCATATCCTTCCCCTGATGGGTTCTCTGGTAGCTCCTTTTTACGTAGGAAGCTCAGTAGTAATCTGTCCTTCTATGCAAACATCGGATCTGCTGGAAACACTGCAGAAAAATCAGGTAGCTATCATGATTGGCGTTCCCCGTTTGTATGAATTGATCCGTAGCGGATTAAAAAGTAAAATAGATGCCTCTTTCCTCACACGGACTGTCTATCAGATAGCACGTATTATAGGAAACCGGAATCTTTCCAGGAAGATATTTAAGAAAGTCCATGACGGATTCGGAGGAAAAATGATGTTTATGGTATGTGGTGGAGCTTCGCTTCCCAAACCTGTCGGTACCTTTTACAAAACAGTAGGTTTTGAAGTTCTGGAAGGATATGGAATGACAGAAGCAGCTCCTTTGATTACTTTTTCCCATCCAGGAAAGGTCAGGGTAAGTTCTCCTGGATTTCCCATGCCGGGTCTGGCTGTGGAAATAAGAAACGGTGAAATTGTGGCCAAAGGTGATAATATCATGTCGGGATATTACAATCAGCCCGAAGAGACAAGGGCAGCTCTCAGAGATGGCTGGCTCTATACAGGTGATCTGGGGTATTTTGATAAGGATGGTTATCTGTTTATTACCGGCCGTAAAAAAGAACTGATTGTACTTCCTAATGGGAAAATATTAATCCGGTGGAGCTGGAATCAAAACTGGAAAAGGAATTTGATACCATACGGGAAGCCGGAGTGTTTCTTTATAATAAACATCTGCATGCTATTATTCTTCCTGACCGGCAGAAATTGACGGAATTGGGAATAGAGGATGAAGAGGCTTATTTCCGGGAAAAAGTCATTGCAGAATTTAATAAGAAACAAAGCACGTATAAGAATATTATGCAATTCACTCTTACCGACGCTGAATTGCCAAAAACACGACTTTCGAAAATTCAACGTTTTAAACTTCAGGAATTAATCGAAAAAAGCCGGGTAGAAAAACAAGCCGAAGTGTTTACGGTGACAGAAGAATACGTAGCTCTTAAGAATTTTATTGAAACGCAGGTCGAAGGAAAAGTGCTCCCTCATCATCACCTGACATTTGACCTTGCCCTGGATTCTCTGGGACGGTTAAGCCTCATTGATTATATCGAGCAGAATTTCGGAATTACGATTGAAGAGGAATTGTCACGGTTCACTTCCGTAAGAGACCTCGCAGCTTATATCGAGATGGAACAGAAGTGGTTTAAACAGGAAGATGTAAACTGGGAAGACGTATTAAAGGAAAAATCCGATGTGGAATTGCCCCGTACCTGGCTGACGCACTATATGATTTCAGAATCGGCAAAAGGCCTTTTCAAACTTTATTTCCGCCTGAAAGGGCGTGGAATGGAAAATATACCGGAAGGTCCGTGTATTATTGCTCCGAACCATCAGAGCTTTTTTGATGCATTGTTTGTTACTTCTTATCTTAAATATAAAGTCCGGAAAAAAACATTCTTTTATGCCAAGAAAAAGCATGTCAGCAATGGCTTCCTGCGTTTTTTGGCCGATCATAATAATATTATCGTAATGGATGTTGATAAAGGACTGAAAGAATCCATCCAAAAGCTGGCAGAAGTACTGAGAAAAGGCAATAATATTATTATTTTCCCGGAAGGAACCCGTTCTCCGAACGGAAAACTCGGAGAGTTCAAAAAAACCTTTGCGATCCTGAGTACCCAATTGAATGTCCCGGTGGTGCCTGTCACCATAAACGGAGCCTATGAGGCTCTTCCACAAGGTTCCCGCTTTCCTAAGGTAAATGCGCCCATTACAGTAGAATTTCGGAAGCCGGTCTATCCTCAGGACCTTACCACTGAAGAACTGATCAAACAAGTCTGAAATGATATTCATGATAAATTAAAAGAAACATTCCAGTATTAAAAAGAGCCGGAAGGATTTCCGGGAAAGAAATTAGTATAATTTAACCCCACTCTTCCCTTCTTTGAAGGGAAGTACCTTTTGACTTCGTCAAAAGGGGTAGGGTTAACTCATGATTGATATACTTTTTTGGTAAGATAAATAAGATTGTTATCATCAAACCCCACCCCTTTTGGCGGAGCCAAAAGGTACTCCCCTCGTACGTTTGCATG
>JAJQEC010000126.1 GCA_021201815.1 Candidatus Azobacteroides sp. | reverse complement strand
CAAAACAAATTTGATTATTTACATAGTATCTTCTTCGAGGGGAGAGTTGGTGCGCGGCTTATCTTTGGGTGTATGCTAAAGATAAAATACCAGCCAACTCTTCCCTTCCTTGAAGGGAAGTACCTTTTCCGAAGGAAAAGGGGTAGGGTTTACCCACGGTTAATAAACCCATTCATAAATTAAAACAATATTCAAACACACAACACAAAAATAGATCATGAAAACAAAACATTTACTAGTAGTAGCGGCAGCCTTTTGTTCCTTTGGGCTGAACGCGCAGCTTAAACACGCGACAACAACCCGGTATCCATCCTATAAAGGATTAGTGATGTCCGGTTATCAGGGATGGTTTCGGTTACCGGAAAACAAGATTATGTATCCGGATGAAAAAACAATCCGGATTGATATGTGGCCGGATGTAAGTGAATACAAGCAAACCTATCCTACAGGACTGAAACATGCCGATGGTTCGGTAGCCCGTTTTTTCAATTCTGCCGATGAAAGTACCGTAGACCTTCATTTCAAATGGATGCAGGAATATGGGGTCGATGGAGTATTTATGCAACGGTTTTTCGGAGCTGCAAAGCCCGAATCCCGTCAGGATGCCTCTGCTATCGTACTAAAGCATGCTTTTAAAGCTGCTTCTTCTTATGAAAGGGCCATTGCTGTCATGTATGATTTATCCGGATTGCCCGGATCCGGGGAGGATTGTTCTACGTTGATTGAAGACTGGAAGTACCTCGTAGATTCATTAGGTGTCACCAATCAGAAAGGTGCAAAAACTTATCTTCACCATAATGGGAAACCATTAGTAGCAATCTGGGGAATCGGTTTTCCTGACCGTCCGTATAATATCCGTAGCATTGGCATTGAACGGTTAATTGATTTCCTGAAAAATGATCCGGTCTATGGCGGGTGCAGTGTCATGCTCGGAGTGCCTACCTTCTGGCGGGAGTTGAATGCGGACTGTGTGCCCGATCCGTATCTCCATGAAATTATAAAGAGTGCGGATATCGTGCTTCCGTGGACGGTACAGCGTTTTACCCCCCTTCTGCATAACGACATGGACCGGTACAGGGATGTGATGCTGGGAGATATGAAATGGTGCAGAGAAAATAATGTGGATTATGTTCCCTGTATAACTCCCGGGTTCAGTTGGCATAATCTTAGCCGTTATGAATTTCCGGATGATATAAAGCCGGCCGGTTCCATTCCCCGTCAGGGAGGGCGTTTTTACTGGCAGCAGATCGCTACCGCTTTGATGAGTGGTGCGGAGATGTTGTACATGGCCATGTTTGATGAGGTAAACGAAGGTACTGCCATTTTCAAATGTTCCGACAATCCCCCGGTAAGTGAATATGCTCAGTTTATCGGGTTGGATGGACAGCCTTCCGACCATTACCTCTGGCTGACCGGTGAAGCTGCCAGGATGCTTCGGAAAGAAAAACCGCTTAGTATAAAAATGCCGGAAAGGGCTAAGAAATAGCGGTGCCGTGTGCTAAGGCAGTACGACTAATGACATGGTGCCACTCCGTGGCTAAAAAGCATTGATTGAGGGACATTGCTCTTTTTACATGGGGCTGATACCCTTGAAAAACAAAAAGAGGTTATTCTTATTTTAAAGGAATAACCTCTTTTGTTTTGTTTAATGAGTGCCGTGTGCTGAGGCCTCACGGCTAATAACATGGCGCCACTCCGTGGCTTGTCAGTAAAATGATTATGCACATAGTAGTATATTCCCACATTATCTTATTATCACATTATCACATTATCACATTGGCACATTGACATATTATCCAATGTTGTCAACTTGAGTGCCGTGCTGTCTTAGCCCACGGCAATTAAACACGGCAATTCTTTTTGCATACCAATATTTGTTTCTCGGATTTGTCTTCAAATATTTCTTCTTCAAAGCCACCGAATTTATGAATAATTTTAAATTCATGCATACTTAAATAGGTATCTAATTCTTTTGGAAAATACAGTCGCATATCCATATTTTGAATAGAATCAAATTTCCCATTTATAAAATAATGCCATTTTATACGATTAATCTGAGTTTTATTTTCATAAACCATGGTCTGTTTTACCACTACATCTCTCCCATCTTTGGTTGAATATTCAGCAATCATCTTTTCTTCCTTTTCTGAATGTACGATATAGTGAATATTAGGATTAAAACAATCAAATAAGAAATATCCATCGTCTTTCAGATGTTTCCTTACCTTTAGTAATACATCAAAGAAATCCTCATTATTATATAAATGATGAATGGAATTAAACGGGATAAAAATAATATCATACACTTCCGGTAAATCTAAAAATCTTATGTCAGATTCCATAAACTTTACAGGAACGTTCCATTCGTTTGCTTTTTCTCTGGCTTGTTTCAGCATCGATGTGTTATTATCAACGCCGGTTATAGAATATCCTTCCTGTGCAAGAGGAATAGTCAGTCGACCGGTACCACAACATAATTCAAGAATGGTACCCTTCTTTCTTTTTCTAAGCCAACGGGAATAAAATGGCAAGTCAACTATTTCTGTATTCATGCCATCATAAATATTTCCATCGTAAATTAATGTTCCTACGTTATATTTTTCTTCCATTTTATGCTTTTTCAATAGATAGGACAATTCCTGTTTTTATATTTTTAGTAAACAAAAATAGGAAATATATCGGATTTTAAGACTGCCTGAAAAACAAATGAAATATTTTCTTTTCCTGCTATAAATTATCTTCCAGTATTTATAGGCACAGAACACTCTATCCCATACAACTATTCATTTGTATGGGATATGGTGTTTTCTATTTTAAAGAATAAACCTGGGAAGTATTTTAAAGCCCGTTAAAATTTTTCATATTGCTTTTCCGTATTTTCTTTTAATGCCATACATTCTATTTCAATTAACCAACCGGGACGGCAGACGGGTGCCAGTAAAATCACAGCCGGTACTTGCGGATAGTTCTCTTTAAAATACCTGTCTGTGGTCAGGAAATCTGCTGTATCTCTGAGATAGATAATAAAATAAGCAATATCAGCCATGGTCGCTCCGGCTTCTGATAATAAAGCTTCTATATTTTCCAGGACACGGCCGGTTTGTTTTTTTATATTTAATGGATGCAGGATCTGCCCTTTGTTATTGATACTGGCTGTCCCTGAGATAAATATATGTCGGCGATCTCCATAGGAAACTACTGTTCCTCTTTCAAATGTTACGCCGTATTCATGAGTAGGGTTGAGATGAGTAAGGGCATGAAGATGGCTTACCTGTCCTTCCTTCAAACCGGAAATCGCATACGCATCCATAAGGACGATGACTTCCGGATATATGTATCGTCCTTCAATTCCCGTGCTGGCTATATAGTGCGTATCTCCGGTCATTCCTTCTTTTTCAAAAAGGGTTGTTCTTGCTTTTACCATTCCCTGATAGTGAATATCCACATTCTGAACGAATAGCCATGTCCGGATACAATTTGTTTTTAACGTATTTCCTCTTTTTTCCAATTCCTTTTTATATTCCCTGAATATTTTATTTGTCTGGGAAAACGAATTTCCGTTACGGGAATGCATTCGGGTATGAAAAATATGGAGATAAGAATTTCTTTTCATTAAAAAAGTATTCTTTTCCCGGAATCCGTTTCCCTGCTCCACTGCATATATCCATACTGACAGCTTCATTCCGTTTAAGGGTGGTTGTTGTACCAGAGAAACCGCTTCTTTCTCCGCAACCGGAATAAGGGAAGCCTGATTTACCGCATCACTCAGAAAATACCTCTTCCAGATAATTTTCATCTTTTCAAAACCGGATATTTTTTCCAAGTGTTTAATAGCCTGCTCCGTCTGACAGAACTGTTCCTTAACCGGAATCAACGGATCCGTAAGTTCTATGAACGAATGGTATTCTCCTATTCCATTTTTCGGTTTAAAGTAATTCAGTGTAATCTGCACAGAAAGATTTTCCGGATATATTTTTTTGTAATTCATATTTTCTATACTATTTTAAGGTTCTTTCCCGTTTGTCTTATTTGTTTCCGGTTGATTTGTGGCCAGTATCTGTTCCAGGTATTCAGAAGGGATCATTCCGAATTCTTTTTTGAAACAGGCACTAAAATACTTCGGATCATTGAATCCTACCGCATAGGCTAATTCGGAAATACGGATTCTTTTCTTTTCATCGATAATTTTACATGCTGTTTTTAGCCGGATATTCCGGATGAAAGAAGAAGTATTGAGACCGGTTAGGGATTTGAGTTTTTTGTACAACGTAGATTTACTGGTTCCGAGTGCATCGGCAAATTGCTGCTGATCAAAACCGGGATCATCAATATGAGTATGGACACAATCCACCGCACGATTCAGGAATTCTTCATCCATACTGGTATAATTCATTTCTTTTGCTTCAAATACAAATTGTTTCTTAAATTCCTGGGCATTCCGTTCTTTGGTCTTCAGGAGATTTTTTATTTTAGAATGAAGCAGATTGAGATTAAACGGTTTGCTGATAAAGCCATCCGCACCCGAATCATAGGCATCAATCCGGTCTTCTTCTTTACTTTTTACGGTTAACAGAATTACCGGGACATGGGAGGTTTCAAATTTTGTTTTTACATATTTCGTGAATTCAATTCCATCCATTTCCGGCATCATAATATCGGAAACCGCCAGATCGATGTATTCGGCCTCCAGAATTTCAATTCCTTCTTTTCCGTTCCGGGCGGTATATACATTATATTCACGGCTGAGTAATTTGACCATTACTTTCAATAGTTCTTCATTATCTTCAATCAGTAGCAGGGTATGTTCTTTCTGTTCCTGTTTTTCCGGGATTTCTTTTTCTTCCGTTTCCGAGACAACAGTCTTGGGGGTATAGATATACTCATCAATCTCATTCTTTGTGTATGCTTCTTTTTTTACGGGAATAGTGACAAAAAATGTTGTCCCGGTCCCGACTTCACTTTCTACGGCAATAGTTCCTTTGTGTAATTCTACCAGGTCTTTTGTTAGTGACAACCCGATTCCCGTACCAATGGTGTTGAAACGCCTGTAATCTCCTTCATAAAAGCGTTTGAAAAGACTTTTCATTTTGTGGGGATGAATACCGGCTCCATTATCTTTTACGGAAATGACTATTTTGCTTTCATCATCCGGGGCATAATATACATTTACCTGAATGAATCCACCCTGTTTGTTATATTTGGAAGCATTGGATAACAAATTGAACAGGATCTTATCCATTTTATCATGATCGAAATAGGCGGAAATACTTTCGGGATCACAATTAAGGGAGAAATGGATCTTATTCTTTTTCATAAGCGGTTTGAAACTTTCCACCCCTGATTTTACAAAAGCAGCCAGGTCTCCTTTTGTTACTTTTAATTTCAGGTTACCGGTTTCTGCTTTCCTGAATTCCAGAATTTGCTGTAGCAGTCGTATAAGCCGGTTTATATTATTATTCATTACCACATAAAAGTCATTATGCTGAGGAGATATGATTTTCAATTCATCCACCGAAGCGGATAAGATGGTTAAAGGCGTTAAGAATTCATGCGTGATATTTGTAAAGAACTGGAGTTTGGCGTAATTCAGCTTTTCTATTTTCTGTTTTTCGATATCCCTTACCCGCAGGGCATTTTTTAATGTGATCTTGCTATTTGCTATTTTCAGACTGAAATACAGAATGGTAATCAGGAGAATAAAATAAATAAGGAAAGCCCACCAGGTAAGCCATGGGGGAGGGAGTACAACAATTTTCAGCATGGAGTCAATATCATTCCAAACTCCGTTTTCACCGGATGATTTGAGATTGAAAAAATAGGTACCACCCGGAAGATTATTATAAGAGGCAAACCGCCTGCTGGCATCCGTATATTGAAGTTCCTTATCGAAGCCACTCAGCATATAAGCATATTTATTTTGCATAGAGTTGGAATAACTTAATGCTGCGAACTCAATACTGAAATTATTATAATTATAGGGAAGCCTGATTTCTCTGGTATATCCGGGAGCATGGTCTGAAATTTTAGCTCTTAATTTTTTATTCAGCAGTTCCAACGATTTATTGAATATTTTAATGTCCATTATTACGACAGACGCTACGGCATCATTGTCATATAGCCTGTCCGGATAAAAACTATTGTATCCTTTATGCCCTCCGAAAAAGAGTTCACCGGAGCCTGTTTTGAATACGGCAGCCCTGTTGAAAGAATTTCCCTGTAGTCCGTCAGAAACCGTATATTGCCGTACCTGAACACCCTCTCTTCCCATCAGGACAGAAGTAAACTTCAAAACGACTAATCCGGCATTTGTCCCCAACCACAGATTTCCCTGTTCATCTTCAATAATATTATATACAATATCTCCCGGAAGATTATATTTTTGATGGACAGAGATAAAAGTATCCTTCCCGGCATCATAGACGCTTAATCCGCCGCCATCGGAGGCCAGCCAGACCTGTCCTTTGGAATCTTTGTATATGTACTGGGTATAATCATTGTTTAATTTTCCGTTTGCCACATTGTAATGGTAAAATCCCAGGACGTTGGAAGTAAAAGGATCTTTCTCTACCCGTACTACCCCGTCTTCACTGGTTGCCAGCCACATGGTGCTGGAACTTCCTTCTTCGATACAATAAATCGTATAATTCCTCAATCCGTTATTTTCATTTCCCAGAAACGGATATGCGGTTCCTTCATCGGTTTCAGGATTGTATATACTTATCCCGTTCGTCGTACCGATCCAGATGTGTTTGTTACAATCTTCCTTCAGATAATATACACAATCGTTCGTAAGCCAGGGGGCAGAATTGACTGTGATATTTTTCACTTTCTTTCCGGAAAGGGTGGGATTATAAATAAAAATACCTTCTCCGTGAGTAGCAAACCAGTAATCGTCCGAATTATAAGGTTGCATGGTATAATAAACCGTGGAACGAAGAGGATGCTCCCGGAAATCCGGATGATCTTCGTAAAAGGTATACCGGTCTTTGTTGATATCATAAGAAACAAGGCCGTAACTACCGATTCCCATCCAGATGTTGCTATTGTCATCAATATACAGGCACCTTACCGAGTTGGTGGAAAAGGTGTTTTTAACTTCTGCCAGCGTATTGAGGTTAAACATATTTTCCTGTGTGTTTACGATATTTACCCCACCCCCGAGTGTCCCTAGCCACATAAGTCCGGAATTATCCCGGAGAATAGAGTTTACTTCATTGTATAAAATTGATTGTTCCGCTTGGCCGGGAAGATAATTGGTAAAAGAAGAAGGATCGTTTTTGCTGTTTAAAATGCTTAACCCGCTCCGGGTTCCGACCCACAGGGTGTTCGTATTCAAATCCTGTGACAAGGCATACACAATATTATCGGACAGACTTCCGGGATCATTTCTGTCATGCGCATACCGGATATATTTTACCTTCCGGGGATCGTAAGGGTTTTCAAGCCGGAAAAGCCCGTAGCCCCAGCTACCCACCCAGATATTGCCTTTATTGTCTTCAAAGATGACATGGGCTGAATTTGCAGGATTAACAGGTGGATAATTATAAAAAATATTTTTAACAGGATCAAAACGGGTAATTCCTTCGCTCCAGGTTCCGATCCAGATATTTCCTTTCCGGTCTTCAATTAATGTCTTAATGTCATTGCCGGATAACTTATAACTCGTATTACTATTATTAAAATACAGAAAAGAATCCGTTTCCGGTACATATTTATGCAATCCGTTAGCTGTCCCGATCCAGACATCATTGTTTTTTGTTGTCAATACTACCTGGATCATATTGTTTTCAAGTTTTGCCGGATCGATCTGTTTTATTTCTCCTGTTATTTTATTCAGCACATTCAGGCCATTGGATGTTCCGATCCAAAGGTTGTTATCATCATCCTCCGCAACCATTGTAATTTTATTGCTTGATAGTAATCCCGGTGTATACAGGTTACTTTTATAGGTTTTTAACTGGTAGCCGTCGTACCGGCATAATCCATCCGTCGTAGCAATCCAGATATATCCTTCTTTATCCTGATACACTTGTGTGACACCATCGGAGGTAAGGCCGTTTGCAGTAGACAATACATTAAGGAGATGCCAGTTATCTGCTTTTACAGGTATGGAAGCAAATAAAAAGAACAGGAGGGAGGCTATGATGTAATAAAGAGTATTGCTTTTCATTTTAATTAGATTTTATATCTTTAATAAAAAAATAATAATACCAGTATGTATCTCCGAAAACAGGTTTAAAGGCTTTTCTATTTTCTTCATCCGATCGGTATTGATAAGTTTCCGAAAGTGTGACCAGTTGATTGAATCTGGCTACTATTTCCTGATCAAAATTAATTTTACTTATGTCTACCTTTTTTTCCAGATGGGAGTATAACAGAGCGGCTTCCTGATAATGAGCAGGAAGTCGTTTGTGTGTTCTTGCATATAAGAAAAACCGTGGCCAGAAACGTTCTATATTTTTAAGGATAAGATTGCATTGCAGGGAAAGTTCTACTAATTCAGGCGGTCCACCTTCCAGATAAGCAAAATTATTAAGAAGATAAATTTCCAGTAAGCCGCCGTCTCCATCCAACACATTGTCATATGCCATTAAAGGACGGATCGCTTTCATTTCCGGATCATTTTCTCCGGATTCGGGATTATCTATGTACTTCTGATATTTTTCCGCCCAGTTTTTATGAAAGAATGTCTTCTTCAACACATTATTGTATTTCCGTGCCAGGGGAAATTCTTCATTCATAATCGCACACTTCACCATATACTTTAATAAATTGACATTCATGCCATATTCAGACATATCTTCCATGCACCACCGGTAACAGTAATTTATTTTTCCGTACTGGAAATAAACCGGTTTTGCTCCCAGATGCATTAAGATAAGGGTAGGGCGCTTTGTTTTCGGGAGAACAGATACATTATCTACGGCAAACATTTCATCGCCTGCCCTTCCCAATTTATACAACGCCAGGTTCTGGTACATAATGATCAATCGGGTGGGGCTTGATTTTAATTCTTTTCCCAGAGAGATAACTTTCTCCCAATCATTATTTTCTACGGCACGGGTCATTTTAAGTTCGGTTTTAAAATTCTCATTTCTATAGGACCCCAGGTAGATTCCGGCTAACAGGATAATAAAAATAAAGGTATCCCTGTTTAGGAGAGGTATTTTGACCTCTTTTTCTACAGGCTGTTTTTTTAATAAAAAAACGAAAAAGAACAAAATAGAGAAAAACAAGATAAGAAATGGAATCCAGTAAATAAGCTCATCCTGTGTAAAGTAGAACTTAGGTAAGCCGGCAATATAAATCTCCTGCCATTGAATCCGGATATTCGTATAGACATAAGAAATATAAGGCACGACTAAAATCATGAATAAGCCTGTTACAACAGGAAAGAAACGATAAGTATTTTTATCTTTTATAAAAAATAATATTTCATAGAGGACACATAAAAAAACAGCGAGTAACGTATAAAATCCGAAGAACTGATACGTACTTATATAAATAACCGGTAAGATTGATTTCAGTGGTCTGAAATTTATTTTCCGGTACAGGATGAAAAATAAAAGCGTAACTGTGATTCCCAGCAAACCGGCATATAAATAACCGGGAGTTTTTAATGTATGAAGCAAATATTCCACCTGGGTAACGGATAATAATAACATACCCGACGGAATGAAAGAAAGACCGGTATATTTTCCGGAAATGCAGAATGTGGTCCGGACAAGATACTGCAACAGGAATAATAAAAGGATAAATAAGGTACATCCTAAAACAGGCAGGTAAAAAAACTGGGTAAGAAAAGAACCGGCATAACTCAGCAAACCACCCGGTACAATGACATGTCTATCAAAAAATAACCGTCCGGGTATAAATAGGGATAATTCTTCCGCCCAGATTAAAAAGTTGTAATTACAGCATAAGGTTAAGTGATAGGCTAAAAGGATAAATAACATAATACATATATTCCGGTAAGAGCGGAAAGACAGCTCAATCACCGGAAAAACACTTTTCTTTCTTTTCAGAGATTTTTTTTTGTTCGTAGATTTCATGGATACTATAAATAATATGGAGTGATTAAAAAGTAAAAATATTCCTTTTTTTGCATAAAATGCAAATTACTCCTTCATCCTCTTTATTTCAACAAACTTTATGTGCCTTTTTAAAGGTTTTTTATTTTTTTATCCCTCTATACAATATCAATTATCGAAACTTCCGGTGAAAAGAAACTCTTGCTATATCAGAAATTACATACTCCGGAATAAAAGGGAAAACAGAAAGGAAATTTTTCCGTTCAGAGATTTCCTTTCTGTTATGTATCGCTTGCTTATCTTTAAAAATTACTTGTTTTTTATATATATTTTTCTCACATACTTATCTTCTCCTGTATTTATTTTTATAATGTATAAACCGGATGTAATACCGGAAATCGGAATCATATATTCTGTCTTATTTTCTTCTTTTTTTATTTTCTTTTCAAATACCCTGGCTCCGTCTATACCGGTCAGTGTAACCCGGATATCACCGGTTGTTTCCAGCCGGAAAGTAAGATGCTCTGCTGACGGATGTTGCCATATGTGAAATACGTTTCCTTTATTTTCCATTTCCGGAATAGCTGTTGTCCTCAGTTCATCTCTTTTCATCAGGAACCATTGCTGGTTCTGGCTTTCCTCCAGCCGTTTGTCATATTCAATGACAGGCGTTCCTTCCGAAGTGCTGCCTCCACTGTTATTTACAGAGTATCCCGATTTCATGTTTACGATTCCATATTTATCTCCGGACAAGACAGGAACCACCTGCCACACCTGGTTATCATCTTCATCATCGGGGTAAATCTGGATCAGATTTTCGGATTTTCCATTCCCTGCCATTGCCAGGCCGGAGTTTTTATTGATAACCTGGAACATATCATCCGGTAATCCTTTTATGTATCTGAATTCCCACTGCTGGCTTCCTTTATCTTCTGCGCTTGGATTCATTAATTGCAATACGGCACCTGATTCCCGTGAGGAATCTGCCACATCAATTATATTTCCCGATCCTACATTCATGATCATATAATAAAAATTATCCGGAACAAAAGGACCTGAGGGTGGCACAGGCACATCCGATTCAAAACTGGATGTCAGAAAGGCTACCCGTTGCTGCAGGTAAGTCCTTAGTTTATCGACCTGAGCCATATAATCTCCATTTACCCGGTGCCATTTCTCTTCGTTCAGTTTCTGGGAATCATAGATCAGCAAAGCGGTTTCATCCACGTAGTTTAACAGGATATTCAACGCATCATTTTCCAGAATTTCCATCCATCTGTTATATACTTCTTTTTTAAACCAGTCATCTTTCCATACTTGTTTGATCCATGTTTTAGGTTCATGGGCATGTTCCCGCATCAGTTTTCCGGTAGCATCCCCTAAACGACTGTCATTATTAAAAGCAATATCAAAATCCCACAAAGGACCGATGTAAAACTTATCTTCTCCGCGAAACTTATACATATAAGTGCTCCAGAAAGAATCGGAATTTCCCGTAAGTTCACAGGCAATATACCAGTTAATGAGCGATTCTTCGTCAACAAGTGCCCGGTATCCTTTTTCCGGGTCTGTAAAATTCTCTGAGAACAAGGCATCTTCAAAGCGTTGAGTGAAATCAACAATGTAATTATAGTGTGCCAGTGCAAATTCTTCATCCTTCGGATATTTAATAGTAACCGGCATCCCTTTTTTTGTCCGGAACCAATTAGGATCATCTCCGGCAAATCCGTCTATTTCAATCAGGTATCCTCCGGTAATTTCCGGTTCGGTAAGTACACCGGCTTCCTGTTCTTCTACAGGTACCCGGTTTTCTCTTACCTCTACCTGGTCTGTCAGCATATAGTTTCCGATATATTTTCCATTTAATACGACATCTACAAAACGAACGGAAGGAGTAAATTCCATTCCTACCAGCTCACTGACTTTCATGGCGACGGCATTCCGGATTAATGTCTTGTCAAAATCATTGGCTAATAATACCCAGCTTTTTGCTTTGGCTGCATTATTCAGTAAATTGTATTTTTTATTCAGTTTTATCCGGTAAGGCTTTTTATCGGAATTCCAGGTAGAATTTCCCCGACCCCGGATTTCCATTCCCATATCCAGTTCTTCCGAAGCGATAGCACTTTTGACGATAATTCTCCCCGGTTGATAAATCTTTTTGCTGTATGGGTCCAGTCCATTATCCGTAGTAAGATAAAGGGTCGGAAGTTTTGTGTATTGTTGCTGTGACCATACCGGGAAAACAGCAAACACACAGAGTAGCAACGGAAAAAGGAAATGGATGCGGTTCTTCATTCTTTTATTGGAATTTTACGATCATTTTCTTTACTGAAACCTTATTTCCCGATATTATTTTAAGAAGATAGATTCCTTCTGCTAGTTTTCCGGACCAGTCAATTTCCGTGGAATTACCGGAAAGATATTCGGACGTAGTATACATCTGTTTTCCTGTCATCCCTTCATATAGAATAAGCTCTACTTGTTTATCCTGAAAGGCTGTAGAGGAAGAGGAAAGAGAAAAACGACCTGTGTTGACGGAAGGATACAACTCAATTATTTCTTTGCTGTCCGTATATATATCCTCCATTGAAGTTAAGAAATCCGTCTGTTCCTGAACCAGTCTTTTTATTTCAGCATGGTATTCTATCGTGTATATTTCCGCTTCTTCATAGAGGAAATTTCCGGAATCGAAATATAGGGCAAAAGACCGGGCTCTTCCTTCATTACTCAGGTATAAAGAAGTATTATGCAGTGTCTCGTTTCCGGATACAGCCAGGTATTTATCTTCATTTTTATTCTTTATATGATAATACCCGTCTTCCTGCAAAATAAACAGCCATTCCTGTGATTCAGCTTCACTTTCCGCGGATAATCGCAAAGCTCCATAGAAGGATTCGAGGAAATTCCCGGAGTCGGTTTCTTGAATTTTGTATGTATAAGATTTTTCTGTCCGGATAATATGAAAATTAATATTCTTTGTTTCGTCATCATCTGCAATTACCAGATCCCCGGAAGCATTCCGGGAAATAAATCTGTCGGATGTTTTATCCAGTAAAAGATAGTTATTTTCAGGAATTATCTCTTTCGCCCTTTTATACCTGTTCCAGTCTTCAAAGACAGATAAATCCCAACTATCTCTCCATTTTACAGTGGGATAACCGGAACGGATACTTAAAGGTAACCATACCACATTCGAAGAGCCCGGATTGGTTGAAACCCATCGGTCTCCCATATATACAAAAGCATTTTCATATCCGTCTACCTGAAAGACATAGGTGCTTTGAGAACGGTAGGTAGTTTCCCTTCCGTTATCTATGCAAAAATTGTCACCGGTAATCCACTCTCCCATTATTTCATAACTATAGGTAGTATGTCCCGGGTTAGGGTCCCAACCGGTACATCCTGAGAAAAGACCATAATAAATATCCCCTACTTTAAAAATGGCAGGTGCTTCATATTGCAGTCTCATTAATATTTTTGTTTCATTCCCTGTTACTTCTAAAAAGTCTTTATCAAGTTCCGAAACAAGCATATTGGTATTCATATCCGTTGATCCGAAATGGTATGCTTTTCCATCCGTATCTTTAAACAAAGTCTGATCTCTGGAGTCATGTCCATTCGGTCTGAAGGTTTTATAAAATGTATAAGGTCCTTCTATTTTATCACTATAAGCAACACATACTTTCGCATCTCCGTAATGTTCTCCGTTTTCCCAATGGATCCACATCACCCATTTTTGTGTTTCTTCGTTATAGATTACTTTCGGACGTTCCAGGGTACGTCCGGGCCAGATATCATTCCCGTCCGGGTCCTGGGAGCCTGTTGGTGTCAAAGCCAGTCCCAGTTTTGTCCAGTTGTACAGGTCTGTTGATTTATAACAACTGATTCCGTTGCAATAGAATTGATTCCGGTCTTCTCCGAACTAGTAATAAGCTCCTTCATGAAACACAACACAACCGCCATGGGCATTTATCTGTACGCCATTGGTATCATTCCATCTTTCTCCCGGAGTAATATTAGTATAGCCATACAGGTTAAAAAAAGAAAAAGAAAAAAGAGTAATAGTAAATAATAAAATATATTTCATAATAGAAATTTTTATAACCAGGATGCAGGCGTTAAGAATCAGGATGTAAGGCTTTGACTGATTCCGGATTCTTTTTATACATCTTTTTTGAGTAGTATAAATTAAAAAAAATATATTTCTCCGGATCTTAACAAGATCCGGAGAAATTTTAAAGATTAATAGATCACGCGTAAAGATTGAGATTCCGTACCATTTTTTACAGTTATGATATACACACCCTTCATAGGTAAGGTAATTCCCTGTCCGTTGTATTCCGTCACTTTTGTTACCGGAAGGCCGTTGGTGTTATATATATCGACCTGAGAAGAAGCAGGCACATTATCAAGGAAAAGTATTCCATAACTAATGCTTGCTTTGATATCGTCTTTATCTTCCACGTCCCCGATCGCAGACGGAGCGACAATTATTCCTATTATTTCACTATCAATAGGAGCATACGGACCGGTCAGGTCATAAGTAAAGTATTCCACATCCGTGTTAAGTTGTCCTGAAAATCCGATTTTCTGGGCATACGAAGTATTCTTCTTTCCGGTTAATCTGGCATAATTTACAGCCATATTGGAATAAATTCCCCAACCGTTCTGGTCACTGGAACGTTCCAGATAAAGGACAGCCCGAAGTTGTTTAGCTGTACCTGTTGTAGTATAAGATAAAGAATATTCGTGCCAGTCTTCGCTGGTAAAGGATTCTATTTTTTCGTCTACCACACTTCCATCTGCTGCTATTTCCTGCAGTCTGATAGAACCTTTAAACTTACCTGCATCCTGGCCACTGGATACCGGACGATTTTTTGCCATTGCAGAGAAGGTATAGGTTTCATTCGGCACGACATCCACCATTTGGCTGATTTCATTGGCTCCCCATGCGGTATCCCATTCATACATATTCATTTCCAGAATTTTATTTGTGATATCATAATGTTCCCCATCGGCAATAATTTCCTGGTTCACAACTTTCTGGTAGGAATTCCAACGGTCACCGATTTTAATTTTCCATCCTTTAATATGTCTGGCAATACCCGAAGAAACATCACTGATTAAATCCACATATCCCTCGAAGTCTGGATTTGTTAATAAATTATCTACATATTCCCCGTCATATCCTTCAATAAAATCCGCTTGTAGGCCAAAATCAGTACTATAAAAGCTTTTTACCAGTGTTCTGTCACGATATACGGAAATAGCTTTGTCAGGTGCCACTACATATCGGTATGTATGGTATTCTTCGTCCGGATAGAAAGTGCCTCCACCCTGGTAGTAATACATTTCATTTACAAATGGATAATCATCCCAGGTACCGAATGACTGAGATTCCATACCAAACCGCTCTCTTTCAAAAAACGACATGAAGCCCGTCCCATCCCAGGTAATTGCATAAGGACTGAATCTTGAATTGTCGTGATTGGATTTGATCCGGAATTCCAGTGTGTACCCTTTACTCATATCCGGAGTGAATCCTTCGGCTTCCGTTACTTCGAAGGAAGAACGGGAAGTACCTTCGGAATAAACCGGACTGCCTGAAATATCTTTTTGTTCAAAATTACTTTTCCCGGTTAAGTCAATATAGGCATAGTGATTTCCGCTTTTGAGAATAAGTTGTCCTGTTTTTTCCACTAAATACGTATCATAGGAAATGTCTATGGCAATGTTTTCCCCGTCTTTGGATATAATTTCCGGACCGGAGAATCCCGGAGGATAAATAGCGGTAATATCAAATGGTAAGCCCTGAGGGTTAAGCACCAGTCTGGCTGTTTTTCCTGTACCCTCGATAACCAGATTATTTGTGGAAAGTCCGAATAGCGGTTCAATAGGTGCATAGGCCCCGGTTAAATCATATGTAAAATATTCTACCTCAACGTTCCGGCTGTCAAATCCCAGTTTCTGCTGATAAGGAGCCCGTTTTCCACTGAGTTTTACATTGTCTACACCCATAGAATGGGCCGAACCCCAGGAGTCTGTTACCCGTTCTACATATAACATGGTCCGAATCTGTTTTGCGGCAGCACTTGTGGTATGGGACATGGCATATTCTTCCCAGGAGCTGCTTGTTACATTCTCAATTTTTTCGGTGATCACACTTCCGTCAACTGCCAGTTCCTGCAGTCTTAAGGAACCCCAGTAGTCGTTCTTATATAAATCGGTTTTAGCCAATGCCGAGAAAGAATACGTTTCTCCTGGTAATACTTCCACCACCTGTGAACAACTAACCGCAGTGTAAGGATCACCTGTCCACCTGTAATGGTTGAGCTGAATATAATTATTGTCCGCATTGTGATTCACATCAATTTCTGCTTTGCGAATGTATTGTTCAGCCTGCCAGCGGTCTGTTGCATCCATATTCCAGAAAGGAACATAATTCGCAACGGGCATATCACTTTCTCCACCTGTCCACCGGGAAATATATCCCTCATCAAATTCTCCGTTATGCAATAAGTTCTCTTCATATGATCCTTCCAGACTGTCATCAATAAAATCCGGTTGTAAGGCAATATCCTGCAGATGGTAATTTGCCACTAGCTCTCCGTCCCGATAAACAAAAACGCGGTTATCCGATGCGACAGCATAGCGATACGTGTGAAACTCCCCGTCATCCACGAATTTTTCCAGTCCACCGTTCTCTTCGGATTTTGTTTCATTGCTGAATGTTTTCCTGAGCCAGTCCAGTTCTCCTGTTCCATAAAACAGTCCTAAATCTTCCTGATTTACCCAGCCTTTGAAACCAATTCCTTCCCGGGTAATTGCATACGGATAAATATAAGAAGACAAGTTGAGTGCTTTCGCTTTGAATTCAATAGTATATCCGTTTTCCGAAGGAGTAAATCCCTCGGATTCCGTAAATTCATACGAATTGGCATCGCCGGTTAGCACAGGACTGGTAGAAATATCTTTTCTGTCCAATGGAGTCGCATATCCTACCACCTGATATTTGAAGCGGAAATTCTCTGTGAAAAAGATGACTTCCCCTTTTGAAACGGCCTGTTTCCCTTTCAGTTGAACGGTAACTTCTGTTTCTTCCGTATCGCCTGTTATTTCTGTCCGATTAAGAATAAAATCCCGGGTAGTAGAAATCTGTAGTGTTTTTCCATTCAGATTCTTAGCCGACACAATAAAACTCAACTGGTCGTTGTTGCCATACAAACGTAAGGTATCCGGATTTTCATAAAATGAAGAACCGGATGCCCGTAAAGCCGGTGACTGGCTTGTCCGGATTTCAATAACCGATTCATTTGCCTGTACCGTCAGAATAGCCAGCAAAGCTATTAAGATACTTGAATAAAATTTTTTCATAAATAAGAATGAATTAAAATTAATGATTAAGATGTTTAATATTTAATAATCTATGGATCTGGCTGGTAATTTTAAAAGGTGCATGCTGTCAATATCATTTGCAACAATTTCATCCCGGATTACAATGAGAATAAACAAAGAAAGTTCTTTAATTTCTGAGTAGCCTCCGAATAATAATCAAAAAAGGAACATTTATCTTTTGAAGGATAATAAGAGAAAAAATACCGGAAATTCTACCTTGTCTTCTGTCCGGAAAATAAGTATGAATACGTTCATGGAGTTGCTGATAAGGGACTGGCCGGGGGATTGATGAACAATAAGCTTTTTATTGGATACAGGTCAATAAAAAACAGATTCTTTATTATATAATTTAATATATGGGAGACCATAGCAGATAAAAACTTATGAAGGAATGTTTCCGTACTTCCTGACGAAAAGGGAATATGCAAATGCGTATCCGATTGAAAATAGATTTTTGCATTGGAAAGGGCGTATCGTTTTTCTTGTGGTAAAATTAAGAAGCATTATTCTAAAATCATTTAACTGAAAGTACGAAGTCATGTAAAGGAGCGGTCAATGTTATATAAAGGGGCGGCCCATGTTATATAAACGGCCGCTCCTTGTTATCGTTGCACCAAGGTCAAGCAATCGTTTAACCTTGGTCGAACGATCGCTTGTCCTTGGTGCAACGGTCGCTTGACCTTGGTCGAACGATGAAATCCCAAATGGGTATGGAAACTTTCCGTGCGGAAGTAGAGGAAGACATCCTGCAAGAGGCTGGTGGAAGGGATCAGGGCTTTCTTATTACCCCTGAATATATTTATCTAATAGTCTTTCCACAGGAAATAAAGGTACTGCTTTTTTGAGGGAAAGTCAAGTTTTTGAGGTGTTTTTTTCAGGGAATCTGCTACTCTCCCCTTCTCCGAAGGGGAGTACCTTTTGGCGAAGCCAAAAGGGGTGGGGTTTCTTGATAAGCAGCAAGGATACCCGAAAAGAAAATGATAAAACCTCCGCATAATTTCCGGGTTATTATCCGTGGGTTAACCCTTCCCCCTTTTCGTAGAAAAGGGTACTTCCCTTCAAGGAAGGGAAGAGTTTTTACAAAAAATTCCCTTTGTTTTTTAAAATATTTATCTAAATTTGCATCCATCATTTAACGAAATGGCAATCATTCGTTTTTAACGTATCCAACAAAACAGGGTTAATCAAATGCGTTTATCTCTTAAAAATATACTTTTTATTCCCTCTTTTTCTTCTGATAATTTGGAAGTTAGCCGAATTGTATTAGAGAGAGAGAGAGAGAGAGACTACACTCACTAAGTAATTTACTACCCTGTGCGCGTAATACAAAATCTTCTTTAATTACGCAATATTTCCTTTCTTATTTTTTTATACCGCTTTTTATTTTTCTTATTTCATCCCGTATAAGAATATACCCGTTCAATAAATCCTTACGAAAGGAGCATCCCATACCATCTGCCGTTTATTCTTTCAATCCCCATACCTTCCGGATTAACCGGCACCTTGTCACCTTGTCACATTATCAAATTAATATATACCTTACCTCGGTGAAGGCACGATGGGAGATCGCCCCTTCATTTATTTTATCCCGGGGAAAAGCTGGTAGCTTTTCTTTCGGATTTTCATGTATAAGCCGGGCGGATATAGGAATTATATCCGCCGGCTTTTATATCCCATACCCCTTGCCCTCCTTTCCGCCCCCATTGGCACACCGGCACATTTCCCCATTGGCATATTGGCATATTAGCACATTACCATATTATCATTCAATCCATAATTTAAAATAAAGTGAAGATGAAGA
>JAJQEC010000056.1 GCA_021201815.1 Candidatus Azobacteroides sp. | reverse complement strand
AAAAGAATGTTAAGCTGGTATGTTTATAGAACTTTAATTTATTCTTCCGGGTTATATTTATAATAAAAAACAATTTGTTATATTTTAAACAATTAGGAGAAGCGGATTATTTTTATATCCAAAAACTTTTCCATTTCATTTAAAATAGGCTAATTTTGCAGAAATTTTCTTACAAAGAATATGTCCGGAATCAACAAAGAATACCCATTTCTAGATAGAATCATTTACCCTGCGGATTTACGCCATCTGTCGGAAAAAGACCTGGTAAATGTATGTGCCGACCTTAGAAATTTTATTATTGATGAATTGTCCGCTAATCCCGGACATTTCGGATCCAGTCTTGGGGTCGTAGAACTAACGGTAGCTTTACACTATGTTTTCAATACACCTTATGACCGTTTGATCTGGGATGTCGGGCACCAGGCATACGGGCATAAAATATTAACAGGAAGGAAAGATATCTTTAATACAAACCGTAAATTCGGAGGTATTTGTGGTTTTCCGAATATCAGGGAAAGTGAATATGATGCTTTCGGAACGGGACATGCTTCTACTTCTATTTCCGCCGGGCTTGGAATGGCTGTTGCTTCCAGCATGAAAGATGAGAACAGAAATGTCGTGGCAATTATAGGCGATGGCTCTATGACTGGTGGATTGGCTTTTGAGGGACTTAATAATACCTCAATCAATCCGAATAACCTGCTTATTATCCTGAATGACAATAATATGGCTATTGATAATAACGTAGGTGCTTTAAGTGAATATCTTGTCCACATTACCACTTCTCCGACATATAATAAGTTACGTTATGATCTGTACCGTTTTTTGAGACATAAGAAGATTATTACCGAAGGAAATAAAGGAATTATCCTTCGTTTCAATAATAGTTTAAAGTCCCTTTTAACAAAACAACAAAATATATTTGAAGGTTTTAATATTCGGTATTTCGGGCCGGTTGACGGACATGATGTTGACTATCTCGTAAAAGTATTAAAAGATATAAAGGATATGAAAGGACCACGCATCCTTCATATTCGTACAAAAAAAGGAAAAGGATTTGAACCTGCGGAAAAATCAGCTACCGAATGGCATGCTCCTGGCCTTTTTGACAAAGAAAAAGGAATCAGAATTGTTTCCGATAAAAAAGAACAACCTCCACTATTTCAGGATGTATTCGGAAATACATTACTGGAACTGGCAAGAGAAAATGATAAAATTGTAGGTATTACGCCTGCGATGCCTACTGGTTCTTCCATGTGCATTATGATGAAAGAAATACCGGAAAGGGTGTTTGATGTGGGAATTGCGGAAGAACATGCCGTAACCTTTTCTGCCGGTCTTGCCAAAGAAGGAATGATCCCTTTCTGTAATATTTACTCATCCTTTATGCAAAGGGCTTACGATCAGGTAATTCATGATGTCGCTTTGCAAAACCTACACGTAGTCTTATGCCTGGACAGGGCCGGATTAGTAGGAGAAGACGGACCTACCCATCATGGTGTATTTGATTTATCATATTTCCGGTGTATCCCTAATTTGACAATTGCATCTCCCTTGAATGAGCATGATTTACGTAATTTGATGTTCACTGCACAAGAACCGGATGCCGGTCCTTTTGTAATTCGTTATCCCAGAGGAAAAGGGGTGTTGGTTGATTGGAAAAATCCCATGAAAAGGTTATCTGTAGGAAAAGGAAGAAAGCTACGTTCCGGAAAAGAAATAGCTGTTATTTCTATAGGACCGATCGGTAATATCGTGACAGAGGCTATTTCCTCTTTTGAAAAAGAAAGTGAAACAAAAATTGCCCACTATGATATGGTATTCCTGAAACCTATCGATGAAGAGCTCCTTCATGAAATCGGAAGGGAATATAAATATATTATAACCGTGGAAGACGGTACTGTTATCGGAGGGCTTGGAAGTGCTGTCATAGAATTTATGGCAGATAATGAATACACTCCGAAAATAAAAAGAATAGGGTTACCTGATAAATTCGTTCAACATGGATCTATCTCTCAGTTATATCAACTATGTGGATTAGATATGGAAGGAATTAAAAAAGAATTGTGGGAAATAAAAAGCAAATTGAAGAAACCAGTTTATTAAACTAAATACATAAAACAAAACAAATTCAGTAAAGATATATTATTCAAATAAATATCCGGATTTGTTTAAAGTAAGATATTAAAATGAAAGTAATTATTGCCGGTGCCGGAGAAGTAGGAATCTATTTGGCAAAACTCTTATCAAAAGAAAGGCTAGGAACTGTTTTGATAGATTCTAATCCGGAAGCATTAAATGAACTGGCGGATTTTGACCTGTTGACAGTAACCGGTTCCCCTACATCGTTAAATGTACTGAAAGATGCAGGAATAAAAGATGCTCATTTATTTATCGCTGTTACTCCAGAAGAAGCACAAAATATAACTGCCTGTATGCTGGCCTCTAATCTGGGCGCAAAAAAAACGCTTGCCCGTATAGATAACTATGAATATTTATTACCGGAAAACCTGTCTTTCTTTGAAAATCTGGGCGTACATTCTCTTATTTATCCGGAAATGCTGGCTGCAGAAGAAGTTTTATCTTCTTTACGAAAACCATGGATGCGGCAATGGCATGAGCTTTATGGTGGTAAACTAATACTTGCCGGAATCAAGGTAAGGGAGAATGCTTCTATCCTTAATATTCCGTTATATGAATTAACGAGAGACCGCTCGTTTTTCCATATTGTAGGAATCAAAAGATATTCCGCAACAATCATCCCAAGAGGGGAGGACGCTGTAAAAAGCGGAGATATCGTATTTTTTACAACTACTCCGGAGTACTTATCTGAGATTCGGGATATGACCGGTAAGGATGACTATGAAGTTAAGAATGTGATCATTATGGGAGGGAGCCGTATTGCTGTCCGCACATGCCTTGGAATGCCTGATGGTATCAATGTTAAGATTATTGAAAAAAACAAGGAGCGTTGCTACTGGCTTACCGAACGGGTCAACAATGCCATGATTATTCATGGAGATAGTAGAGATACAGATCTTCTGAAAGAAGAGGGTATTCGCAACGTAGATGCTTTTCTGGCTTTAACAGGAAATTCGGAAGCAAATATCCTGGCCTGTATGGCTGCAAAAAGATATGAAGTAAGAAAGACGATTGCCGAAGTAGAAAACATAGACTATATCAGTATGGCTGAAAAGCTCGATATCGGTACGGTAATCAATAAAAAACTGATTTCTGCAAGTCATATTTATAAATATCTGCTGGAAGCTGATGTTTCAAATATTAAAACAATGACCGTGGCAAATGCAGAAGTTGCAGAACTGGTTGCTTCGAAAGAATCTAAAATTACCAGAAATCCGGTGAAAGATCTGGGACTTCCGAAAGACCTCACCATCGGAGGGCTTATCCGCGACGGAGAAGCTATGATTGTAAATGGTAATACAAAAATCCGGCCTGGCGACCATGTCATTATTTTCTGCAGGGACACAGCTATTCGTAAAATTGAGAAGTATTTCCGGTAAGGTTTAGAATATAGAAATATAAAAATGGTAACATTCAACAAGTTATTAGTAATAAAGACATTGGGCTTTTTACTCTTTATTGAGAGTATCTATATGTCTTTTGCCGGAATTGTTGCCTGGATTTACAAAGAACCTATCTGGCAAACTTTTTTGTTGTCTATCGGAATTACGGCCGGAACCGGACTTGTATTTTTCCTGATAGGGAAAAAAGCCAGTGAAGAAGCGGGTAGGAGGGAATCCTTCTTTATTGTAGCGACTATCTGGATTATTTTTTCTTTTTTCGGTTTACTGCCTTTTTATCTGAGCAATTATATTCCTGATTTTACAAATGCTTATTTCGAAGTAATTTCCGGTTTTACAACTACCGGTGCTTCCGTGCTTGACAACATTGAATTTTTGCCTAAAAGTTTACTGTTCTGGAGAAGTATTCTTCAATGGCTGGGAGGAATTGGTATTATTGTCGTTACTTTAGTCCTTTTACCTTTCTTCGGAGGAAGTGGAATGCATCTTTACAGAGCTGAAGTTCCGGGAATCACTTATGAAAAAATACGCCCTCGAATAAAAGAGACAGCACAACAATTATGGCTTATTTATTTAGGACTGACTTTTATTCTTTTTCTCTTATTATGGTTGGGTCCAATGGAATTCTTTGATGCGGTTTGTCACTCCCTGACAACTGTGTCAACAGGTGGATTTTCTACCAAACAGGAAAGCATTTTGTTCTGGGATTCTGCTTATATCGAGTATATTCTTATTGCCTTTATGTTTCTGGGTGGTACCAACTTTATCATTATCTACCATGCTTTTCACATGGATTTTAAACGCATGAAACAGGATGATGAGTTTAAATGGTATATCTGGACTATAGGAGGATTTACCTTTGTGGTATTTATGGGTCTACTTATTTCTCAGCCAATAGAAAGTGGAAATATAGAAAACACTTTTCGGGATTCTTTTTTTCAGGTCACCTCCATTATTACTTCTTCAGGCTTTTCTACATCCGATTACATCTCCTGGGGACCATTTTTCTGGATTTTAATGTTAATGTTGATGGTTTCCGGTGCCTGTGCCGGTTCTACGAGTGGAGGGATGAAAATAGTACGTTCCGGAACATTGGTAAAGAATATTTTAAATGAATTTAACCGTCAGATTCATCCTCGTGCTATCTTACCGGTAAGGATTAATAAAATTGTTATTCCTCAGGATGTAATGGAAAATGTGATGATTTTTGCTCTGGTATATGTAGGAGTTCTTGTCATAAGTACCCTTCTTCTTACCATTTCCGGTGTTGGTTTTGAAGAGTCAATTGGCTCTGTCATTTCCTGTGTGGGAAATACCGGTCCGGGTTTAGGCCAAACCGGTCCTTCCGGGTCTTATGCTTCTCTTCCGGTTTTTGCAAAATGGGTGTTGTGTTTTGATATGATCGTAGGAAGGCTGGAATTATTCACCCTTTTAATAATCTTCCTCCCCGGCTTCTGGAAAAAATAATTGATAGAGTTAAGAATAGTCAGACTTTACCTTAAAAGATATTCAAGATCAATTTACTGAATTTATGATATTTATCTCTAATACCTAAAAAATATATTATCATTTTCTTTTATTGAAAATAGCCGTTTTTGAACAAAATAAGTCAAAAACGGATTGCTTGGATTACTTTTATTCTTTTTATTTCCAACATATTTTACCTGATATCAAATATATGATTATGTACATAAAATCGATCCACACTTTTTTGACTGCTTAATGTAAGAAAAATATAAAGCTGATGTTATATAAACGACTGCTTATAGTCGTGTAATTGAAAGGACAATGTTATACAAATGAAAGGAAGATGTTATCGCCCAACGCAGGTTGAACGTTCGTTTACCGTTGCTTGGGCGTTCGTCTATCGTTGGTTGAGCGAATGTTTACCTTTGGTTGAACGGTGAAATATTAAAGAAGAGATTTTTTTATTTTGTGGAAACTCCGAATATTCTTTCGGTATAACTTTTCTACATGGGTATATCCTTTAATTTCTACTTATAAAGGAGAGAATATCCCTGTTAACCACGTATGTAAGATATAATTGTTTTTGCAGTAAAAGCAAATTTTTTCTGTTCTTTTTTAAGGATAACTATCGGTACCTTTTTTGATTTAAGATAACCGATTTTCTATGTCCATCCTATAAAAAATCCTGATTTTTGTTCCTATACTACAATTGCGATAAAATTTCGGCTTTTTTCTCGTCATAATCCTGTTGGGTAATAAGTCCATTGTCTAAAAGCGTTTTTAGTTTCTGCAAAGCTTTCATCAGGTCTTCTTCGTGCGCTTCCTCAATTTCAGGATTCTTAATTTCTTCTATTATTTTTTCCTGTGGAGAGACTGACTCAGATAATGGTTCTTCCTTTTCAGTTATGGAAGTCGGATTTTGTACTGGTTCTTCGGCTTCTTCCCGGTTTATTTTCTGCTGTTGGGAAATTTGGTATAACTTTCTTGCCTGAGCTTTTGGTAAATAATCTACTTTAATTTCCAGTCCGTAGGTAGTTTTAAAAGTAAAATCCGCACCGAAAATTGTTTCTTTTATAGTAAAATTAAAAATAGTAGACCACAGATATTCTTCAAAATCCATTAATAATCCCAGGCTTTTTGATTTAAAAAGAATGAGTCGCCGGTCCGTTAGCGCTACACTGTTGGGAGAAATAGTCACAGCCGGTTTTTTCTGAACAGCAATATATAGCAAGTGTTCTTCCGGAAGTAATAAGTCTTCCAGACGATGATATATTTTCTCTATCGTTTTAGGATCTTGTCCTTCATTCAAAAATTCTTCCATAGGATATAAAATTTTACAGTACAAAGAAAATGAATTTGTTCTTGTAATAATAATTCTGAATAGTTAATAAATATTTTTCAAAAGAGATAAAAGTAGAAAAGTCACATTCACAAGTAGATACGAAAAATAAAAAGATTCATTTATCCCATTATCTCTGATAATAGATGAAGAGTTTCCCTCAAATGCCGGACATCTTCTTCTGATGTTTCATCTACGTTGAAATGCATGACATCATTTCTGATCTCATTAATTTTCCTTAAATACTCCAGCAACCTTATCCTGCAGGCAGTCAAATTCATTTTCAGGAACATATTTTCATTTTCCAGGATCAATAAATACTGTCCGAAAGTAAAATCAGAAACTCCTCTTATTTCTTTGTCCAGTTTCTCCGGGTCCAGCAAAGATTTCATTTCCTCTATGGAAACAGAAGAACGCATCAGGATAATGCGCAGTAACTTTTCAATCTGTTCAATCAGGAAAAAAGGTTCTGCCTGCGTAAGAAATTGCTCTGTAATATCCGTGGCTGTAATGATTCCACAAATGACTTCATCGGTGTCCCTTACTAATATTACTTCTTTTTTCAATACTTTTTCCACAACCTCCAGCAACGGAGTATTAATACTTACGATTTCTACTTCCTCCCGGCAATCATACACCCGCATAAGGTTTTTCCCTAAACATTTGGCTTTCCCTATTGATTTCCAGCTTACCAATCCTTCTACTTTTCTGTTTCCATTCATAATGGGAAGTTGGGAATAATTAAACTTTATCATCAGGGTTATGGCTTCTTCAATGGTTGCTTCCCGATTAATGGATACAAGAGCAGTGTGATTTCTGTCTTCCATAGAACGTAAATTGGCAGAACGTAGCCGGCTTAACCTCGGAATAGGATCACAACTGGAAATGCCTCTTTCATTGATATGGCACACCAAAGGATGGGTATCATTCACTTTTATATTTTCAGCCTCTTCCGTTTTTTTACTGATCACAATTTGTCCATTTGAATAGGTATTGGAAAAAGCAGGGTAAGATACCAGGTCATATTCCGCCAGTAAGAATTCAATATCTTCAATCAGATGCCAGCTTCTACGACTCCATCCGGCCAAATGGACAATTTCTTTCGGCGTGGTATTCCAGGGTGCAGAAACCGTAACTGTTTTTAATTTATTTCTTAAACGTTCATATTCCATAAAATATATTGTATAAATACTTGAGGAAGATACGATCAAACACGTATTCTTTAAATTATATTTTAAACTGCAATCTTAAAACCCATTGAAAGTCCTTATTGTTCACCGGTAAATTTGTTGAAAGAAATAAAACAGTCCTGTTTTTATTTTTCGGCAAAGGACAAAAAATGATAACTTCCTTCTTTTCCTTTAAAAGAAAAGAAAAACTATATCTTTGTTAAAAAATGCATTCATAGTATTCACAAAGAAATGACGGATAAAAAAACAATTTACATTTCTAATGAAGAACATTATACCTTAGTGCTTGAAAAAATAAAAAAAGTACAAAAGGTTTTATGGATCGGGACAGCAGATATTAAAGATGTGTATATGAAAAACACCGATAGTTCCGTTTCTTTTCTTAAAATTCTCTCAGACCTTCTTTACCGGGGAGTAGAAATAAGACTAATGCATGCGAAGGAACCAGGACCGAATTTCAGGAGAGATTTCGATAAATATCCCATTCTGGCGGAAAGGCTGGAACGTACTTTATGCCCACGCGTTCATTTTAAGATTTTTCTTTTTGACCTTCAAACCGTGTATATAGGTTCCGCAAACTTAACCGGGGCGGGAATAGGTATGAAAAGCAAAGACAACCGGAATTTTGAATCCGGTATTCTTTCTTCCGATTCCCTGTTGGTGGAAAATGCTGTGAACCAATTTGACGATATCTGGATAGGGAAATTCTGTACAACATGTAAAAGAAAACAATTTTGTGGAGACAGAATTAAATAAGGAAGACATCTTACTTCCTTTAATTTTCCATTTCAGAATCTTCCCGAAAAAAGATAAAAGACATGAAAATGAAAAAGAAAGAGCATTTTGTAAAGAAAGATGTTTATTTTTCAAAAAAAATGGTTATTAATTTGACGAATAAATTCTTTAAAAAAGTGAAATGAGTAAAAAAAAGTATTATCTTCGCAGTCTATAAAAAGAATTTCAAACAGAGGACATTTTTAATAAAACATAATATTCTATTAAACTCTTTTCACAATGAAGAAGCATAATTTTTACGCTGGCCCTTCTATTATGAGCCAATACACCATCAAAAATACCGCTGACGCAATCCTTGATTTTGCAGGAACCGGTTTATCATTGATGGAAGTATCGCACAGAAGCAAAGAATTCATTGCTGTAATGGAAGAAGCACGTGCTTTGACAAAAGAACTCCTGAATGTACCGGAAGGTTATGATGTTATTTTCATGGGTGGCGGAGCAAGCTTACAATTTTGTATGGCTCCTTACAACTTACTGGAAAAAAAAGCAGCATACCTCGATACCGGGACCTGGGCTTCAAATGCGATCAAAGAGGCAAAGCTTTTTGGTGAAGTAGATGTGGTAGCTTCTTCAAAAGAAAGCAATTATAACTTTATTCCAAAAAATTACGAAGTACCGTCAGACGCCGATTATTTCCATTTTACTTCCAACAATACTATTTTCGGAACGCAAATAAAAAATGATCCGGATGTAAATGTACCGTTGGTAAGTGACATGTCATCCGATATTTTTTCCCGTCCGATAGATGTTTCAAAATATGACTTAATTTATGCAGGTGCACAAAAAAACCTGGCACCAGCCGGAGTAACTATCATTATTGCAAAAATAGATGCATTGGGAAAAGTATCCCGCCAGATTCCGACTATGCTGGATTACCGCACTCATATCAAAAAGGAAAGTATGTTCAATACACCTCCTTGTGTGTCGGTATATGCCGCATTACAAACATTGCGGTATTACAAACAACTCGGAGGTATTGAAGCTATTCAAAAGTTAAATGAAGCAAAAGCTACTTTATTATATAATGAAATAGACCGCAACAAGTTATTTAAAGGTACTGCTGCTGTTGAAGATCGTTCTGTAATGAATGTCTGCTTCGTAATGAATGACGAATACAAAGATCTGGAAGATGAGTTTGCTAAATTCGCTACCTCGAAAGGTATGGTTGGCATCAAAGGTCACCGTTCGGTGGGTGGTTTCAGAGCTTCTATTTATAATGCCATGAAAATAGAAAGTGTACAGGCTCTGGTTGATGTAATGAAAGAATTCGAAAAGGCTCATTAATTCTTTTTTATAACTATTTTCAATACATCATTTTAGTATTTCATCTTCTAAAATGATGTATTGTTTATTTATAGGTTAATCTGAAAAATTCCTGGAAAAACATTTATTATAAAAACAAAATAACATGAAAGTTTTAGTAGCAACCGACAAACCTTTTGCTCCGGAAGCTGTAAAAGGTATCAGAGATGTGATCGAAAAAGCCGGATATGAATTAGCACTACTTGAAAAATATACCGAGAAATCACAGTTAATAGAAGCTGTAAAAACAGCTGATGCTGTAATTATACGGAGTGATATTATCGATAAAGAAGTGATAGATGCTTCCGATAATCTGAAAATAGTTGTCAGAGCAGGAGCCGGATATGATAATGTCGATCTGGAAGCGGCTACTGCTAAAAATGTTTGTGTTATGAATACACCCGGACAGAATGCAAATGCGGTAGCTGAACTTGCCCTTGGGTTGATGGTATATGCTGTCCGCAATTTCTTCAACGGAACATCCGGCTCTGAGTTACTTGGAAAAAAACTTGGAATTCATGCGTATGGAAATGTAGGAAGAAACGTTGCCAGAATTGCAAAGGGTTTTGGTATGGAAGTGTATGCATACGATCCTTTTTTGTCTGCTGATAAGATAGAATCAGAAGGTGTGAAAGCCGTAAGTTCTGTAGAGGAGTTGTATTCTACCTGTCAGTTTATTTCTCTTCACATTCCTGCGACTTCTGAAACAAAGCAATCTATCAATAAAATATTGTTAAGTAACTTACCAGCAAAAAGCGTACTGATTAATACTGCACGCAAAGAAGTGATTAATGAAGCAGAAATGGTATCTTTCATGGAAGAAAGGACTGACTTTAAATATCTTACGGATATTCCTCCTGCTAATAATACAGAAATGCAGGAAAAATTTCCGGACAGATATTTCTCTACTCCGAAAAAAATGGGAGCACAAACTGCTGAAGCCAATAGTAACGCCGGGATAGCTGCTGCCAATCAGATTGTTGATTTTCTTAAAAACGGCAACGAAAAATTCAGAGTAAACAAATAATAAAAAGTAGCAGGCGAAAGGTATAAAGTAAAAGGAAATGTATTGTTATACTTTTTACTTTTCACCTTTTTATTTTAAATAAATACGTATGGCAAAGATTAAACCTTTCAAAGGCATTCGTCCTCCTAAAGAATTAGTGGAACAAGTTGCTTCCCGTCCTTATGATGTATTGAATTCGGAAGAAGCGAGGGAAGAGGCCAAAGGAAATGCAAAATCATTATATCATATTATTAAGCCTGAAATAGATTTTCCTCCTGGCACAGATGAGCATGCTCCGGAAGTATATGAAAAGGCTGTAGAAAATTTTCTGTCATTTCAGGAAAAAGGCTGGCTGAAACAAGACGAAAAAGAACTATATTATGTATATGCCCAAACGATGAACGGACGTACACAATATGGATTTGTCGTTTGTGCTAATGTGGATGATTATTTGAATGGGGTTATTAAAAAGCACGAGTTAACCCGCAAGGACAAAGAAGAGGACCGGATGAAGCATGTCCGCATTAATAATGCAAATATTGAACCGGTATTTTTTGCTTATCCCGCACAAAAAGAGTTGGACGAGATTCTTGTTTCAGTGACTCAAAATCAACCGGAATATGATTTCACGGCACCGGATGGCTTCGGACATCATTTCTGGCTGATAGAAGATGAAACAACAATTAATCGTATTACGGAATTATTTGCTTCCATGCCTTTTCTTTATATAGCCGATGGTCATCACCGGACAGCAGCAGCAGCATTGGTAGGAGCTGAAAAAGCAAAACAAAATCCCAACCATACAGGTGAGGAAGAATACAATTACTTTCTGGCAGTTTGTTTCCCGGATAATCAACTGCAAATTATTGATTATAATCGGGTAGTGAAGGACCTGAATGGATTAGATGAAGATACATTTTTACAGAAACTGAGTAAAAATTTTATTGTCGAAGAAAAAGGTACGGAAATTTATAATCCGGAAAAATTACATAATTTCTCTATGTATTTATCCGGAAAATGGTACTCTTTAACTGCAAAACCGGGTACCTACAATGACAATGATCCTATCGGAATTCTGGATGTAACAATTTCTTCTACTCTTATTCTGGATGAAATTCTGGGAATCAAAGATCTCAGAACAGATAAAAGGGTGGATTTTGTAGGTGGAATCCGTGGACTGGAAGAATTAAAAAAACGGGTGGATAGTGGAGAAATGAAAGTTGCTTTTGCTCTTTATCCGGTTTCCATGAAGCAGTTAATCGATATTGCGGATACCGGCAATATCATGCCTCCGAAAACAACATGGTTTGAACCCAAATTAAGATCAGGATTAGTAATTCATAAACTGATATAATTTAAACTAGTATAAAAAGAAACTCTGCTGAAAAAATATTCAGCAGAGTTTCTTTTTATACTAGTTTAAATATCTTTCTCTTTAATTCTTCCGTTTCTTTTTGAGTTTACAAACTACCTATTGTATAGAAAATTTAAATTCAAAGTTCTTATTTGATAGTTGTATTTCCTGAATTGTTATAATTTTGCAAGATATTAATTTTATACATACTCAGACTAGAGATAAGAGTAAATAAAAAACAGATGGATATTAAAAACGATAACTTACCAAAAGCTGATTTCCGGGCTTTGATTCCATTATGTGTGTTCTTTTTGTTATATATTGTCACCTATTTTCTTACAGGAGATTTGAGTAAGATCCCGGTTTCAATTTCCTTTTTATTAACTTCAGTAACTGCGATTCTTCTTTCCCGGGGAAAAATATCTACCCGTATAAATATTTTCTGCAAAGGAGCGGCTAACAATACCATCATGTTGATGATTGTTATTTTCATCCTTGCCGGAGCTTTTGCCGGAACGGCAAAGGCAATGGGCGCTGTAGATGCAACAGTAAATATGATATTGTATTTACTGCCTCAAAATATGATTCCCGCCAGTATATTTATAGCAGCGTGCTTTATTTCAATGGCTATGGGTACTTCTACCGGAACTATTGCAGCCCTAACTCCGATTGCTGCAGGTATTTCTTCTCAGATTGATATACATCTTGCCGCTATGGTTGCCATTGTGATAGGAGGAGCAATGTTCGGTGATAACCTGTCTTTTATTTCCGATACAACAATTGTTGCCACAAGGACTCAGGAAATAAAAATGAAAGATAAGTTCAAAGTAAATGTTCGCATTGTACTTCCTGTTGCTATTCTGGTAACCCTTATCTATATATATCAGGGATATGGATTAACCGGAGAAATCAGTCATTCCGAAATAGCCTGGATAAAAGTTATCCCTTATATTGTTGTATTAGCAACTGCCCTGATGGGAATAAACGTAGTGGTAGTACTTCTTCTGGGAGTTCTTTTATCCGGGATAATCGGACTATTAAGTACCGATTTTACTGTTTGGAATTGGATGGAAGCAGCTAACAGAGGAATTATAAATGATATGGGGGAACTGATTATTGTTTCTCTGATGGCCGGTGGTTTGTTTGAAGTAATCCGGTATAACGGAGGAATTAACTGGTTGATTGAAAAACTGACAAAGAAAGTAAAATCGAAACGAAAAGCAGAAGGAAGTATTGCAGCATTAACCTGTTTTACAAACCTGTGCACTGCTAATAATACCATTGCACTCATTATTACCGGGCCTATCGCAAAAGATATAAGTGATAAATTTCATATAGACAGACGACGGACAGCCAGTCTGCTGGATACTTTTTCTTGTTTTACACAGGGAATAATCCCCTACGGAGCCCAGTTATTAATTGCTTCCGGTATTGCGGGAATTAATCCTGTAGAAATCATTCCTTACCTTTATTATTCGTTTTTAATTGGATTAGCTGCTATTGCTGCTATTATTTTCCAATATCCTAAAAAATATACAGAAGAAAAACAGACAAAAATCAAATCTAATCAGTAAAATACATAGGCGGATAATAGACATTAAAAAAGGGATTTATCCGATTTTGGATATATCCCTTTCTTGATTAATCAACTATCATTTATGTATTTATTTTTTCCATTTATATATTCTTCCTGAATAAGCAGGAATATCGGTTTCAAAAAGACATCCGGGAAAGATATCCTGTCTTATTCTTTCCATGGAAAACAATTCAAGGCATGAAATCTGCTTTTTCTCCGGAATCCGGAAAAAATCAAAGGCATGTTGTGGAATATTGATTTTAGTCTGTATATCTGACGAGTCAAAATTTATAACGAACAGAAGTACATATTCTTCATTTGCCCGAAGGTAAGTATACAATTTTCGGGAATTGAATTCAGAATTCTCGTAATTAGCATACATTAGATCATAAAACAAACCATCCGTAATTGCTTTTTCTTTGTTACAGATCTTTAGTATACGCAGATACATATCTCTCAACTTTACTTGTTCCGGAGATAAGTTTTCATCATTATATTTCCCTTCATTTGCCCAATCTCTAAGTGTTTTTATGCTCCAGTAATCAAAAATGGTTGTACGGCCATCCTTTCCACTGAAACCTTCTGCATCCATCCCTTTTTCTCCGAACTTCTGTCCACTATAAACCATTAAAGGATTAATATTCATCGTAGCAGCTACAATCATTCCGGGAATTCCGGCAAATGGATTTCCGGCAAAGAAATCAGAGGCAATCCGTTGTTCATCATGATTCTCTAAAAAATTAAGCATGTAAGGATACAAATCCCCTAAATTCTGCCAGCAGCGGGAAATAGCTCCTGCATCCTCATAACCACAGATTACGTTTCTTAATGTATCGTATAACCCAACTTTGTCATATAAATAATCAAACTTTCCGGTTTGTATATATTCCCGATACAATCCCGGATTATAAATTTCAGCAATAAAAAGAATGTTTTTATGTTTTTCCTTTATTTTAGAAATAGACCAGTTCCAGAATTCTACCTGAACCATTTCTGCCATGTCACACCGGAATCCATCCACACCTTTTGATGCCCAGAAACTGAGAATATCATACATTTTTTTCCATGTATCAGGAACAGGGTCAAAATGTTTTGTGTGTTCATTCAGAAAGTCAATACCATAATTTAATTTAATAGTTTCGTACCAGTCATTATGGCACGGATGAGCATTGAAACAATCATTACCGGTTACTTTTGCCGGAAATTCAGTGTATTCTTCTCCATCTCCAACAAAAGTTAACTTTTCATTAGGGATATAATAGAAATTATTATCCGGAGCAAAGAATAAAGAAGAATTATCTTTTGCACCCAGATCTGAAATTCTGTTTGGTTTTTTGATTGATTTATATTGTCTGGCAACATGATTGGGAACAAAATCCATTAACATTTTAAGTCCTTGTTTGTGAACTCTGTCAATTAATGCAACAAACTCTTCCATGCGGTTTTCTACTTTATCTGCCAAATCCGGACAGATATCATAATAATCGGATATCGCATAAGGAGAACCGGCATTTCCTTTTACAACAGCCGGGTGGGAGGGAGGTATTCCGAAAGAAGAATAATTTGTTTTGGTGGCATGTCTCACCACTCCGGTAAACCAGATATGGGAATATCCCATCTTCTTTATTTTCTTTAATAAAGGAGTAGTAAAATCAGAAAATTTACCCACACCATTTTCTTCCAATGTCCCATTTTGTTTGCAATGCTCATTCAGATTTCCGAATAAACGCGGTAATACCTGATAAATAATTATTTTTTCCATTCTTTATGCCTGATGCTCTTTTCGAAGAAGATCATTTACTGTTTTAACCGGATTAAAAGTGCTGATAGGTACTTCTACAAAAATCGTATTCCAATCGGACATGGCACCATTCCACAAGCCCGGTAATTCCATTGCTTTTAATTCTTTTCCATCTTTGGATTTAATGGAAATAAATCCGGTATTTTTATCTACATAGTCAGGAAGATGATATTTTTCTCCCTTATAGTTTTTAACAGCACAGACAAGATCTACCGGATTGAAATGCGTTCCTGTTTTAAACATTGCTTCTTTTTCCGGATCTTTTAAATCAATCTGAGAACTTTCAAGAATTTGTAAAGAAACCGTATTATCAGGATTTACAGTAAAGAAAGGTCCGCCACCCGGTTCTCCTACGTTCTTCACCATTCCACAAACCCGTAAAGGTCTATCTAATTTTGATTTGAGGTATAATACTAATTCTCCGTCTTCTAAGTTTTTTGTTTCGGAATTTCTGATATTCAAGGTATTTTGTACAAAATAAATAATCTCCAATATTTTATCATGAGTATATTGCCCACTTTCTATTATTTCCAGATATTCAAAGATTTTTTGTTGTACATCAATTAAAATCCCGGCTATTAGTTTTTTATAAATTACAGTCTCTTCTTTCAGATGATCCGGTACAACATTATCAATATTTTTTATAAATATTACATCAGCCATAATATCATTCAGATTTTCAATCAGTGCTCCATGTCCACCCGGACGAAAAAACATTTTCCCGGTTGTATCACGGAAAGGCTTATTGTCTTTATCTGCTGCTAAAGTATCTGTGGAAGCTTTTTGCTCACTGAAAGAAACATTATATCGCGCATCAAACAACTGTTCAAATTTTGCTTTTTTCTCATTTACTAATTCCTGAAATAGCTCCCGATGCTCCGGAGAAACCGTAAAATGAATATTGACGTTCTTTTCTTTATTTTTTGCATACAAAGCTCCTTCTGCCAAATGTTCTTCCATAGCTGTCCGGTTACCGTCCGGGTAGGAATGGAATTTAAGTAATCCCTTAGGAAGATTGCCATAATTTAACCCGGAAAACAAAAGTAAATTCTCTACAATTTTTTTGTAATCACTTTCAATGAGCAAAGTAAAAATATCTTTTCCTGTATTGTTAATACACACCTTATTCAGGTCATTATAAAAAGCAAACTTCTTTATATTTTGGAAAAACTTAATTTCAAACTCAGAAGTAGGGTGTTTATAGTCTGCTTCAAGAAATTCAAACAAATCTTTAAACATTCTGCTGGCTGCCCCTGAAGCAGGAACAAACTTTACAACATCTTTATTTTTTTCCAGGTATTTATCCCATATTTTTAAATATTGTTGCTTTTCTGCTTCATTAACTACTTTAATGCCTTTCTCTACAGAAGCTGAAGATATTATTTCCAGAAACGGAAATCCTTTTACAAAATTCTCCAGTTGTCCGGCCACCTGTTCTTTTGTTATCCCTTTTTCTGCAAGAAGTTGAAGATCTTGTGCTGTAAACATAGTTTTTGATAGTTGGGTTATATTTAATTTATTTTGAATCTATTATTATAAAGTAATAAAAGCGGATAAGTCTTATAATTTCAACGTTTACGTTACGGTAAGAATATCTACACGATTTTTATCTGCTAAATAAAATAGAAACAACGCAAGCAAATTTATATAATAAATTATTTATTTTTTAGATTTACCGGTTATTTTTTCAATTTTTATTTTTACGATACAAGTGCGGTCCAGAGACTTCCGGATATACAAAGGCGCAACCTCCATAGCCGGACTGCAATATTTTTTACTTAAAAGCATTAAGGCATTTATTTTCTCTTCTTCCTCTTCAACAATAGAAGCCATTCCAAAAACAATTACACTTTCATACTTTGTAGTAAAGCTTTTTTCCAATACTTCTGTTTTTCCTACAATTACAAAAGATACATTCGGTTCATACCGAATGTTTTCGAGTTTTTCACCTTCTGTCGCGCAATGAAAATATAACACACCTTCTGCATATACATAAGATAATGGAACTCCATAAGGCTGGCCTGAAGAAGAGATAGTAGATAAAATTCCATATTCACCGGTTTCAACTAAATTGCCTGTTTCTTGTTCTTCTAGCACCCTGTCTTTTCTTCTTATGGGTTCACTGGTGTAAAAGTCGTTTATATTCATTCCTATAATTTATAAATCTATATTTATCTACTTAATATGAAATAAAAAAGGGATTGCCTTATTCAGACAGTCCCTTTTAAAAGTTCAGTTATTTTTCTTATTTAACTGCAATTTTTTTAACTAAGCTGGAAACTTTGACTACATAATAGCCTTTAGGTACATTTAAGGATATCTCCTTAGAAGAAGAATCCATCTTTACCTCCAGCACCTTAACTCCCACGATACTATATAGTTGCAATAAATCTCCCGGTTTCACGTTATATACATACAGACGGTTAGTATCTGATATTGAAACCGCAGGTTGGTCGGTATCTAAGGATGCTTTCTGCATTCCCTCCTGAGAAAACGCAACCCCCATCATGGTGAATACAAAAAATATAGTAAGTATAATATGTTTCATGCTATTTGCTTCTTTGAGTATATAATAATCCTAAAATATTTTACAAAGATAATTCCTTTTTTTATTTATTGTGTATATTATGTTATTTTTTTGCGTGTATGTTGGTTAAAAAAAATTAAGGTTTTAACCAATAACTTAAAGAACTGTTATAATTGTTACAAGGACAAATTACGTTTGTTAAAATGTTATATCTTTGACAGAGGAATTTTAGTATTAATTTAAAATTATAATAATTATGACATTCGAATTAAAACCCCTTCCTTATGCTTCAAATGCACTGGAACCAGTAATAAGTAAAGAAACTATTGAGTATCACCATGACAAACATTTAGCCACGTATGTTTCCAATTTGAATAAACTTATCGTAGGTACTAAGTTTGAAAATTCCGATCTGGAAACAATTATAAAAGAATCGGATGGTGGAATATTTAATAATGCCGCACAGGTATGGAATCATAATTTTTATTTTGATACTTTTTTACCGGGTGGTTCCAATACTCCTCAGGGAAAATTAGCAGAAGCAATAAATACAACCTTCGGCTCATTTGATAATTTTAAGAAAGAATTTAACGAAGCATCAACTACCTTGTTCGGTTCAGGTTGGGCATGGCTCGTAAAAGACAATGAAGGAAAATTATCGATCGTAAAGGAAAGTAATGCCGGTAACCCATTGACGAAAGGGTATACTCCTATCTTTACTTTTGATGTATGGGAACACGCTTATTATATCGATTATCGCAATCGTAGGGCAGACCATGTAGCAGAAGTATGGAAGTTAATTAATTGGGATGTAGCAGGAGAACGGTATTAATTTTTATCATTATAAGATTTATAAATGATGAAAATTACAGATTTACAAGGACAGGTAATCCTGCATAATGGAGTAAAAATGCCTTATTTTGGTTTAGGTGTTTTTAAAATGCAGGAAGGAACCGAGGTAGAAGATGCGGTAAAAGCAGCTTTGGAATCAGGATACCGAAGTATTGATACAGCAGCCGTATACCGTAATGAAGCAGGAGTAGGAAAAGCAATCCGGGAAAGTAATATTCCCAGAGAAGAAATATTTGTAACAACAAAACTATGGAATAGTGATCAGGGATACGAAAGTGCATTCACAGCTTTTGAAAAAAGCCTGCAAGCGTTAGGAACAGAGTATATTGATCTTTATCTTATCCATTGGCCGGTAAAAGGGAAATATCTTGATTCATGGCGCGCACTTGAAGAAATATACAAGTCGGGAAAAGTAAAAGCAATTGGTGTAAGTAATTTTTTACAGCACCATCTGGAAGATTTATTAGGCCACTGTACTGTGAAACCTATGGTAAATCAGATTGAGTACCATCCCTATCTTACCCAACCGAAATTAATAGAATTCTGCATGAAGAACGATATTCATCCGGAAGCCTGGTCTCCTTTGATGCAAGGACACATTATGGAAGTAAAGATTCTTAATGATATAGGTGCCAGGTATGGGAAAAGTGCCGTACAGGTAGTATTACGCTGGGATTTACAAAATAATGTAATTACTTTACCAAAATCATCCAATCCTGAAAGAATCAAAAGTAACACTGAAATTTTTGATTTTGAATTAAGTGCTGAAGATATGCAAATTATCAATAAGCTCAATCAGGGATTCAGATTCGGTGCTGATCCGGATAATTTTAGCTTCTAATAGTATTATAATATATAAAATAGGATGTCTCCAAAGCCTAAAGCATGTGACATCCTATTTTTTTGTTTTACAGAACTCAAATTAAAAATATATACCTTTACTTAAATTCATTTCTTACTGACTGGAACCAATGCAAAAGCTCAATAGAGGCATCAATTTCTTCTTTGCGTATCGCTATACTTTCAATATTAAATCCGATAGGTATATTTTTTTCCGAACAGTATTCAATTAATTCTGTTGCAATATTTTTACATGCTTTCAAAGAACTTGAAAGAATATTGTTTGAATGACTTAAATCATTCTCCAGCCAATCCGGAATCTGAATTCCCAACCATTTCATAAATTCCAGTGTTTTACGTGATCCACAAGGTGTAAGCGAAAAAATAATCGGAACAAGTTCCTTATTATTATTGATAGAATTGTAGTAATAATCCGATAAAAAGTTCTTTGTACCATTTACATCATAAACACATTGAGAAATAAAAAAGTGGCAACCGGATTCTATTTTACCACAGACACGAATATGTTCATTCTTTTTTACAGAATGTCTTTCCGGGATGGTTACTCCTCCTAAAACAAAAGAATTATGGTATTTTTTACTTATTTCATAAGCTTGTTTCAGAGATATTCCTGATGTATAATTTCCCGAAGGAGCCCCCACAAAGACAATATATTCATCATCATTTTTCCGAATCCAATCCTCAAAACCCTCAGGAGTAAATTTACTTACACTTTTATAAATAATTTTGGGAACATCTAATGCTGATAAATAATTATTGCTGTAAATTTCCGGAGCCAGGGTAGGTATAAAAGGAAAAGGCCTTGAAGAATTATTCCTTGCTGATTCATCCTGCAAATCATATAAAATCAATCCATCAATAGGACTACCAGTAAGCCTTTCTATCTGCTTTGTGGCAATCTGATGATTTTTTTCTTCTTCACTACAAATTTTCGGAGGAGTTAAGCCATAAAGAATAATTCCGGATTCTTTATTTAATATTTTTTCTTTTAAATGCCTCATAAAAAATATTCTTCTGTATAAAAATATAAGGAGGATTAAATCAAAACCACAATAAAGTCGAATTCCTATAAATACTTATTTACCAAATAATCAATAATATCTTTTGCTACTTCTTTTTTGCTTTTCAAAGAGAATTCTTTCTTTTCTCCTGTTTTGTTTAAGATAGTAATCTGATTTGTATCTACCTGAAAACCGGCACCCTCATTCCGGAGAGAATTCATTACAATAAAATCAAGATTTTTCTTATTCAGCTTTCTATCTGCATTTTCAATTTCTTTATCTGTTTCCAGTGCAAATCCGACCAGAAGCTGATTATTCCTTTTTAATTTACCTAAATTAGCAGCGATATCTACTGTAGATTCCAACAGTAGTTCCAGATTATCTGTCTCCCTTTTAATTTTATGGGAAGCCATTAAAGCCGGTTTATAATCCGCCACTGCTGCACTTAAAATTGCGATATCATTATCCGGAAAATATTTTAATGCACATTCGTACATTTCATTCGCACTTTCTACAGATATTATCTTTATATCGGGATGGGTAGTTTTTATACTTACCGGTCCTGAAATCAAAGTAACCTGGGCACCACGTATTGCACATTCTTCTGCAATAGCATACCCCATTTTTCCGGAAGAATAATTACCGATAAAACGAACCGGATCTATTTTTTCAAATGTCGGACCTGCTGTTATCAGGATTTTTTTTTTATTTAAATCCTGTTGCTTTGTAAAAAAGTGGGAGAGGAGGGAAGTGATCTTATCCGGTTCCTCCATTCGTCCTTTTCCCTGAAGACCACTAGCAAGTTCACCGCTGGCTGGCTCAATAATTATATTTCCATAAGATTTTAATGTTTCCAGATTCTTTTGGGTAGCCGGATGCAAAAACATATCAAAGTCCATAGCAGGTGCTACAAAAACCGGACAACGGCAAGAAAGATAAGCAGTGAGTAAATAATTATCACAAATACCGTTTGCCATTTTTGCAATGGTGTTGGCAGAAGCAGGGGCAATTAGCATGGCATCTCCCCATAAACCAAGGTCTACATGGCTATTCCACATTCCGCTTTCATCCTTGAAAAACTTACTTAATACCGGTTTTCCACTTAAGGCTGATAATGTTACAGGTGTTATAAATTGTTTTCCTATTGCTGTTATCAATACCTGTACTTCTGCTCCTTCCTTTATCAGACTTCGTACCAGATAAGCCGCTTTATAAGCGGCAATACTACCGGTTACCCCCAAAACAATTTTTTTTCCAGCTAAAGACATCCGTTATTTTTTATTAAATTCTCTTAGCTTAATATTTGTAAGTACTTTTTTTGTATCCAAGGTAAAATCTCCCTGCATAATCCAGCCATAATAACCCGGATCTTCTTTCAAAACTTCTGCTACAGGACGATTCTTATATTTACCAAAGTTAAATACTTCTTTTTCCTTTTCATTATATACAATACGACCTGCAAAATCCATATTTTTAGTAAAAGTAGAATAATTTGCCAGAAATGCCACATCATTCTGTAAACCCGAGTAACGGTCCAATTGTGATTTGAGAACTTCATAAGTGGCTTTCGTATCTGCTTCCGCAGTATGTGCATCTTCCAGTTCTTTACTACAATAAAACTTATAAGCAGCAGATAAAGTACGTTGCTCCATTTTATGAAATATTGTCTGAACATCAATAAATTTACGCTTACGCATATCAAGATCAATATCCGCACGTAAAAACTCCTCTGCCAGTAAAGGAATATCAAAACGATTAGAGTTATAGCCTGCCAGGTCACAACCTTCAAATTCCTTTGCAAGGTTTTTTGCAATGGATTTAAAAGTAGGAGCATCCGCCACATCTTCGTCTGAAATACCATGGATTGCTGTAGCAAAAGCAGGAATGGGTATTTCCGGATTAATACGAAGCGTTTTACATTCTTCTTTACCGTTCGGATATACTTTCAGATAAGAAAGTTCTACAATCCGATCTTTGGCAATATTCATGCCGGTTGTTTCCAGATCGAAGAAAATCAAAGGATTTTTAAGGTTCAGTTCCATAACAAATGGGTAAAAATTAAAATTGAGGTAAAAATATAAAAAATACCGGAACAGATTACTCCGGCATTCACATTATATCGATAAAATATGTAATTAAATATCATCATTAAGCATCATTGGCATCAGTAACATCAATAAGTCTTCATTTTCTTCATTCTCCAACGGTATCACAGTTCCTGCACGAGAAGGATCCGACAGTCCTATAACAATGTCCGAAGCCGGAAGATTATTTAACAAATCAATAAAGAAATCCGCTTTAAAACCTATAGAGAAATCCTCTCCACTATATTGACAGGCAATAACTTCTTCGGCAGAAGTTGAAAAATCGATATCCTGAGCTGTTAAAATAATATTATTTTCACTAATAGCAAGTTTTACAAGGCAGGTCCCCTGATTAGCAAAAACGGAAACACGTTTCATAGCTGCCATAAAATTCACCCGGTCTACGGTAATAAGAAAAGGATTGTTCGTTGGAATGACCGAATTGTAATTAGGAAATTTACCTTCAATTAACCGACAAATCATCTTATAGTTATCAATGGTAACCATGGCATTTTTGTCGTCAAATTCGATTTTAGCATCCCCGGATTCTTTTGGAAGAATGTTTCTTAATAAAGTAGCTGGTTTTTTAGGTAAAATAAAAGAAGAAGTCTCATTACCTGTTAAGTCCAGCATTTTATATCGGACTAATTTATGTCCGTTAGTTGCAACAAAAGTCACATCCTCAGGAGTAATATCAAGATATATCCCATTCATAATAGGACGTAACTCATCATCTCCTGTAGCGAAGAAAGTCCGGTTCAATCCGTCCAGTAAGTGATCGACAGGCATTGTCAGAGTTTGAAGACCCTCTTTAATTTCAGGCATTTGTGGATATTCTTCCCCCTTTTGACCAATGAAATTACATTTTCCATTCTGGAAATAAATAAATATATCAATATTTTCATCATTGATATCAAACTTCAGAGGTTGTTCCGGAAATTCTTTCAAAGGATCCAGAAGTAACTTGGCTGATACTGCAAATTTACCACTTCCCTCTACATCCGAAACTTCCATGGAAGTAATAAGGGTTGTTTCCCCATCAGAAGCTGTCATTTTCAATGAATTATTATCCAATTCGAATAAAAAGCTATCCAAAATAGGAATTGTATTCTTAGAGTTGATGACTTTGCTGATAGCTTGCAAATGGCTTAATAAAGCAGTACTTGAGACAACAAATTTCATATTCAGCTATTTTAATTTTAATGCTATTGAAAAGATAAACCTTTATAAAACAAATACTTCCAAAAAGTAAAGATAGAATCTTATCAACAGAATTACTTGGTTATTTTTTTCCTGAAAAACAGAAAGCAAATGTAAACAAAATCTGAAATAACAAAAACTTTTATACAGGAAAAATATTCTTGAACTTATACTAAAGATGGATATAAATTTTTCCAGATAAAAAATAAAAATAATATCATCATCCGGGATGATATTACCTTAGCTGCATACCATTAAATTGTCTTGCAATCAAATACTGCATTATTATTTATAAAAACCACTTATAATTACTATTATGTTTAATTATAAATCCTTAAACTTTTATATACTCCATTGAAATCCCTTCCTTTATATATACTTCTTTTCTAAAAAAGGAAAATAAAAAACGAATATTCTGTTGATGAATATTCGTTTTTAGGATCTTGAAAAGAATTTTATTTATTTTATAGTATATACAATAGTGATAGATGTTGCCGGAGTTATATGAGAACCATCTTCAAAATAAGGAATAAAGGAACCTGTTCCCTCAAAAGTAATTTCTTCTCTTAATGGGTCATATTTTCCAACACCATATGTTATATAGAGGTCTCTTATCTCAACGACCGGAAATTGAAAATAATCTATGATAAATTGAGGAATCTGGTCACCTTTCAAACTGGAACGTGATAAAGTAGTATTAATACTGAATTCCACACTGGAACTATTTCCTTTTACTTTAAATCCTGAGAATATTAACTCATGATCCAGCACATCTTCCGGTTGAGGAAAATTTAAATTAGCTTTAAGCTGATTTTTTGTATTCCCATTGGTAATATACACTTTGTATGGCTTGTTATTTTCTTCTGGAATTATATCTCCCTTAATAAGAATAGTTCTGGTTCCTTCTTCATAAAAGCCAGTTAACTTATTTATATCGTTATATATAAGATAATCATCTTTATCTTTACTACAGGAAATAAAAAGCTGGAAAAATAAAACCAGAATTGAGAGTTTAGTAAAAGTTTTCATCATCATACGTTTTAATAAGTTTATCTTCTCAAATTTTGACAGGACAAAAATAACTACAAAAATAAATTAATACTCCCCTTCCACTCTTTATTATTGTTAATATATATATAAATCAGCCAAAGAAAAGAGTTTTTATAACAGTTTTTATAAGAAGCATATTCCATGAACTAAATTTTTTCCAAATAAAAATACTACCTTTGTATAATATTCGTTTAGAAAATAAAAACTCATGAGCAAAGCTTTTAGTTTACTCTTTATATTCTTATTTTTTTCATTTAATATTCAGGCACAAGTCTTTACTGCTACCACTGCAAATCCTTCAGGAGTATATGAACAGACACCCCCTACCGGCTCCGGACTTAATAGCGTGTTTATGTTTTATAATGCTGTTACGCCCAGAATATCCTATACCTCTCCGAATGAAAACTCTGTCATTAACTGGTATAGTTATGAAGAGAACCCTGCGGAAAGGATAGCGGTAAGTAGTACAAAAGAAAATGATTCTGTTTCTTATATTACCAATATATCGTATAATAAAGGTTACATTGTTACTGATGGTAATGAAGAATATGCCATATGGGTAATTAATTATAACACTTATTCCGTTGACTTTGATGGTTTGGACGTAATAGAAAAAGATAATGCATGTGAGTATGTATACTTACAATTAACCGGAAATGTACCGGAAATAACTTATTACACTTTTCCTAATGGAAATAAAGCCAGTATTCCAAGGTCCTATACAATTACTTACAATACAATGCAATGGAACCGGACTGATAAAGAATACAAAGAAATTCTTAATTCGGTTGAATTCAGTGATCTGGATATAGATATCTTGTCTGAAATCCGTGTACGGGCACCATTAATGGATACAACCTTTGAAATAGCTGAAAATGATGAATTTGCAGAATTCCTTAATGCGGCTCCCATGCCTTTTATTTCGGAAAAGTATGAAACAAAAGCAATAGAAATACAGGTGGAAGCAGAAATAGTAGACAGGGATAATCAGAATGAAAAAGATCCGCCTGGAATTGATGAAAGCGGTAAATATACGGGATCTGCTCCTATTGTAATAAATTTTATTTGTTATGCTACGGAAGCAGCCAGACATTTCTCCTGGGAATTTTCAGCCAGAGAAGATTTTTCTGTACTCTTGGCTTCTTATCCGGATCAGGAATTAACTTACACATTCAATCAAAGTGGAACAACGTATGTCAGAATGGTAGCGAGTGATTATAGAAATGAATGTTCTGTGACAGCCCCGGGTGAACCATTTATTATTACTACCTCGGAGTCTTTTATTGATGCACCTAATTATTTTTCCCCTAATTCTTCTTCAGGAGTAAATGATGAATTTAAAGTAGTATATAAATCAATTGCCGAATTTAAGTGTACCATATTTAACCGTTGGGGAAATCAGATTTATCAGTTTACGGATCCTGCTGAAGGATGGGATGGTAAAAAAGACGGAAAGTTAGTTCCCCCCGGTGTATATTTTTATGTAATAGAAGCAAAAGGTACCGATGGCATGCCTCATAAGTTAAAAGGTGATATCAACTTAATTTACGATAAACGTTTTTCTGAAGAATAACATAACAAACAATGAAGAAAATTTATAAATATATAATTCCGACATTTACTTTAGTTGGATTATTAACAGGAGCATTACTATGGACAGCCAGTAGTAACAGTGCTCAAGAAGCAGAGCAACAACGTTCCGGAATGTTATCATTGACAAACTCTCCGGAAGTGCCTCTGAAATTACAATTTGCAGACCAGGAATTTGACATGAGCAGATATGATATGTATGAAAGGTTAGACAGAGAACTGACCTCTTTTACTTATCTTCATTCTACAACATTACTTTATTTTAAAAGGGCCAACAGGATATTTCCTATCGTCGTTCCTATCCTCAAACAAAATGGTATTCCCGAGGATTTTAAATATTTAATGACAATTGAAAGCGGACTTAATGAACGAGCTATTTCTTCTGCAAAAGCAGCCGGATTATGGCAATTCATGCAAACAACCGGAAAACAATACGGGTTGGAAATTTCCACAGAAGTAGATGAAAGGTATCATATTGAAAAAGCGACAGTGGCAGCTTGTAAATATCTTAAGGATGCCTATGCCAGATATGGAGACTGGGCATCTGTTGCAGCTTCTTACAATGGTGGTATGGGTAGAATTTCCTCTGAATTAAATAAACAAAATGTATCCACAGCATTGGATTTATTATTAGTAGAAGAAACATCCCGATATTTTTTCCGGATCCTGGCAATAAAAGAAATTTTTGAAAATCCTTATCGCTATGGTTTTGTTATAAAACCTCATCAATTGTATAAGCCTATTGAATGGAAAGAAGTCACCGTCAGTTCTTCTGTGAATAGCTGGACCAATTTTGCACAGAAAAACGGAATCACGTATGCTCAACTAAAAGATTTTAATGTTTGGCTGAGAGATACATCGTTACTAAATAAATCCGGTAAATCCTATAAAATCAGGATCCCATTAAAAGAAGATATGTATTATAAACAAGGTGAAAAAGCAAAAGTATATGATCCCCGTTGGGTAAATTAAAATAAAGGGGAGGCTCTCCCCTACTCTTTTATATTCATATATCTAATTTATAACGATTTAAATATTCAAAATTATAATTATTTTATAATTTTTAAAATAGTTATTATTAAAAATTATAAGTTTGGATTGATTATCATCTAATATTTCTTTTTATATTTGTAATATCCTAATTTTCAAGTTAATTTTATTCATTCTACTTTTTATTCATAATAGAAATCATTCTGTTATTTTAACCTAAAATGATAGAAGGGATATTTTTTAGTATATATAAATATAAGAAATTATTTAAAGAAAAAGAACAGGTAAAAGATAATTGCTATATTACCTGAAAGTTTGTATTCAAAGCAACATATGGAAGAAAAAGAACAAATAGAAGTAATTGGTGCCCGTGTGCACAATTTAAAAAATATAGATGTTACTATTCCCAGGAACAGTTTGACTGTTATTACAGGATTAAGCGGAAGTGGTAAATCCTCTTTGGCTTTCGATACAATATTTGCAGAAGGACAGCGACGTTATATCGAAACATTTTCACCTTATGCACGCCATTTTCTGGGGAATATGGAACGTCCGGATGTAGATAAAATAACAGGTTTAAGCCCTGTGATTTCAATTGAACAAAAAACAACAAACCGGAATCCCCGTTCTACAGTAGGAACTACTACCGAAATATACGACTTCTTTCGTTTGTTATACGCAAGAGCAGGAGAAGCTTACTCGTATGTTTCCGGCGAAAAAATGGTAAAATACACGGAGGAACAGGTAATTGGCCTTATACTGGAGAAATATCAGAATAAGAAAATATATCTGCTAGCTCCATTGGTAAGAAACAGAAAAGGTCATTACAAAGAATTATTCGAAAATATACGGAAAAAAGGATATTTGAATGTTCGGGTAGATGGAAAAATTCAGGAAATTTCTCCGGGAATGAAACTAGACCGATACAAAAACCATAGTATCGAAGTAGTTATTGACAAATTGATTGTAAATGAAAAAGATGAACGCCGGCTGAAAAGCAGTGTAAAAACAGCAATGAAGCAAGGGGAAGGATTAATATTGATTCAAGATGCGGAAACAGACGACATACGTTATTATAGCCGGCTTTTAATGTGTCCGACTTCAGGGATTTCCTATAGCGAACCCGCTCCGCATAATTTCTCATTTAATTCTCCTCAGGGTGCATGTCCGAAATGTAAAGGATTAGGAAGTGTAAATCAGATTGATATTGAGAAAATTATTCCAAACCCTAACCTATCCATTTATCAGGGAGGAATTGTACCACTGGGAAAATACAAAAATTCATTTATCTTCTGGCAAATTGAAGCAATTGGCGATAAATACGGATTTACGCTTAAAGATCCGATTAAGAAAATCCCGGAAGAAGCGATGGATGAGATATTAAACGGAACGGATGAGCGGCTTAATATTAAAAATAATGCATTGGGAAGTTCCAATTATTTCATGTCTTATGAAGGTGTGATCAAATATATTGAGCTACAGCATGAAGGCGATGCTTCTGCTACAGAGCAGAAATGGGCAGGACAATTTATTAAAACAACTACATGCCCCGAATGTAAGGGACAACGATTAAACAAAGAGGCCTTACATTACCGTATAAATGGAAAAAACATTGCCGAAATAGCTTCCATGGATATCAGTGATTTGTTTGAATGGACAAATAATCTGGAAGAAAATTTATCTAGTAAGCAAACCAGAATTGCTACGGAAATTCTGAAAGAAATACGTTCCCGCATCGGATTCTTAATGGATGTAGGATTAAATTATTTATCGTTAAATCGCGCTTCCGTATCTCTTTCAGGAGGTGAAAGTCAACGAATACGATTAGCAACACAAATCGGCTCACAACTTGTAAACGTATTATATATTCTGGATGAACCCAGTATCGGATTACATCAACGGGACAATGACAGGTTAATTAATTCATTGAAAAATCTCCGGGACATTGGTAATTCCGTAATTGTTGTTGAACATGATAAAGATATGATGTTATCTTCGGATTACCTGGTAGATCTTGGCCCAAAAGCCGGAAGATTCGGTGGTGAAATCGTGTTCGAAGGTACCCCTCAGGAAATGATTCAAACGGACACCTTGACATCTTCATTTCTGAACGGTAAACGGACTATAGAAATACCGGAAGAACGAAGAAAGGGAAATGGTGAGAAGTTAGTAATAAAAGGAGCCAAAGGAAATAACCTGAAAAATGTAAACGTAGAATTTCCTTTAGGAACTCTTATTTGTGTTACCGGAGTTTCCGGCAGTGGTAAGTCCACCTTAATCAACGAAACCCTACAGCCATTACTTAGCCAGCACTTTTACCATTCTCTGAAAGATCCTCTCCCCTACTCTTCTGTAGAAGGAATTAAAAATATCGATAAAATTGTTGATGTAAACCAGGCACCTCTAAGACGTACTCCAAGATCAAACCCGGCTACCTATACCGGTGTTTTTGCTGACATCCAGAAACTGTTCGTAGAATTGCCGGAAGCAAAGATCAGAGGATATAAACCCGGACGGTTTTCATTTAATGTAACAGGAGGAAGATGTGAAACCTGTAAAGGAAACGGTTATAAAACCATAGAAATGAATTTCCTTCCGGATGTATATGTTCCTTGTGAAGACTGTCAGGGAAAACGTTATAACAGAGAAACTCTGGAAATTCGTTACAAAGGGAAATCAATTGCTGATGTGCTGAATATGACTATCAACATGGCTGTAGAGTTTTTTGAGAATGTACCTTCCATTTTACAAAAAATAAAAGTATTACAGGAAGTAGGATTAGGTTACATTAAACTCGGACAATCCTCTACCACCTTATCCGGAGGAGAAAGCCAACGAGTAAAATTAGCTACCGAATTAGCCAAACGGGATACCGGCAAAACTCTTTACGTCCTGGATGAACCGACAACAGGTTTACATTTTGAAGATATCCGGGTACTGTTAAAAGTTATCAATCGTCTTGTAGATAAAGGAAATACAGTCATTATTATTGAACATAATATGGATGTAATCAAATCTGCCGATTATATTATTGATATGGGTCCGGAAGGTGGAAAAAACGGAGGAAAAGTCTTAGTTACAGGGACTCCTGAAGAAGTAAGTAAAAGCAAAAAAGGATATACTGCGAAGTATTTAAAAGAGGAATTGCAGGCGGACAAAAAAAGAAAGAAAGAAAAATAATTTTATATTTATCCATATCCGGGAAATCTTGTGGGTTTTAATAGATACCTTCTATTTCTCACAAGATTTTTCTTTTGAGCAGGTATGGAATGAACTTCTTTAAGCCGGCTTTTGTTAATGTGTTGATTATACAAAAGATAAAAACACGTTTATCCGGCAATGAAAAAATGTTTTAGCACTATTCTTTTTATTACACTAAGTTTCCTGTTGTCTTTTCAACTATATTCCCAGAACCAGAATATTGAGGAAGCAATTATGGAACAAGCAGATACATCCGATATTGACTTTAAAAAACCATTGTACCTACATTTACCGGAAGAGGAAATAATCAATATATTCGATAAACAACCGGCTTTCGGGATGTACCGGGATAATTATATTATGACGGGAATCCCAACTAATAAAAAAATAACCCGTCATACAGCGGATGCTTTATTCCAGATCAGTATCCAATATAGAATTACAAAAACAATATTACCCTGGAATACTTTCCTGTTGTTAACTTACAGTCAACGGTCTTTCGGAAAAATTTATGAAAGTTCATCTCCTTTTTCCGAAAATAATTACAACCCGGCACTTTTATTAGGAAAACCTCTTATATTCAAAGATGAGCTTAGAGGGCTTGCTTCACTTTCCATAGAACATGAATCAAATGGGAAACAGGATACGGATTCCCGTAGCTGGAATTATATCGTACTTTCCGCTGCTTATTTCTTCAATATAAACTTTTCCCTCCAGGGTAAAGTCTGGGCAGGTTCCATGGGTGATGAAAATAAAGACTTATTAAGATACCGGGGATATGGTTTATTAGCTTGCAATTACAAGACTACGAATGATAAGTTCTGGGTATCCGCACTTATTTACCCAAGGGATTATTTCCGGGGTTATAACACCAAGATCGAATTAAATTATAAAATAAATCAAAAACTTAATCCTTATCTTTTCCTGCAATGGTATAATGGGTACGGAGAAACACTTATCGACTACAAAGACTATTCTTCCATGGTACGGGTAGGTATTTGTCTGAAGCCTCCTTTAAGGAACGTCTATTAATTCGTTGAATCATTCTTTTTATTTATATTAACAAACCTGATTTCTTTGCATACATGCTACTTTCCACCAGATTATTAACATCCATTTTCCGGGATATGTTGATAGAGCCTGTTAGGATATAAATAATGATAGAAAATTGTTTTTCCGGAAGAAGTACACCACATTACCCTCTGAAGAAAATGTACTGGAAAATGAACAACAGCTTCTTTTTAACTCCCCGGTTATGAAGTCCGAATCACCGGAACCGTATACGGTGTATATAACCACCTCTATGATGCAAAATAATACACTGCCGGATGAAATAATGCAGCCACTAGGCATCCGCTGGTTTGAATTTTCAACAGATAAAGGATTTATACTGAACGGAAAAGCATATAAACTTATCAGTACCAACCGTCATCAGTGTTACAACAGAACAGGAAATGTTCTTCCGGACAAGAAGCATATTCGCGATGTGATGTTGCTGAAGCACATAGGAGATACAAGGTGTTGAAGAGTTTTTATTCGGATAGTTCAACTGATTATTACCAACCCCTCCCCTTTGACTTCATCCAAGGTGCTTTCCCTCTTCCAGAGGAGAGTTGTCTAGTATTTCACCAGCTCTTCCCTTCTGAGAAAGGAATTACTTTTTTGCCGCAAAAAGAAGTAGGGTTAACCCACAGTTGACAAGCCATATATTAAAACATCAGTAGAGGTTACCCATGTCTGGTATCTTCCATTAATTAAAATAACAATCGCATTTATCTACGCCACAATAACCCTACCCACAAGCCTTTCCCCAAATAATAAGTAAAAAATAAGAAAAATACTTACCAAAATAAAAACAAAAACAGTTGTATTTTGCAGTTTTAAATTGTATATTTGTACACATAAAACAATAATAATATGAATAACAATACATTCTTATTTCTTCTTCCATCCTTTAGCTTCTTAATTATAGGTGCTCTTTCTTTATTGATAGGCGCTACAACACTATATACATTCATTTCACTTGGTTTAAATAGAACGTTCGCTAAGAAAATGACCCGGCATGTAACAACACCATGCATTTTTCCATTGTATTTTTACAGTATTAATTATTTAAAACAACAAATTATGAGTATAAAATTTTCTGTAGCACAGCTCCCTAACCCGTTCAAACCGGATGAAGCTGCCCGCTTTTACGCGAAAGCACAAGTCAGAGAAAAAATAAACCTGAATAGAATTGCCAGAGAGTTAGGAGGAAGAAGTTCCCTTGAAGAAAATGATATCCTGAGCGTCTTATACGGTCTGATAGCCAATATAAAAGGACACCTTTCGGATGGAGATATGGTAGATCTGGGGGATTTTGGCAGGTTTCAGTACCAGCTCTCTAGTGACGGAGCGGTTTCTTTCGATGCCCTTGTGCAGTCTCCCAGGTTATATATCCGGGATGCCCGGATTCGATTCCGGCCCGGAAAACTGCTCAAATCCAGTCTACAAGACCTGGATTTTGAAAATGTGGTTTCTGTAAAAACCCGCGAAGAAAGTAGAAAAGCCGAACGGGAACAATATTAAGTAGAAGATAATTTCCGGCAGAAGCGCATTGTGTTTCTGCCGGAAACTATTTTTTTATTTTCAAAAATCAGCCAGTGAATACGGGATAGTTGGTTAACTAATACGGCACAAAAGCCGTTTTTTTAGTTAGAATCTATCTACTTTAGTACTAAAGTGGAGGATTTTTAGTACTAAAGTTGTTTCACTATAGTACTAAAGTGAATCCACTCTAGTACTAAAAATTGATTTGCCAGTTGGTATGTTTGACAAAGCTAAGAGTATAATTAGGTATACCTTGTAGCTTTATTTTTATGGTTTATTATTCCGAGCAAATTCTACTACTTCCCTATTAAATGGTTTATTATTCTGTGCACCACCTACTCTCCCCTCGAAGAAGAGGAGTACCTTTGCTCCGCCAAAGGGGTGGGGTTTGATTACAAGTAGTAAAAATATCCAAAAAGCAAAAGTGGACTTCTTTATCTTTTTATAAGTATTTAAAAGAAATATTTAAGGAGTTGTTATTATGAAGATATAATGCTTTATTAATATATTATGATAGTTACATATCAGTTTACACTAAATAAGACGATAAGGTTTGAAATAAAATTCAGACCTTATTTGTTTTTTGATATTTACAATTATCCAAATAATAAGAAATTCTTTATGCTGGCAACAGAGTTTGTAACCTGAGCTTGCTTTGTTTATTTAAGAAGCACCGGAATCGGAGCAATCGGGAGTCAGCATTGCTAAAAGTTTCGTATAGGAAGGTGCTAAAGTCGTTGCCTTGAACATATAAAAAAGCAATTAGATTCCCACATAAAAGAACTTACTATGTAAGATAGGGAAGTTAAAGTGATGTCGTCAATTTATTACAGGAGTAGTATTCCTGTGGATGATGGATTCAGTAGATTCAGCGGCGTCTGACAGATATAACTAAACTGCAAAGAAAACATAGGTACAAAAGGAAGTTATATAAGCTTTTGCAGTTTATAATTTTTATAAAATAACCAATCTCCTATTACTAAATAATCGATCTCAGTAGTTATAAAACATCCGATAAGCATCTTCCGGTGTGCAGACAATGGGTTCTCCCCTTACATTAAACTGGTATTAATTAACATCCCGTGTATCCGGTAATTTTCTTATATTCCTTCAGCAAAGCATAATAGCGTGGATTTGTCTTTTCTGAAACTATTTGTATACGAGCTGAAAAATCTACATGCGTAATAGAAAAAATAAAGAACGCTTACAATAAAGTTTTTCCATGTAAGGAAGAGATTTGTAATTTTCAGGTAAGGGAAGTCTGTAATCCGGATTTACTAATCCTACAAAGCATAAAGGAGATAAATGGTTTAAATCAGAATATACCTGCGCATCTTCTTCTAATACACTGGGTGCGAACGGACGAAAGCTTTCCCGGTATTTTATGTTCAGATTTAATCTCTTCTGCATTTCTTCATTTCCGGGATCAGCAAGAATGGAACGATTACCTAGCGTATGGGGTCCAAATTCCATTTTTCCCTGAAACCAACCAATTATATTTCCTTCTTTTATTAACCGGGAAACAGTAGATAATAAATTCTTCCTCGCTTTTTTTCTCTGTCTGTGCACCGGTCTTACGGATTAAATTCAGCACATCTTTCTCCGAAAAAGATGGTCCCAGATAAGAACCGCACATAGAATCCGGAAAGATGACACTTCTTTTTCTCCCCGGAAATATATTCCATATCGCATAAGCTGTACCAATGTTTCCTCCGGCATCACCAACTGCCGGCTGTATCCATATATTCCTGTAGCAGTTCCCTTTCCGGTTGTCGTGGAGGTAGCCCGAATAACATTGTCCATTTTTTATTATTCGTCATTCGCAATCCGGTTGCATAATCGAAATAACGCATATTCTGCAGAAAAGAACCATTTTTCCGGATATCTACCAGATACTCTTTAATCAAATGGATATACTTTTGTCTCCGCTCAGAAGTTGAATTTCCATAAAGGACCAGTCCCATCAGTTTATACTCTCCCTCATTTACTTTAAAACCACAATAATAAGTAAATGACGAATATAATAAACCCAGCGAATGAGGAAAATATAGTTCCCTGATGATTTCTATTCGATTTTTATTTCCCCGGCCTATGGTAAGAGTTGCCCACTCTCCCACTCTATCCACCGTAAGAATAGCTGACCGTTCGAAAAGAGACGGATAAAAAGCCACATATTCTACATCCGCACCCGTGAGTCCGGCTTCTCTTAAAACAAATTCCAGTGCATTCACAGGAAAAGATTCATCATGTTTCTTTGTTGTAAACCGCTCTTCCTGTGCTGCAGCAATAATTTTTCCATTTATCAGAAGAGCTACTCCACTATCATGATAATAAGCCGATATTCCCAGTATTACTTTCATACAACAAATCAAAAAAAGAAGAAATAAAAGGAGCCAATGGAAAGTTTTTTTTTATAAATCAGAATGTAGCTGGGATATGTATGTTATTTTTACCAGTTTCCTTTTTCTTGTAGAAAAGGACTTCTCTTTTAGAGAATCATTTTAACTGATAAGGAGAGCTAATGATAACAAACATACTAAGAGATTAAGCTATTGTTCTTTGATTACCGGTAGAAACCATTGCCTTGCCAGCTATAAGAAATATATTCCTGAAGGCAAGGAGCTATTTTTTCATATTCTTCCTTATTCCAATAATATTTAAGCGTAAAGCTAGCTGTTAACCGGTCAGAATCTTTTTCCAGTTTATACTGAATAGTTGACAGATCTATCTGTGCTTTTTTAATTTTACATTCTTCTGAAGAGATATCGTTAAAAAACTCCTCCGGCTTTGTTCCTTTAAAATAGGTGTTATTTAATGGTTTCCAATCCGGAGTATAGAAACTGACCTGACTTTCACAGGCCGGCCCACAACAAGTTTTAATTAAACAAATTATATTATAATATTCATTGATAGGTAATACTTTAGCTTCTAATGTAGTCTGTTGAGTAGACTGAAGAAAAAAATAGGTATCTGTTAATGCTATTAATACGGTTTCCCCCTGAAGCTTATTTACGACCTTTCCCTCCTGCCCGTTTTTGAGATGCTCTGTCAATTCCACCTTTTTCTCCTGGTTAAGAAGTGGTAACAAGGAATCCGGCATGGAAATAAACAATTGTTCCATCGTTTGTGCTGAAACAGAAACAGAGAAGAGAAAAATAAATATATAAGAAAAGAAAAGGCTTTTTTTCATTTTAGTTGTTTTTGAATGCTAAAGACATTAGAAACCACAAAGAAAAACAAAATCTATGATATAAAGTTTTAATCCTGTTTAAAATTACTAAACAATAGCATAAGAATGAGACAAATAATAAATAATAACTACACCATTCGTTTTTATAAGTACTTCTTACGGATTTTAATTACATATAAGAATAGTTTTTGAAAGACTAAAAGAAAAATGCCAGAGTTTTAAATAAAATTCTGGCATTAAAAACAATTATCTTTATTTCTTATGATCCGAAATCATCAAACATCAGCATATTAGGTGGTACTCCAATGCTGTCAAGCATATTTTCTACAGCTTTTGCCATAGGACCAGGACCACACATGTAATATTCTATATCTTCCGGAGCTTCATGATCTTTCAGATAGTTATCATATAAAACCTGATGAATAAATCCGATATACCCGGTCCAGTTATCTTCCGGCAATGGCTCGGACAAAGCAATATTAAACTTAAAGTTAGGAAATTCCTTTTCCAGTTCCCGGAACTTTTCTTCGTAGAAGATCTCCCCTTTTGAACGGGCTCCGTACCAGTAAGAAATTTTCCGGTCCGTAATTTTCAGTGTATCCAATAAGTGTAAAATGTGCGAACGAAGAGGAGCCATACCGGCACCACCACCCACATATAACATTTCTGCTTTAGAATCCAGAATCGGGTGGAATTCTCCATAAGGTCCGGAAACCGTTACCTTATCTCCTGGTTTACAATTAAAGATATAGGAAGAACAAATACCCGGTTTAATATTTTTAGCCCATCCTCCGGTAGCTTTATCAAAAGGAGGTGTAGCAATACGTATATTCAACATGACAATATTTCCTTCTGCAGGGTGATTAGCCATGGAATATGCCCGGTAAGTTTCTTCTTCATTAGTACATTCCAAATCCCACATTTTAAATTTATCCCATTCGGCTTTAAAGCGGTCTTCTACCTGGATATCTTTAAACTTCATGGAATACTTAGGTACATCAATTTGAATATATCCTCCTGAAATAAAATCCAATGTTTCTTCTTCCGGTAGTTTTACGACAAATTCTTTAATAAAAGAAGCGACATTTTTGTTAGAAATAACTTCGCATTCCCATTTTTTAATACCAAGAATCTCCTTCGGGATTTCTACTTTAATATCATTTTTAATTTTCACCTGACAACCTAACCGCCAGTTATTCTGAATTTCCTTCCGGGAAAAGAATCCTGTTTCGGTAGGAAGTATGCCTCCTCCACCTTCAGGCACCTGGCAACGGCACATACCGCATGTTCCTCCTCCTCCGCATGCAGACGGAAGAAAAATCTGATTGTTACCCAATGTGTTCAATACATTTCCACCGGGTTTTGTAATAATTTCTTTTTCCCCATTAATAGTCAGTTTAACATCTCCCTGTGGTATTAATTTCTGTTTTGCAAGTAACAGCAAAGCAACCAGTATCATTACCAGTGTCAGGAAAACAATAATACTTATACCAATGGTCAGTACTCCTTTAGATATCAATAAAAACATACTGTATGTGATTTATTATAATAATTGTTTATCATTTTAATTGACTTGCCTTCTTAAGAACTATCTTATAATTTTATTCCCAGGAAGCTCATGAAAGCAATACCCATAAGACCGGTAATAATAAAAGTTATTCCTAATCCTTTTAATGGTCCCGGGACATTTGAATATTGTAATTTTTCCCGGATGGCAGCCAGTCCTAAGATAGCTAACAACCAGCCTATTCCCGATCCTAATGCATAGGAAGTAGCCTCTCCGATATTAAGAAAGTTTTTTTCCTGCATAAACAAAGAACCTCCAAGGATCGCACAGTTTACTGCGATCAAAGGGAGAAATATACCTAATGAATCATATAAAGCCGGAGAATACTTTTCCACAACCATTTCTACAAGCTGAACAATGGAAGCAATAACAGCTATAAAAATAATAAAACTCAGAAAGCTGAAATCCAGTTCAGCGAAAGATTCACCTGCCCAGGCGAGAGCACCTGGTTTTAGAATATAATTTTCAAGCAAATAGTTAATAGGAAGAGTAACTAACAACACAAAAGTTACAGCAATACCTAATCCCATTGCCGTTTTTACGGTTTTCGATACCGCAAGGTAAGAACACATTCCTAAGAAATATGCAAATACCATGTTATCAATAAAAACCGACTTAACAAATATATTAATAAGATTTTCCATGCGTGTTTATTTTATCTTTTAGAGCTTCTCTTTTAATTATTATCTTCCTGCAGGTCTTTATTCATAATACGATGTACCCAGATAATACATGCAACCACAATCAATGCCATGGGAGGAAGAATCATAAGTCCGTTATTTTCATATCCTGCTTCATAGAATGAGGAAGGAATAATTTGATAATCAAATAAAGTCCCGGAACCTAATAATTCCCTGAAAAAACCGACAATCACCAGAATAATGCCATATCCTAATCCATTCCCGATACCATCGATAAATGCCGGCCAGGGTTTATTTCCCAATGCAAATGCCTCAAGACGTCCCATCAGGATACAATTGGTAATAATCAGCCCTACAAAAACGGATAATTGCTTGCTTACATCATATGCAAAAGCTTTTAATACTTCATTTACAATAGTAACCAGGGTAGCTACAACTACGAGTTGAACAATAATACGGATACGGGCAGGAATTGTATTTCTCAGTAACGAAACAATCACATTGGAAAATGCTACTACTACGATTACCGAAATTGACATGACCAGCGCAGGCTCTAATTTGGCTGTAACAGCCAGTGCCGAACAAATACCCAATACCAGAATTATAACCGGGTTAGACTTACTTAGCGGATCGACTAATACTTTTCTATTTCTTGAAGATAACAAACTCATAATAAGTTTTTGTTAAATATGTTTTATTTTTCTTTTCTTTATTTTTTAAGGAAATGTAATATTCCTTATTGTAATCCTAAAAATGCTTTGTATTGTTCCAGAGAATGTTTTAACATTTCATCCACTCCCTGGCTGGTAATGGTTCCTCCTGATATACCATCCACATAATCCATATCAGTTCTTGTCTGGCCTGCTTTCAGCACAGCAACCGAAGTAAATTTACCATCACGGGAAATCTTTTTATCATAAAATTCTTCCTGAAACCATTTGGTATCAATCTCAGCACCAAGTCCCGGAGTTTCTCCTTTATGCCCGAAAGTCGCTCCATAGATGGTTGATTTATCTTCATCTAACGCCACATACCCCCAGATTGGCCCCCATAAACCGGATCCATATAGTGGTAAAATGTATTTTTTACTGCCTTCTACTGAAGCTTCATATACCGGAAGTGTTCTTTCCTCCATCGGTTTTCTCATTTCTTTATCAAACTCCTGATCTACAGCAAAAGCATCCCCATCCACTCTTTCTCCATTTGTATTTACCAAATACGAATCAGTAATATTCTGATTATATAAATTATCTGCATTGTCTGCATTAGAAGATATTCTAATAGAACGAAGAAGTTGTGTTTTTTTATCAATTTCTGCATTCTGATTCTGCCGTGATTTCAGAGATTCTGCCGTAAAAGCCAGTAGAACAGCAACAATAATCACCATTACAGCAGCGTATACGATAGTATATGTATTTCCTTCTCTATTCATTTTTTCAATATTTAAGTCCTATAGGTACTTTATAGTGCTATTAATTATTTTTTACTTTAGCTCTTTTCAGACGACGATTGATATTAGCCTGTACGACATAATAATCAATTAGCGGAGCAAATACATTCATTAACAAGATAGCTAACATTACTCCTTCGGGGAAACCGGGATTGATTACACGAATCATAATTCCGAATACACCAACGAGAAATCCATAAATATATTTTCCGGTTTCAGTCCGTGCTCCTGTTACCGGATCAGTAGCCATAAAAACCGCACCAAAAGCAAATCCTCCTAATAATAAATGCTCAATAGCTGGGGTATTCATAGCTGCAGTTGTACCGATCAGATTGAAAACTGTTCCCATGCAAAAACCTCCAACAAATACAGAAAACATGATTTTCCAGCTTGCTACTCTTGTAATAAGCAAAACAGCGGCACCCAGTAATATTGCTAATGTAGAAGTTTCTCCTACGGAACCAGGAATCAATCCAAGGAACATATCCCATAATGATAACGTATTTCCTACTATATCGGTTGGCTGGATTGTACTTTCCGCAGCGGTTGCAATCTGTCCCAGTGGAGTAGCACCGGTATAAGCATCTACCGAAGTACCTTTTCCCAGGCCGAAGGTATCTCCCAGGCGAACCCATATTGAATCTCCGGACATTTTTGAAGGATAAGAAAAAAATAGGAATACTCTTGTTATCAAAGCGACATTGAAGATATTCATTCCGGTTCCTCCGAAAACCTCTTTGGCAAATATTACGGAAAAAGCAGTAGCTACAGCAATCATCCATAATGGAGTATCAACCGGTATAATCAAAGGAATAAGAATTCCTGTTACCAGAAATCCTTCCTGAATTTCGTGTTTGCGCCATTGAGCGACTATAAACTCTATTCCTAAGCCGACTCCGTAAGATATGATCAATTGAGGAAGAACAGCCAATAGTCCGAAAACGAAAATATTCCAGAAACCGGTACTTAATTGTCCAATTGCCAGGTAATGCTGGTATCCTACATTATACATTCCGAATAATAACGCAGGTACGAGAGCAAGTACCACCATGGACATCGTCCGTTTACTATCATTACTATCGTGAATGTGTACCCCGGATTTGGAAGTGGTATTCGGAACAAATAAAAATGTTTCAAAACCTTCAAATACAGATTGAAAAGCCTGAAGTTTTCCTCCGGGTTCAAAATTGGGTTTGATTTTGTCTAAAAAGTTTCTTAATGATTTCATGTTTATCCAGAACGTGTGTATGATCTTGTTTTAATCGTTATTATCCTTCTTTTTCCAAACCTGAATTAATACATTGGCTAAAGCAGGTTCCATAAATTTAATACTTCCCGTATTGATTGCTATTCCATAAGCACTTCCATTATAAGGTCTTTCTACCGCTTCATTACCAAAAGGAAGTGTTTGTTGTACTCCTAAACCCGATAAAGTCAGATATACCGGAATATTACTAATGGTGACTCCCGAAATCTGTAAATCCGCACCGAAAATGCCACCTTTCTTAATATTTATATTCTCATAAGCTTCCGGTTCATAACGAAAAAATTCCCTGTTCGGAATATCCGTTTTTTCTCCATTAAACTTAAAAGATGTCTTCCCTTTTCCTGCTTTATCTTTGCCGAAAATGTAAACAACATTTTTTTCCTTTTTCCGGTCATTCTCCATTAAAATATTCTCTTCAGCAAAATAGACATTCAATGTCAAAGAAGAATTTTTACTGGTCATATCATCATTTACATATTCCGTTACAATAAAGCAATTGGCTCCCAGCTTATTTGCTTCCTCTCTGACTGTGTTGAACAATTGAGAAATGTTGTATTTTCCCCATGCTCTCAGGATAGCTACCGGAGTTAACTTTTCCGTATCCGGATTAAAAAGATATTCAAATTCTGTTTGTTCTTTTAATCCTGTTATATTGTTTTTCTGTACTACATCTATATACTGAGAAAATACCAGCAGTGGAACAAACCAGAAAAAGATGAATATTTTTATTATTTTCATTTATTATATCTGAAAACAGGAAAACAACAATGGAATGGGTTAAGGAAATACCAAAACTGTTTTTATGTCATTTCCGAGTGTAATTTATCCAGTCCTTCTCTTATAATCCGTTGAATTTCCAGCTTAGAAGTATCAACAAATTCACACAATGCGAAATCTTCAGGTGCAACTTCATAAATACCTAATTGCTCCATCCGGTCAATATTGAAAGCCAGGGTAGCTTTTATCAAATATTCAGGATATATATCCATCGGAAAGACTTTATCATATTCATGTGACATAATAATAGCCCTTTCACCGCCTTTAAGACGTGCATCTATTACATATTCCCTGTTTTTACCGAACTTATCAAGAAACCAGGAAACAAAGCTGGAATGCACACTATATTTAGTAAATCCGGGACTGATCCATCCCAATATATCATTCTTTTCTTTTCCTTCGGGAATAACAGTTATCTGATGATCATAAAATCCCAGGAAACCATCTGCCGGGATTCGTTTTCCGGTAAGCACATTCCCACTGATATAACGTAATTCCTTTCCCTTATTTACTTTTATTTTTCCTTTAATAGAAGCACCCGGAAGAATCTTTGTATATATCCTTTCTTCCACTTCGGAACCGGTAAAAGCAATCACCCGGGTAAAATCAGCAATTCCTTCATTGAAAAGGCGTCCGATTACTACCACATCAGCAGGATGGATTGTCCATACAACTTCTCCCTGGTTGATTGGTTTGATATGATGAATCTGTACACCTACATTCCCCGCAGGATGAGGTCCGTCAAACTCTATAATTTCAGCATTTTTTGTATTTTTAAGGACAGAAGAAGAAGTTTTTACAGAAAGTCCCAAGTAAACTTTTCCTTTTGTTAACTTAGCCAATGCATTGATACCTGTTTGAAAATTTTCTTTTTCGCCTTCCAGTACGAAATCCATATCCGGAGCTAAAGGAGCACTATCAAAGCCGGAAATAAAAATATCCCGCGGAACATCCACCGGACTTGCAATGAGGTCATAAGGACGTTGCTTGATAAAAGGCCATACGCCAGCTTCCAGTAAATATTCCTTAATTTGAATATCTGTCAGGGAAGTGATATTTTTCTTTCCGAAATCCTGATATTGAATTGTTGGCTCTGCCTCTATTTCTATTGTGAGTAATTTCCTTTTTTCGCCACGGACGATTTTACTTACGACTCCACTTACCGGTGAAACAAATTTAATTTCAGGACGTCTTTTATCAGTAAACAATGTGGTTCCGGCTTTTACGACTTCACCTTCTTTTATGGTAAGCTTTGGCGGAATTCCATGAAAATCTCCGGGAGATATAGCGAATACGGATGGGTGGATTGTTTCTGCAGAAAGTTTCTTCTCGGCTTTTCCAAGAAGTTTAATGTTTAAACCTCTTTTAATTTTTATCACCTTTGACATCTACTTTTATGTTTTAATAAAAATTTGCGCAAAGATACAAGAAAAGGTGATTGTGGGCAAATGGAAGAGGAAAAATTTGTGCTTATTTTCCACAAAAAGAAGATTATTCTTCAGATAAAAAAATTCTGAATATAAAAAACAGAGAGAAGACATATTTTTATTGGCTAACAACCTCTCCTTCGGAAGCATTTTTAGCGGGGAACCATGCAGTTATTAATCCCAATAGAATAACAGTGAGAAATACGATAACAATATCCGAAAACTGTAACTGAACCGGATAGGCGTTTACAATAAAAGCTTCTGTTCCGTCACCTAAACGAAGAAATCCGAAATGTTGCTGCAAAAGGCATAATCCAATTCCTGCAATTATTCCGATTAAAGCTCCTACCAGAGTAATCATCCAACCTTCAAATAAAAAAATTCTGAATATCAATTTTTTATCTGCTCCCAGATTCTTAAGAGTTCGCACATCTTCTTTTTTGTCAATGATTAACATAGAAAGCGAACCAATGACATTAAAAGTAGCTATTAGCAAAATAAATAACAAAAGCAGGAAAGTCATCCATTTTTCAATCTGTACGACCCTGTATGCATCCTCCTGCTGCTCCTGCCGGTCTTTTATTATATAATTTTCCCCCAGATATTTTTGAAGTTTCTTCTTTGTTTTCTCGATATCTCCCTTGGGGCTACTCTTTATTTCTATAGCAGAAACTTCATTGTCATAATCCAACATTTCCCGAACGACAGCCAAAGGTACAATAATATAATGGTCATCATACTTCGGTTGATAGATCGAAAATATACCGGTCACATAGAGGTAATCAAAGTTAAAAGCGGTTGAAGGATTAGATATATTTACTTTAGAAGTTCGGTTAGGCATATAAACTTCCACGGGGTCCATATAATTTACCCGTATTCCTAATTTACTTGCCAATCCTATTCCTAAAGTAGCATAATTCGCTACACTGTCACTCAGGATAAAATCTCCGGCATATAGAATTTCTTCCATATCCGTTAAATGAAAAAAATTATTATCTACCCCTTTAACAGTTCCTATTACCTGCCGATCTGCATATTTTATTAAACCATTATCTTCCAAAGTTTCGGAAATAATGGCTATTTCTTCCCAATTTCTTAGTTCCAGGAGCTTTTCATCCTGAGAATTGAAAACTTTTCCTTTAGCTGGGTATATTTTCAGTTCCGGATCTATCTGATTATATAAACCTGAAATCAAATCCTGAAATCCATTCAAAACAGATAATGCACATACCAGAGCCATAGTAGCTACAGCAACGCCACATACCGAAACAAGCGATATAAAGTTAATCGCACTATGAGATTTTTTTGAAAATAAATATCTTCTGGCTATGAGTAAAGGTAAATGCATTTTCTTTTAAATATAGAAGCACTTTGCTCAAACAACAGGTGTTCAGTCTATTTTGTTCATCGTTGCAAAGCACTTAGACGATTAGTAAGTGTAGGGAAAAGTCCGGTCATTAATTTATAGACTTCTTGTTTTTCTGCGGTTTGTGCTTTTGAATATATATTCAATATTTCATCTGCTTTGGTATCACTGAAAATGGTAAATACCACATTTCCGGGTCTTGCATCATATGACTCTTTCAATGCCGGGAGTGCTGCCGTAATCTTACCTCTTCCCCGCTCGGCATTTGCAGCCATATCATCTAATCCCTGACGATGATAAATATACCACATATTACGATAAGGCTTCATTTGTTCATCTACATACCCGGATGCAACTGCATGCCGATTATTATTTTTATCAAATGCCCGCCATCCGGTCTCAACGAAAGACTGGGCCTGATTAACAATATTCATTGCCACTTCAAAAAACGGAGTACCACCATATAATGAAAAACTATCAAAATCAACCCCTAATATAATATAGGCATAAAAAGCAAGAACTGCAGTAAGATTGTTCGTTAAATTATTATCTCTAAATTCCAGTTGCTCATACTGGTCAAAATTAAATTCAAAAGATGCATCCCTGAAATTAAAAGTTGTAGTGGTGTATGAAGCATTATAGACCGGACGCACGGATTGAATTTGTAAATCAGCGACAAATTGATTCTCTGCCGGCATTTCACTTATCGTAATAAAAAGAGAACAATCAATCCTTTCTGCATTGGAAATTTTATAATTTGTCCATTTCTGATTATTCATAAATTCCCTGATTGCAGTTTCCATCTGAGTAAAAATATCTTTATTAGTAGACTGAATTTTATCACTATTGACTGTAACTCGACAATTTAACTCCTGAGAAAAAAGAGAAAAAAAAGGGCAAAAGAGAAAAAGCAAAAAATATTTAATTTTTGTTTTCATTTTATATAATAAAAAGTACATATTTTAAGTTATAAAAAGAGAAAGGCAAAAGTAAAAAAATAATGGAACTTATTATTTACATTAACCGATTATATGTAATTATATGCCTTAAAATAATTAATTCATTAGAATATTTATTTTAACAATTTTTACCGACTGTGAATTTGATATTGAATTTAAACGTTTTAAGTAATGAGTATCTTCATTTTATCTTTTAAAAAATAAAGAAAAAACGAAAGAGCTCTCAGAAATAATTTATCTTTGCAAAGACATGCCTGAAAAACTTTTTAGGTAACATATGTCTAACTTAATGGATCCGGTTCGAATGTGTGTGGTAAAAAATAAAATTCTCTTTTTCCTCATTTTGCATATATCCTTTCTTACAGGATGTGATACCGTTTCCTATATTCAAGTTAACGTAAAAGAACCCGCAAATATTGTTTTACCTTCAGAAATACAACATATCGTTGTAAAAAATAATATCCAGGAAAAAAACGAGACTCATTCTTTCATTTATAATAAAGAGGAAAAAATTCTTGAGGTTCAGGTGGACAGTATTCCGGAGCTTATATGCCAATCTTTATGGAATCACCTGGAAGATGAGCATTTTTTTGAAAGTGTTAGTCATTTTAGGACATCTTCTTTTACAGAAAATATTCCATTTTTATATCCGGATATAAAAAACATTCTTAGTGAAATAGAAACCGATGGTATTATTTCTTTAGATTTATATCAGGTATCTAGTACCTTAACATTAGAAGAAATAACCGATTACAGCATTATACAAGCCACTTATGAAATAAATACAAAAGCATTATTTAATATTTTTTCTGAGGATGGTTTAAAAGTAAATTCGGTACTGGTAAATGATACTATATTCTGGGATGAATATGGAATAGATGCAGGGGCAGCAGTAGCCCGGTTACCTTATCTGGAAGATGCGTTATTAACGGCAGCTGAACGAACAGGAGAAATCGCAATGAAAAAGATTATTCCTCACTGGATAACCGAATACCGAAGATATTATAGTTCCCAAAGCGGTAAAATGAAAAAAGCAGCGGCATATGTAAAAAAAGATAATTGGGAGGCAGCATTTGAAATGTGGAAAAAAATTTACGCTGATAGTAATAGCCTTAGTCAGCGAGCTCAATGTGCTGCGAACATTGCTTTATATTATGAATTACAAAACCAATTTGATCTTGCTGTTTCATGGGCAACACAATCTCTAGAAGAATTCAACGCTGCCGGATCAAAAAAAGAAATAGAAGAAGTATATTATTTAAACGATTACATAAAACGTTTGTCTAATAGAAAAAAAGAAAATTATTTTTTAGATCTCCAGGAAAATAATAAAATGAATGAAGTGAATCTTTAAAGTAGTTTTATTTACTGGAAAAAATCTTTAAAACTTGAGTATTATGAAAGAAAAATCCAAAAAAATCAGATTTGTACTGGAAACAAAATTAAGTGAAATAATTAAATCATTAGAAAAAGATTATTCTTCTCTTGTTATTAATGATTTATATGTTCAAATAAATAAATCCAGAAATACTTTATCCATTTATGATGGCCAGAAAAAGTTCTTAAAACAAATTTATCTGGAAGAAATATTTGAGAATTCGGATTATCTGGATTTTTTCTACTCCAATGGTGTCAGACTTATAAAAGAAGCTGCTATAAATTGTAGAAGCAAAAAACTTTTCGAACAGGCAAACTTTTTACCTCCTCTGACCTTACTTATTGCAGATGAAGAAGAACATGTCTTATTAAATTTCATTTTAATGGATACCGATAGAATATATACAGAAGAAAAATTATTAAAAGACCTGGATAAGGAATTAGATAGTTTCATAAAAAATTTATTATCAGATATAGAATAATTATCAAATGAAAGGAAAAATTTTAGTAACAGGAGGAACCGGATATATTGGTTCTCATACTGTCGTAGAGTTACAAAATGCCGGGTATGAAGTAATTATTATAGATAATTTGTCTAATTCCAATAAAAATGTGGTAGATGGCATTGAAAAAATTACAGGTATCCGACCAATTTTCAAGGAATTAGATTGTACAGACAAAGAGGAAATGAGAAATTTATTTTCCCAATATCCGGGAATTAACGGAATTATTCATTTTGCAGCCAGTAAGGCTGTGGGAGAATCTGTTCAAAAGCCGTTATTGTATTACAGAAACAACCTTGATTCATTATTAAACTTATTGGAATTAATGCCAGAATTCAATATTGAGTCTTTTGTTTTTTCTTCTTCCTGTACTGTGTATGGTCAGCCTGATACATTACCGGTAACTGAAAATGCACCTATTAAACCGGCTCTTTCTCCCTATGGTAATACTAAACAAATTGCCGAAGAAATTATACAAGATACAGTACATTCTGGAGCTTCTCTTAAAAGTATTATTTTACGTTATTTTAATCCGATCGGAGCACATCCATCTGCGGAAATCGGAGAACTTCCATTAGGAGTACCGCAGAATTTAGTGCCTTTTGTAACCCAGACTGCTGCCGGACTTCGTAAAGAATTAAGTGTATTCGGAGATGATTATAATACTCCTGATGGCTCTTGTATCAGAGATTATATTAATGTTGTGGATTTAGCAAAAGCCCATGTAATCGCAGTAACAAGAATGCTGGAAAATAAAATGAAAAAGCCGGTAGAGATATTTAATCTGGGTACAGGAAAAGGGTTATCTGTACTGGAAATTATTCAAACTTTTGAAAAGGTTACCGGTGTAAAACTACCCTATAAAATAGTAGGACGTAGAGAAGGAGATATTGAAAAGGTATGGGCCGATCCGGAATTTGCAAATAAAGAATTAGGCTGGACTGCGAAAGAATCTGTAGAAGATACGTTGCTTTCCGCATGGAAGTGGCAGCTCCATGTTATGGAAAATAACTAATCTGATATCAAAATGTCTAAATTAGGAAAAGATTAGAAAGTTAGTGCGAGGAAAAAAGGAGAAAGTCAAAACTATGTATGCATTTTTTAATTTATATTATTAATAAACATTTATTTAATTATGCCTGAAGTAAAATTTACCGGAGCTCCGATTAAAATCAGAGGGAAATTTCCTCAAATAGGAGATATAGCTCCTGCATTTGAATTAGTAGGAAAAGATCTTTCTCCCGTTTCACTTAGTGATTATAAAGGAAAGAAAATAGTTTTAAATATTTTTCCGAGCCTTGATACTAGTGTATGTGCAACCAGTGTAAGAAAATTTAATGTAGAAGCTGCAAAAAAAAACAGATGTAGTGATATTAGCTATTTCCAAAGATTTGCCTTTTGCTCACGCCCGTTTTTGTACCACGGAAGGAATTAATAATGTAGTTACAGCTTCTACTTTCCGCAACACCGAATTTGAAAAAGATTATGGAGTACTTATTGAAAGCGGACCTTTAACAGGTTTATTAGCCCGTGCTGTCTTTGTAATTGATAAAGAGGGAAAAATCATATATGAAGAATTAGTATCTGAAATTACCGATGAACCGGATTATGAAGCTGCTCTTGATGTAATTTAATTTTTTATCACATAATAAAAGCACCTGTTTTTTTAATTAAAAGCAGGTGTTTTTTATATAGTTCGTTGGACATATTTTACAATAGAAGAAATTGTATTGCCGAATAAAAAATGACTTCCGAAAACCATTAATTTATTTTTCCATCCATAGATCGCGCATCGCTTACCCTGCTGCATCTTTTTAAATCCATATTCTGCTACATCCTGTGCAGAAGGTAATTTCCCAAAACTTTTAAATAACATAGAAGAAGATAAATGAGCCCTTTCTTCAAAACCGGATAATGTTGGTCCCGGGCATAGAACCGTAATAGTAACGCCACTACCTTTTGCTTCTTCCGCCAGTGCCTGTGAAAAAGAAAGAACATATGCTTTGGAGGCATAATATACCGACATTAACGGTCCCGGGAAAAAACCAGCTACAGAAGAAATATTCAGGATTTTTCCTTTCTTTTCTTTTTGCATTTGTTGATATATTACTTTTGTTAACTGGGTAAGTGCCACAACATTTAATTGTAACATTTCCGTCTCTTTTTCAGAATTTGTATCCTTAAATTCCCCATATAAACCAAATCCGGCATTATTAATCAAAATATCTATTTTAAACTTCTCCTGAAATAAAAAATCTTTAATTAATGAAACAGCATTTACTGAGGAAAGATCGCATGAAAAAATATGTATCTGAACTTCATATTGATTCTCCAACTGATTTTTGATAGCAGTCAATTTTTCTGTATTTCTGGCAATCAGGATTAAATTAAACCGGTTCCGGGCTGCCACCTTAGAAAATTCCAGCCCAATACCACCGGAAGCTCCTGTTATTAAGACATATCGATCTTTATTTTCTATCTTTTCTGTCATTTTAAATGTTTCTATTCCGGTTTTAGTAGAGAAAGCTCTATTTTTAAAATTGTAAATTTAATAATATTTGGCAAGGCAGACACTTTATTGTATTTTTGTTTATGATTTTACTCAAATTCCTATTCGTATAATATGAAAGACTGGTTAGTTGAAATTATAAAAAGTGAAGAAATAACTCTCTCAACCACTATTTTCCGGATGCTTCTAAGTTTTTTTCTGGGATGCCTTGTCGGATTTGAACGGCAACTAAGAAATCATGCGGCGGGAGTAAGAACTTTTGCCCTGATTTGTCTTGCTTCAACTTTAATAATGATTGTTTCTATTTATGTCTCCAACTCCTATTCACTGACCAGTGATCCGGCAAGAATTGCAGCACAAGTAGTTACAGGAGTAGGTTTTTTAGGAGCGGGTGTTATCTTTCAGAATAAAGGAGGAGTAATAAGAGGCCTTACCACAGCAGCCGGAATCTTTATGATGGCTGGTATAGGTCTTACCATAGGAGTAGGTTTGTATACACTTGCATTGATAAGCAGCTTCATGCTTCTTTTTATATTAAGCAGTCTGGAACGTATTGAAAGTAAAATGCAGCTTGATACTTCCAGAAAAAAGCTTCTGATACAATTTAATCATATCGATATGGAGCTAACTTCCATTGAAAAGATTTTAAAAGAAAACAATATATTTATTTTTTCAACTTCCATTTCTGAAAATTTTGAAACAAACACAGGAACTGCAACTTTTATGATCGCAGTTCCTAGCAGAGTATCCCTGACGGCTCTTTTTAATAAATTAAGGCAAACCACAGGTGCCTTTTTCATTAGTCTGGAATCCATATAATATGTATACACTTTATAATGAATTTATTTACCCCCAATATCAATGAAATTAACTTATTATTCCTATAATCTGGAACTTAAAACAGTATTTAATCTTTCTCAATCTTCCAGAAAATTTACTCCCACTATACTAACGGAAATTAATTATGAAAACTTCACAGGATATGGAGAGGCTTCTCTCCCTCCCTATCTCAAAGAAACTCCGGAATCCGTATCTTTATTTCTGGAAAAAGTAAATTTTTCTTCCTTTTCTTCTAATTTTAATCTGGAAGAAATTCTGGAATATATCCATCATCTTATACCAGAAAATTATGCAGCAAAAGCCTCATTAGATATTGCATTGCATGATTTATTTGGTAAAATAAAAGAAAAACCGTGTTATGAAATATGGGATCTTAAACCAGATATGGCTCCATCTACTTCTTTTACTATAGGTATTGATAAACCTCACAGGGTAATTGAAAAAGCAAAAGAGGCAGCAAATTACGATTTAATAAAGGTTAAACTAGGTTCTGAAGAGGATAAAACCATAATAGAAACAATTCGTTCTGTTACTGATAAACCGATATGTGCAGATATAAACCAAGGATGGAGTGACAAATTTTATGCACTGGATATGCTACATTGGTGCAAAGAACAAAATATTGTATTTGTAGAACAACCTTTACCTAAAGAAAAAGCAGAGGATATGGCATGGCTTACTTCCCACAGTCCGATTCCTACTTTTGCCGATGAATCCTTTCAACATTTAGATGATTTAAAAAAAATAAAAAATAGCTTTTCCGGAATTAATATTAAACTAATGAAATGTGGCGGTTTAAGTGAAGCAAGAAAAATTATCGAGGAAGCAAGAAAAGAAGGGTTATTGATCATGCTGGGTTGTATGGTGGAAACATCTTGTGCTATATCAGCTGCTTCACAGATTGCTTCTTTAGTTGATTATATTGATCTGGATGGAAATCTATTAATATCAAATGATTGTTTTACCGGAGCTAAAGTAAAAAATGGAAAAGTAATACCGACTGATGCTCCTGGTATCGGAGTGTTGAAAAATACTTAATTTTTTCAGATTTATTTTATTTATTCAGTTCATTTAAGTAATTTTACACCCAATTTAAACATATGTTATGCCAGTAGGTATATGAATATACCAGGAAGCATATTTTTCCGTTAGAATAAAATCAAAAGGAATAACCAACAAAACAAATGAAAATTAAAAACTTAGTTTATTTTTTTATTTTTGTATTGCTTACTGCTTCTTGTGGAGAATATAATAAAGTATTAAAAATTACTGATCCTGAATTAAAATATAGTTACGCAAAAAAATATTTCAGTGAAAAAAAATATGATAAATCCGCTTATATTCTCACAGAACTAGTGCCTTATTTTAAAGGTACTGATAAAGCGGAAGAGTCGTTGTATTTATTAGCCCGTAGTTATTACGAACAAAAAGACTATATTACTGCCTCCCAGTATTTCTCAACTTATTTTACAACATATCCGAGAGGAGAATATGCTGAATTAGCAAGATTCTACAATGGATACGGTTATTATCTTGATTCTCCTCAGACAGAATTAGATCAATCTACAACTTATAGGGCACTCAGTGAATTACAAACTTTTCTGGAATATTATCCGAATAGTGAGCGTCAACAGGAAGTGCTAGATATTATTTTTGATCTGCAGGAAAAATTAGCAAAAAAAGCATTAATGAATTCTCAATTATATTATAACTTAGGAAATTATGGAGGAAATAACTATATAAGTTGTATTATTGTTTCACAAAACGCACTAAAAGACTACCCATATTCAAAGTACAAAGAAGATTTCTTCATTTTGATTCTGCGTTCCAAATATCAGCAAGCACTCCATAGCGTGAAAGAAAAAGAACAAAGCAGGTACAGAGAAGTTGTCGATGAATATTATGTATATATAGGAGAATTTCCTGATGGAAAATACAGGAAAGAAGCTGAACAGATACTATCAAAAATAACCAGCAAACTGGAAATAGAAAGTTAAAATAAAATTATTTATATGGATTACAGAAAAACAAATGCTCCAACGAGCACTATTCCCCGGGATATGATGCAATTGTCCAGTGATACAGGAAATGTATATGAGACAGTACGTATTATCGGTAAACGGGCAAATCAGGTAAGCGAAGCTATTAAAAGTGATTTTGGGAAAAAATTACAGGATTTTGTTTCTTATAATGATAATCTGGAAGAAATCTTTGAAAACCGTGAGCAAATAGAAATTTCACGATATTACGAAAAACTTCCTAAAGCAACACTCATTGCTGCACAGGAATATGTAGAAGGAAAAGTATATCACAAAAACCCAACAAAAGAAAAAGACAAATTATAATTAGACCAATTGTCTTCTTGCATAAAAAAGGCTGAAAATGAATTTTATTATTTTCAGCCTTTTTTTATTATTTCTTTATTATATAAAAATCACATCCGGATCATTTTTCTTTTCCCGTTTTCTTTCCTGAGGTCTTTCTTCTCTGTATTTTCTATTTCCTGAGGGTCTGTTTGTTATTTCTTTTACCACTTTAATAGAAACACTTTCTGTTTCATATTCAACATCATCTACCAAGATAGAAGCCGGTTCAATAAAGAACTCTCCTTCTTTTTCAGCTATTAATATGTAGGTATAAGAAATTTTGAAATCTTTAGTTATTATTCCGTTTTGCATAATCGTTGAAAGAGAAGAAGATTTACTAGGGCCGGATATTACTTTAAAACCCTTAAAATCAGGGAATTTAACTACTTTTCCTTCCTCTGTATTTATTTCAAATACGATCCTGAAGGTTTCATTTACTTCCACGGAATCCGGAACTATTACCTTAAAATTTATCATAGTAGAATCAGTATCTGCTGCCCATACAGAAAAACAAAAATAAATAAATACTACCATTAAACTGATTAGATGCTTCATTTTATATTCGAAAAACAGGTTAAAATTTACATTAGAAACTCTCAATAGAAATTAATCTTCCTTCTTTATAATGACACTTCCCCAGCCATCATAAATCCCGTTATTTTCTCTTGCTAAGTGCCATAAATCCAGTACATACTCATCTATACTTTGGTAGTCTATTTTATCTGTTCGGGAAATATTCAGTTGATAAGCATACTCGTCGCTGGCATCTTCTTTTTTTCCTTTGTTTATAATTTTGAAATCTTTATCTTCAATAGCTGCCAAAAAAGCGCCCATATCTTTATCAGATTTAAAATATAAAAAATGATCGACTTCCCGGGGGGTAACAAGATCATCACCATTTTTCTCCATATTATGAATAACTCTCCGGTTCAACATTGACTGATATTGCTCAGGTAACGGATATAAAAAGTCAAAATACCCTTCCCAATCTTTATCTGTTTTTTTTCCATAATCATAAGAGTAATTAGCAAACTTATTCATACAGGAAGCAATAGTTCTGTCATAAGATGTGGGATCATTCACATAAAAATAAAAACTTCTTACTTTATTAGAAGTCAGTCTACCGGCAAAAACAGCATTATGTTTTTTTACAAGATTGGAAACCAACTCATCTTCTATTTCATATAAAGTTTTACTTTCTTCATTGCTTGATAAGCCATCTTCTCTAGGATTATTCATTGTCACGGCCAACCAGATACATGTAGATCTATCTTTTAGAGGAGCTATTTCATACAAACCAAGATCCAGCATAATAGAACCAATTACCTGATCCACATGAGTCAGATAAGAATCCCATTCTTGTTTGTGTCCGACATACTTTCTTTCTGGCTCCGGACTTTCTTTTTTCTTTTCTGACTTTCCAAAAAGTTTATCAAATAATCCCATATACAAATTTATTATAGTTCTATATTTCTCTTCTTTTTGCAATCAATATTTTAAACAACAAAGGATTAAACTACTGGGAAATTTTTGCATTTTCCAGTTTCTCAGAAATTCGTTCTAACTTAGCTGTCTGCTCCAAAGTCAGACCAACGGATATTTCTGATATACTTCTGGTTATTTTCTGAATTTCCGGAGTTAATTCTCCTAACTCTTTTAGTTTTACATCCCGCTTATTACGACTTTTCTCTTTTTTAATTTCATCTATAAGCTGAATGTAGCTTTCCATAATGCCCTCATATTCATCCAACATTTTATCCAGATTTCTAGAAAGAATACCATCTCTTTCCAACAAGGCATGAATAGAAGGTTCTTGTCCTCTGAAATTTATAAACAATGTCATCGGATCTTCGGTATTTCCTTTTGATAAAATATTCTGACGGAAAGAATTAGCTATATTCTTATTAAAAATACCATATTGCTTAAATACTGAAAAAGCGTCCGCATCAAGAACTTCAGACCATTTGTAACTATAATAACCGGCTGCATATCTTCCGGAGAATATATGACTGAACTGAGTACTCATACATGTTCCTTCTACCGCAGGTAATACCATGGCATCTTTCCAGGCTTCCTGTTCGAATTCCATTACATCACCTGAAAAAGGCTTTTGCATTGTGTACCACGCCATATCCAGTAAACCAAAACTCAATTGTCGCAAACAAGCATACCCCACATTGAAATTTTCAGACTTTTTCAAACGTTCCACCATTTCGGCCGGAATCAATTCATTTGTTTCGTAATGCTTTGCAAATTGATCAAGGAAAGCTCTTTCATTTCCCCAATTTTCCATAATCTGAGAAGGCAATTCTACAAAATCCCAGTATACATTTGTGCCGGAAAGACTTTCATAAGTACCTTCTGCAAACATACCATGTAATCCATGACCGAATTCATGAAGAAATGTATTTACTTCATCATAAGTAAGCAAAGCGGGCTTGGAATCTGTAGGACGAGTAAAATTCATTACCAGGGAAACCTGAGGTCGACTATCAATTCCATCTTTTTTATACTGCCCTTTATAAGAAGTCATCCATGCTCCTGCCCTTTTTCCTTCACGAGGATGAAAATCCGTATACAAAACAGCTAAAAAACGACCATTCGTATCAAATACCTCATATGCTTCCACTTCCGGATGATAAGTAGGAATTTCAATACTTTTATTGAAAACAACACCATATAATTCATTTGCTAATCGGAAAACCCCATTAATTACATTTTCCAGTTTAAAATAAGGTTTTAACATCTCATCATTAATGTCAAAACGGGAATTTTTCAATTTATCGGAATAATAAGCCCAATCCCAAGGCATCACTTCAAAATCTTCCCCTTCCTGCATATTTGCAAATGCGTTCACATCATTATAATCTTCCATGGCAACCGGCTTATAAGCTGCTAATAATTCATTCAGAAGATTATATACTCTATCTTCTGTCTTTGCCATTCGACGACGAAGAACATATTTTGCATAGTCGTCATATCCCATTAGTTGAGCAATCTCCCTACGAAGATTAACAATACGGGATACAATCTCTCTGTTATCTGTTTCATTCCCTTTAATACAACGGGTATTATAGGCAAGATATAACTCTTTTCGCAATTCCCTATTATCTGCATATTTCATGAAAGGAACATAACTGGGAGCTGACAAATCAAAAACCCATCCCTTCAATTCTTTTTTTTTTGCTTTATATTCTGCTGCTTCCAGTGCACTGTGAGGCAATCCGGCCAATTGACTGATATCTGTGATATGTAATCTATATGCATTTGTTTCTTTTAAAAGATTTTGTCCAAAGGTAAGGGTAAGTTTACTTAATTCCGCACTTAATTCCCTGTATTTCTCTTTTTTATCTGCAGGAAGATTTACACCTTTATTCAGGAAAATATCATATGTTTCATCTAACAAACGATCCTGCTCAATTGTAAGATCAAGATCACTCTTTTTCATATATACATCCCGTACACGGTCAAAAAGCTGTTCATTCAGATAAATATTATTTGAATGTTCGGATAGTTTCGGACTTATCCGCTGGGATATCTCTTCCATTTCATCATTACTTTCCGCACTTAAGAGATTGAAAAACACATTGCTAACTTTAGTGAGTAATTCTCCTGATCGTTCAAGTGGTTCTATCGTGTTAAAGAAAGTAGCTTCTTCGGGATTATTTATTATTGCTTCTATCTCTGTATTATGCTGAATAATTCCTTCTTCAAAAGCCGGTTCGTAATGCTCCGTTTTTATCAAATGAAAAGGAGGCGTCTGATGAGGCGTGTCATAATCTGAAAAAAACGGATTGTCATTTGCTTGCATGGTCATAATGATTGGAATTAAAATAAATAGTGTAAAAAAATGCTTTCTCATCTGTTCATTTTTATTTTATGCTGTACGCAAAAATACAAAAAATGATTACAGCATTTTAATAAATGTATCTTTAAATATCTTAAACAATAATGAAAATATTTTGTTTCCGGAAAACCTGGTTATTTATCTGCTTCATTTTGTCTTATTTAAAAACTTCTTTCCAATTAATATCCTATTTTTGTATTCTTAAAATAAAATTGACTTACTGAGAAAAGAATGGCAATAGAAAAACTTAATAACTTATTTTTGTTACATACAGGAGAAATAGTTCAAAAGACAGAAAAAATTACGGGATCTGGATCTAACCGACAATATTTCCGGATGTATGGAAAAAAAAATACATGTATTGGTGTAAAAGGTGAATCTCCGGAAGAAAACAATGCTTTCATCACATTAGCTAAACATTTTAAGAAAAAAGGACTACCCGTACCGGAAGTTTATATTGTATCAGATGATATGCAATATTATTTACAGGAAGATGTAGGAAATGTTTCCTTATTTGACCTTATAGAAAAACGTGATAAAAAACTTTCCTTTGCTTTTCCTGAAAAAGAATTATTATTTAAAACCATCCGTCTTCTTCCTTACCTGCAGTTTAAAGGAGCACAAGAATTAGATTTTTCAGTTTGCTATCCGGTAGAAAATTTCGATGCAAAAAGTATTAGTTGGGACCTTAATTATTTCAAATATTGCTTTCTTAAGCTTTCCGGAATCGATTTTTCCGAACCGAAGCTTGAAAATGATTTTGAACGTTTGACAAAAATACTTTTGCAATCCGATACAAATACCTTTATGTATCGTGATTTTCAGTCAAGAAATATAATGATAAAGGATCATAACGTATCCTTTATTGATTTTCAGGGAGGAAGAAGAGGACCAATATATTATGATCTGGCTTCTTTCGTTTGGCAGGCAAAAGCCGATTTTTCCGAAGAAGAACGGAATAAATTAATTGATTTTTATCTGGATGAACTGAAAAAAATAACTTCTGTAGATATTTCTTCCTTTTATACTATTCTTCCTCATTTCGTATTATTCAGGACTTTACAGGTATTGGGAGCATATAGCTTCAGAGGATATTTTGAAAAGAAAGAACATTTTCTTCAAAGCATTCCCTTTGCTGTGAAGAATATTTCCTCTTTACTTAAAGGAGGGTTTCCGGAATATCCTTACTTGTCTGAGATTTTATATAAATTTATTTCTACTGAACAGAAAATCTGCTTTCCAGAAAATCTGCCTTTAGTGGTAACTGTTTATAGTTTTTCATACAAAAAGGGCATTCCACAGGATCCTTCTGATAATGGAGGTGGTTTTATTTTTGATTGCAGAGCAATTCACAATCCGGGTCGATATGAAGAATATAAACAACTTACAGGGCTTGATGAACCTGTCAAACAATTTCTCTCTCAAGAAAAAGAAATGACTGATTTTTTACAAAATGCAGTCTCCTTAATAGAAGCTTCTGTCAGGAAATATATAGAACGAGATTTTACTCATTTAATGGTTAGTTTTGGTTGCACGGGAGGTCAGCATCGCTCTGTTTATTCTGCTCAAAAATTAGCAGAGTATATTCATCAGAAATTTAACGTGGAAGTAAGACTAATACACCGGGAGCAACAAATAGAAAAAACTTTTTCAAGAATGAAGAAAATATAATCCAATAAATATATCTTAAAAACAGTAAAAAAATTTCATATTCCATTGCAAAACTGTAATTTTGAGAAATCCATAAATTAAACCAGGAAATAACTTTGCGAATAAACTTTCTTGAGAGACCTTATTCTCTTTATTGATAAATTTTTAATATGAATTACATTAAAAAAAACAATATTCTTTTTCTTTTATTTTTTGTTGTTTTCTCATCCTTACATGCACAACAAATCGATACCTCTCCGGTAAAAATTCCCATGCTGCTAAGTGGGAACTTCGGAGAATTAAGAAACAATCATTTTCATTCCGGAATAGATATTAAAATCCAGGGAAAAATAGGATTGCCTCTTTATAGTTTTGATGACGGATATATAAGTCGAATATTCGTTTCTCCCAGTGGATATGGGAACGCCCTTTATATTATACATCCTGAAACCGGCTATACCACAGTTTACGGACACATGGACAAATTTTTCGATGAGGCTGCAAAATATGTAGAAGACTATCAATATAGCAACGAGACATTCCGGGCTGACCTTTATCTGAAAGAAAATGAAATTCCGATAAAGAAAGGTCAATATATTGGTAATGGTGGCAATAGCGGTAGTTCCGGAGGACCGCATCTACATTTTGAAATACGGGATACAAAAACAGAAGAGCCTATTAATCCTATTCCTTTTCTGGAAACTTACCTAGCTGATAATCGTTCTCCCCAAATCCGGGAAATAATGGTTGTACCTATTAATGAAGAAGGGATTGTAAATGGTTCTATAACAAAAAAAACTTTTCCGCTGGTAACAAATAAGAAAAATAGTGGAAAAACAATTGATAAAGAAATCATTGCCTGGGGGAAAATAGGTATTGCAGTAAAGGCTTATGATTACATGGATCAGGTAACAAATATCTTTGGTCCCTATATTATAAAATTATTAGTGGACGAAGAAAACGTATTTGAAAGTAAAATGGATAGATTTTCTTTTGATGAAACCCGCTATCTAAATAGTTTTATTGATTATAGTAGCTGGAGAAGAAAAAGTGAATTTTTTATGAAATCTTTTATTGATCCGGGAAATAAGTTACGAATTTACAGAAATCCTATAAACAACGGAATTATTAATATTGATGAAGAAAGAGATTATAAGTTGACTTACATTCTATCTGATTATTTTGGAAATGAAACAAAATTTAGTTTTATAGTAAAGGGACAAAAATCAGATATTTATTATCCTGAAAAACCAAATACTATGAAAATGAGCTACGATAAAAACAACAAATATGTACTGGATAATGTGGAATTATATATCCCAAAAGGAAATTTGTATACGGACATAGATTTTAAATATGGAATAAAAAACAACATGGAATTTCTTTCACCTGTTTACACCCTACACGATTATAACGAAGATCCTTTACACGACTATTGCCCATTAAAAATACGAGTGGAAGAAAAATCAATGAAAGATATTTCAAAATACTTCATTGCCAGAATAACCAGTAATAACCGGAAAATATATTGCAAAAGTGAATATAAAAACGGGTGGTTTGAAACAAAGATCCGCGATTTCGGAGATTATACTGTTGCATCCGATTTTGTTCCTCCGGTTATTAACCCTCTTAAACCTGAGCAATGGGGAACAAGCGGAAAAATTAGTTGTAAGATATCAGACAAGGATAGTGGCATTAAAGATTATTGGGCAGAAATAGACGGAAAATTTTATTTACTGGAATATGATGCAAAAAACAGTTTACTTTCTACCCGTCTGAATAACAAACGAATCCAAAAAGGTCAAAAGCATTCTTTTCACTTGATTGTGACTGATAATTGCGGAAATGAAGCAGAATACAAAACCACTTTTATCTGGTAAACGTTATTAATAAACCGGAAACAGAAATATATGATAACAGAAAAAGAACTTATTATTGCAGGAAATCTGCTTAAAACGCACGGTGTAAAAGGAGAACTGGTTTTTCAACCGGAAAATCTGCATCTTGATTTTTCAGAAATTCCGTATTTAGTATGTAATATAGATGGTATTTTTATTCCTTTTTTTATCGAACATATCCGTCCGAAATCCCAGACTACTTACCTCATACTTCTTCAGGATATCGGATCAGATCTGCAAGCCCGGTTATTAAGCGGGACAAAGGTTTATTTAACAAAGAAATTGATTCCCGAATCCGATTATATGGAAACAATAAGTTCTTCCTGGCATAATTTTACCGGATATATTATAAAAGATAAGAATGCTGGTATATTAGGTGAAATCACGGGAATTGAAGATAGTACATCCAATATTCTCTTTGAAGTTAGAAAAGACGATCACATTGCTTATCTAATTCCGGCCAACATAGATCTTATTCTGAAAATTAATGAAGAAAAGAAAGAACTCTTCATTCAGATACCTGAAGGCTTACTGGATATTTAAATATATACATATGTCAGACGCAGCCCTATATACAACAGAACTATCTATTGGATATACTCATAACAAACAAAGAAAATATATCAGGAAAAATCTGAACTTATCCGTTTATCCAAAAGATCTCATTGCTATTATCGGTCCGAATGGCTGTGGCAAATCCACTTTGCTGAAAACACTGGGAGGACTGATTCTTCCTTTAGAGGGAAATATCAGGATAGGAAAACAAGACATTCAAAAAGCTTCCAACCAAGAAAAAGCGAAACTTATTAGTTTTGTCTTGACAGATGCTATACAGGCAAACGGGCTTTCTGTCCGGGATTTAATCTCTATGGGGCGTTTTCCTTACACAAACTGGCTTGGAAATTTATCAGAAAAAGATAAAGAAAAAATTGAGGAAGCCATATCACTAATAGGACTGGAAGGATATGAAGATCGTTCACTTATGAAACTTTCAGACGGAGAAAAACAACGGGTAATGATAGCAAAAGCTCTTGTTCAGGATACACCTTTTATTTTTTTAGATGAACCTACAGCTCACCTGGATCTGAATAACCGAATAGAAATACTTTCTCTTTTAAGAAGAATTAGTGAGAAAACAGGTAAATCTGTTATTCTTTCCACCCATGAACTTGATCTCGCGTTAAAAATTTGTAATCGGATATGGTTAATGGATAATACCCTGGGTTTATACGACAAAACTCCGGAAGAAATAATTACCAAAGATATCCTGAAAAATATTTTCCCGAATTGTTTATTGTACTTCAATGAAAATGGTACACTGGAATATAGTATATAAAATCCATCTTCCTCTTTTACCACTGAAAGTATAAAAAAGTAAATTGTAATCTTAACCGGACCATCCTCTTTTCGTATTAACTCCTTATTACTTATTTTAAAGAAACCACATTAAGTCAATATATTTATAAATAGTCTTGTATTTCTTTTATTATCCATCCATATACTAATGCTTGCAATACATATCTACTTTCTGTCAAGTATTTAAACAAAAAAGAAGACTAGTATAAGTCTTCTTTTCTAATTGGATAAATAAAAAGTTTTTATATTATTTTTCTTTGTATAGCCAAGCATTCGGATGAGTGTTTTGATAGGAAACTTTAAAATTATTCATATATTGATTGGCCTCTGCCCTATTATCAAAAACTTCCGCATATACTCTATACCGGTTATCTTTTACTACTACACCTGCATTACTCAATCCATTTGCTTTAGCAATCGCTACATATTTCTGCGCATCTTTATTATTAGGAAAACTTCCGATAATAATATAAAAATTATCTTTAGTAGCGATTACCGGTTGTTCTATAATCTTATTCTCGGGTACTGTTTCGGGAATAATTTCTTTTACCGATGTTTCTTCTACCACAGAAACAGATATAGATTCTTCTATGACCGGCTCTGCAACAGCCAAAGCAGCTTCTGAAAGATCCGTCGCATTCATATCCCACATACTTGGATCCTGATTCCCTTCAATACCGGTAATAAGGGGAGTCAATACTTTGGCATAGTTAGTGGCATGTGTATTATCCACATAGATTGGAGTAGAAAATAACATAAATAAGGTGACAATAGCTATTACCCCAACTGTCCTGTAAAGAAAACGTTTCTTTAAAGGAATATAGATTGTATCCTTTCTCTTTGCAGGATGTTCTATCACATTCGGGGAAGCTCCTGGCAATTCCTCTTCATTATAAGTAATAAGAGATTTTTTCAGATCTTCCAGTAATGGTAACTTAACCGGTTGCATTCCATAAGTAGAAGACGAAAAAGGTTGTAATGATTCAGCCGGAGAAAACAATAAAGCACCATTCTCGTCATATCGGAAATTGCCGATTCTTCCGAATTCTACTTCTTTGCTTTTCTTCAATTCCCTCTTCAGTTCTAGTACAGCTTTTTCTACCATGACAAAAGCTTCCGAATAAGAAACCGAATAGGTCTGAGAATAAGAATCAAGCAATAACCCATCATTGTGAAACAAGCTGGAATTGAAACTAAGTTGTTTTTGTGGAGGATACCACGTAGAAACACTTTCTTCAAAACGCGCTGGGGAAATATGGCTTAAGAAACCACCTAATCCGGGAATGATTACACAAGGATGTATACTTAATAAATACTCTGTATGTAAAATCAATTGCCTCATAAAGGTCATTTTTGAATTTTTTAAACTTTACAAAAGTACCACTTATTAATTAGTAAAAATTTTAATAAATATACCTTTTATCAGTCATTTTTCAACAGTATTATTAACAAGAAAACTTTATATTTATAAATCTAAGATTTGAAATTTGTAATCGTACTGTAACATAAGGTATTAAGCTATAAAAGAAGATTCTTTTCATAATAGATAATTCGTTGATTATCAAGAAAAAGTTAAAACTCTTTATTCCATTAAACAAAAAAGTTTTAAATAAGTTTTCAACAATTTGAAAAAATTTACCTTACGTTAAAGAAGTTACAAACAAATTTTCAACATTTAATTAACAAAATCAAAATTCCTTTTGATTCCACGAGGACAAATATAGAGAATATTTATTAATTATATATTTGTTTTTTAGATTTTTGCAACAGATAATATAAATAATTACTTTAAAATGGAAATTACGTATAAGTTATTAGTATGCATGTATCTTACTATTCCAGAATAATAAATTTAATTCTAATAAAAGGTAAAAAGTAAAGAGTAAAAAAATTTTGCATAATAAAATACCTTTTTCTTATTAGCTCTAAATCTTAATAAAATAGAAAATTAAACTCCTTCTCCTTTCTTGATTTACTTTATTTTTAAGGTTATCTTTGTCTCATGATTAAAGCAGTATTTTTCGATATTGACGGCACTTTAGTAAGTTTTAAAACACACAAAGTTCCAACTTCTTCTGTAGAAGCTATACATAACCTAAGACGTCAGGGAATCAAAACTTTTATTGCAACCGGTAGACATCCGTTAGCAATCAACAATCTGGGTAAGCTCCGGTTTGATGGATATGTGACAATTAACGGAGGGTTCTGTTTACTTGGTCAGAAGGTAATTTACAGAAATACAATTCCTACTACTGAAATAGAAACTCTTATTCATTATCAAAAAACTATTGAATCGTTTCCGGTTGTCTTTGTTCAGGAAAACGAACTTTTCATTAATTATTATAATGAAACCGTATATGAAATATTCGAGTTGTTAAATTTCCCACCTCCTCCAATTCAATCACTGGAAAAAGCCCTGGATTCGCCCGTGTTTCAAATAATAGCTTTTTTTCATACAGAGCAAGAAAAAACAATTATGAGCCATTTACCGGAATGTGAGAGCACCCGGTGGAATTCACTTTTTACAGATATCATTCCTAAAGGAGGAAGTAAATCCGTAGGAATTGAAAAAATAATTCATCATCTGGGAATATCTATTGAAGAAACTCTTGCATTCGGAGACGGAGGAAATGATATAGATATGCTTCAGCATGTAGGATATGGTATAGCGATGGGAAATGCGGAAGAGAAAGTAAAAAAAGTGGCGGATTATGTAACGGATACGGTGGATAAGGACGGAATATACAAAGCCCTTGAATATCTACATATTCTTCAGAAATAAATCTTATCTCTAAAACCTGATACGGTGAGGATAATAATGAGTAATGCGACGAAAAAAAATTCCGGTCTTGTTTTTTGCTTTTGCTCCTACATCCATTTGAGCTCTTGATTTACTCTGAGTAACAAGACAGCCCCTTTTTAACCATATTTCAGTCGGAATAATTGCACACTCAATTAATAAAACATCTCTGTAAGAAAAAGAAATAAAACAGAAACTTGCATAAACAAACATCCATCCATAAGGCTGATCGAAGAGTAACGACCAATTAATCCCCGGTTATACTGTCAAATAAATGCAATAAGAAGCTTGAGGAAAGGCATATAATAAATTTCCCCATTATTATATTTACCGAATGAAAAAGCAACACCCTGTGTGTTACTCGTCATAAGTAGTAAAATACCTACAGTTCCTAATAATAACCTTTCTATTTTCTTGTTAAATAGTCCTTTTAGAAAAAAAGCAGCCAAAATCGTAGTCAGAATCGGTGTGGTTGTAGAAATAATGGAAATATCCACCGCAAAAGTAAGATTGATACATGTCCTCACATATCTTTATGCGTCATACCATAAATAAAAGCTGACAAGAATAATGCTTATTATCCAGAATCCGGGAAATTCTGGAATAAATCAATTACGAAGGCAAAGGATGCTTCTTTTTATTAAAAAGAAAAGAAAAAATACTCTGTTTTTGAAATAAATCCATAATTATATGTAAAAAAACAACTAATTTTGAGCCCTAAAAATTATGTGGAACAAGTTACGTATACTCTTCAGAGTAAAAATAACCATTTCCTTGAACAAACGAAATCTCTTCAAGAGAAATGAATAATACTCTGAAAATCTGTTAAGATTGTACTTCCTTTTCGGTTTAGTTATGACATAAACCAATAATTAAAAATTAAATTTATGAAAACATATATCCTAAAATTTATTATAACAGTCTAAATGTATGGCCATTAACACTAAGATTAAGAAAGCTGTCGTATTAGGTTCCGGCGCCTTAAAGATCGGACAGGCAGGAGAATTCGATTATTCCGGTTCCCAAGCGCTGAAAGCATTAAAAGAGGAAGGAATATCAACCGTTTTAATCAATCCGAATATTGCTACTATTCAAACTTCCGAAGGTATTGCAGACAAAGTTTACTTTCTCCCACTTACTCCTTATTTCATAGAAGAAGTCATTAAAAAAGAAAAACCGGATGGTATCTTGTTAGCTTTTGGTGGCCAGACAGGATTAAACTGTGGTACTGAAATGTATCTGAATGGTACACTCCGGAAATATGGAGTAGAAGTATTAGGAACTTCTGTAGAAGCTATTATGACCACAGAAGACCGCGATCTGTTTGTAAAAAAACTGGATGAAATCGATATCAAAACTCCGGTCAGTGAAGCGGTAGAAACAATGGAAGATGCCATTGCTGCTGCTGAAAGAATCGGTTTCCCGATTATGGTAAGATCTGCATATGCACTTGGTGGACTAGGAAGTGGAATCTGTAATAACCGGGAAGAATTTAAAACACTTTGTGAGAGCTCTTTTGCCTATTCTAAACAGATTCTTGTTGAAGAATCTCTAAAAGGTTGGAAAGAAATAGAATTTGAAGTAATCCGTGATAAAAATGACCACTGTTTCACGGTAGCCAGCATGGAAAACGTGGATCCTCTGGGCATCCATACCGGAGAAAGTATTGTGGTTGCTCCCACCTGCTCTCTGGAAGAAAAAGAAGTAAGCATGTTACAGGAGATCTCTAAAAAAGCAATTCGCCATATCGGTATTATCGGAGAATGCAATATTCAATATGCTTTTAACTCTGAAACTGATGATTACCGGGTAATTGAAGTAAATGCTCGCTTAAGCCGTTCTTCCGCTCTTGCATCCAAAGCAACCGGATACCCACTAGCATTTGTTGCTGCAAAACTGGCATTAGGATACACCCTTGACCAAATCGGAGAAATGGGAACACCAAACTCTGCTTACCTTGCTCCTACCCTGGATTATTTAATCTGTAAAATACCCCGTTGGGACCTGACTAAGTTCGTAGGTGTTTCAAGATTAATCGGTTCAAGCATGAAATCCGTAGGTGAAATCATGTCTATTGGGAAGTCCTTTGAAGAAATTATTCAAAAAGGATTAAGGATGATCGGACAGGGCATGCATGGATTTGTCGGAAATCATGAATTGGAATTCGGAAACTTGGATGAAGAGCTTTCTAATCCGACCGACTTACGTATGTTCGCTATTGCGAAGGCCTTTGAAGAGGGATATACAATAGAGAGAATATTCGAACTCACCAAAATTGATCCCTGGTTTTTACAGAGACTGAAAAATATTTATGATTATTCACTGGTATTAAAACAATACAATAAAATAGATGAACTTCCGGCAGATGTATTACAGGAAGCAAAACGACTTGGCTTCTCTGATTTTCAGATTGCCCGTTTTGTAGAAGACGGAGAGGGTAACTTAGAAAAGGAGTCCTTAAAAGTACGTGCTGCAAGGAAAAAAGCAAATATCCTTCCTTCGGTAAAGAGAATCAATACAATAGCTTCGGAACATCCTGAGCTTACGAATTACCTGTATATGACTTATGACCGTTCCGAGCACGATATTCCTTACTTTAAAAATGAAAAGTCAGTTGTAATACTGGGTTCCGGAGCTTATCGCATTGGTAGCTCGGTTGAGTTTGACTGGTGTTCGGTAAACGCCGTACAGACTGCACGGAAACTAGGTTATAAATCAATTATGATTAACTATAATCCGGAAACCGTTTCTACAGACTATGATATGTGTGACCGCCTGTACTTTGACGAATTATCTTTCGAACGGGTACTGGATGTATTGGATCTTGAAATGCCGAAAGGTGTAATTGTTTCCGTAGGCGGACAAATTCCGAATAATCTGGCTATCAGACTTCACCGTCAGGATATTCCGATATTGGGAACTTCGCCCCTTTCTATAGACAGAGCGGAAAATCGACATAAATTCTCCAGTATGCTGGACCAATTAGGTGTAGATCAGCCGGCATGGCAGGAATTAACCAGCATGAATGAAATTCAGGAGTTTGTGGACAAAGTAGGATATCCGGTATTGGTTCGTCCTTTGTATGTGCTTTCCGGTGCTGCAATGAACGTTTGTTATAATGCAGAAGAGCTGGAAACATTCCTGAAATTGGCTGCAAATGTATCAAAAGAATATCCGGTAGTGGTTTCTCAATTCCTGCAGAATGCGAAAGAAATAGAGTTTGATGCAGTAGCGAAAAACGGAGAAATAGTAGAGTATGCTATCTCAGAACATGTGGAATTCGCAGGAGTGCACTCAGGAGATGCAACCTTAGTATTCCCGGCTCAGAAAATCTATTTCGAAACTGCACGCCGAATCAAACGAATCAGTAGGAAAATTGCAAAGGAATTAAATATCAGTGGACCATTCAATATCCAGTTTCTGGCTAAAAACAATGATATAAAAGTAATCGAGTGTAACTTAAGAGCTTCCCGAAGTTTTCCGTTTGTATCAAAAGTCCTGAAAAAGAACTTCATTGAAACCGCAACCCGGATTATGCTAGATGTTCCGGTAGAAAAACCGGATGATTCCACATTCGATATTGACTGGATTGGTGTAAAAGCTTCCCAATTCTCTTTTGCCCGTTTGCATAATGCAGACCCGGTACTTAGTGTAGATATGTCTTCAACCGGAGAAGTAGGCTGTCTGGGAGATGATTTCAACGAAGCACTTCTTTCTGCTATGATTTCCGTAGGATATAATATTCCCCAAAAAAGTATTATGGTATCCTCAGGAGATAGCAAATCAAAGGTAGATTTACTGGATGCATGTAAGTTACTCCAGGAAAATAACTTTGAAATCTATGCTACTGCCGGAACAAAAAAATTCCTGGCTGAAAACGGTGTTGAAGCAAAAGTTGTAGGATGGCCGGATGAAAAAGAAAATGATTGTAATATCATGGATATGATTTCAAGCCATTCTTTTGATCTAATCGTAAATATTCCTAAAAACCATACCAGAAGAGAATTGACCAATGGATACAAAATCCGTCGTGGAGCTATTGATCATAACATCCCTCTTATTACGAATGCCCGCCTTGCCAGTGCATTTATTCAGGCATTCTGTGAAATAAAAAAAGCTGATATATCAATTAAAAGCTGGGATGAGTATAAATAATAGTATTTATTATTAATAAAAACAGTTCGGATAATATTTTTATCCGAACTGTTTTATATTTTGACCACAAAATGGTAGTTAATATCTAATCTCAAAAGATAGAAGTTCACCTTATTTCGATAAGCTTTTTAAGGAAATCCGACCCCTCTATCCATACATATTCCATCTGTCATCTGGCATTTCGTTCTTCCTATATAGTGAAGCAATCATTTTACCAGGGTTAATCAATCCCCGGACTTTGCTGGACAGGGTCCACGCATTAAAATTCCGGAGTTGATGTGCTCAATTTTTTCAGCAACAAAAACAACCGGGCTAACCTGTAGGTTTTCAACACCTTATCGGTATACGCGGCGTAATACGTATTGCACCCCTGTCGTAATACGTATTTCACAGGGGTAGAAATACGTATTTCGATGAGGTAGAAATACGTACTTCTAAGGCATAGAAATACGTATTTCAACGGCATAGAAGTACGTACTTCAACGGCAACGTAATACGTATTACACAAGCACTGTGATACCTATCACGACAGGGAACTAAAAACACTCTTCTTATCTTATTATAAATCAGTATTTTATTTTAGCCTATTCCTATGCAGTAAAATAAGAAGACAATCTTGCTGTTTCCATTATAGGTATATATACAAGGAGGACAGAGCTCAAAAGAATATATAACATTTTAATATATCAGTCCTATCTTAGTGAAACAATAATATCGGCACTATATATTACTCCTGCCTTTCATTTGCGTCATTTATTATAAAGAATAATATTTCTTGCCAGATGAGATTCATTTCCCGCAGCATCCACACAATAGATTACCATATGATAATTTCCTGCAGTTACATCTGCCGGTGTTACGATATCATGATGATGGATGTGTGCATTTTTTTGTCCGGACAGCTCCCATACTCTTTGAAAGGAGAAGTCGGTGGTTGTTGTAATAGTTTCGGACCGATGTGTGTGCCCATCAAAATTGCTATGGATATCTATTTTGTAAGAACCTAGCATTACATCATCCGATAATTCCATTTCCAGGTGCATTCCTTCTTCATCTCCAATAGGAATATATGCACCTTCTTCCGGTGAAATTAAGGAAATAGTGGGTTTTGTTGTATCATTATTAATAGGGTCTGACATGTCATCACTATCACAGGATAATAAGAATAAAGAAACTGTAATTAATATTGCTATTGATTTTGAAATAAATAACTTATTCATTTTAATTTATTTTTAAATGGTATTTTAATTAATATCCGGAAATTCCGTCCTGATTCGGGAACTTGTATTTTCCGGTAAAAACTCAAGTGATTATAATAGACTGTATTGAATAGATTATGTACGGATAAAACAATTATTGCTTTTGTAACTCCTAAAGAAATATCCGTTTTTACTCCTAGATGAAACAGCATGGTTCCGGAGGTAGTATCTTCATTTCTTGCCACCCGATGCTGAGAAGCAATACTTTGTAATTCCGCATAAATGTTAAAATATTTCTGTTCCCATGTTACCCTGTTACGCATGGAAGCAGGAGGAGAAAAAGTTAATGGAATATATTCATCTCGGTTGTAAGTATAATTATATTCCCCTAAACAAGCATATTTCCGAGCAGAAGACAACTTTATATCAAGAGCTATTTCCGTGCCTGCAATGATTGCTTTAGCACCAGTATAACGATAAATTTGCCCGGTATGAGGCAATACTGACCATTCACCGGTAGGTTTCAGATAAATATAATGACTATACCAACTAACATATGGAGATAAAGCCAAACGCACCCATGATTTCTCCCATGTGTAATCCAAGTCCAGCTGCTAACCCTGTTCCGAAGAAAGGGAAGCATCTCCCTGTTCATGTCGGAAAGCACTGTGGTGGACACCGTTTGAAGCTAGTTCATTTGCACCAGGCAAACGGAAACTTCTGCCAATATTCAACTTAAACATATGTTCCTTTAATGGTGTCCAGTTAATCCCAAAGGATCCGGATACATTACCGAATGAACGATTCACAGGATAACTCCTCCAACGGTATTCTTCAATAAAAGTATCATCATATCCTTTTTCCATCAGGTAAGTTACCAGATAAGGATCTTCATATGCTTTGGTCCGAACCTCTCCATAATCATAACGTATTCCACCATTCAGAAAAAATGTATTGTCGGAACGATAAGTTATATAAATAAACGCACCAGAGGTAAACCGTTCGTATTCCGGCAAAAGAAAAGAATAACCACCCGTTGTATTACGCTGAAATTGCATATCTAAGCCCATTGCATAGCCCCAGTTATCCATTAGTTCTCCTTTCACTTTTGCCAACCCACTAAAAGTATGCAGAGAAAATTGTAGTTCCTTATCCGGATTTTTCACAGGTGGCTGCTGGGTGCCATAATGAGTGTGAAACTGACTCCATTCTTCCCGAAGATTATATTGGTAACCGATATCAAGCAAACCTATCCAATTATCACGAATATATTTCCAACTATCACTTATTTTAAAATGATTAACTTTACTATAAGGAAGCTCAATATTGCGACTGTCTCCGTCATCCTGTACTCTGTCTACATCCGGTATACCATGTGCACCCGGGAAAAAGCCTGTCTTTTGGTATACATTGCTTATATAAAAACGGTTGAGGTAACTTCCCTTTTTATATTCTGAATAAAAAGAAATATTTCTTTCCATTCCTGCTGTATTTTTCAACTTACGACCATATAGCGGTAAGTGCTGGGTAAGGTATACAACGGTATCTACAGGTACACGGTAATCTCCAAAATATTGTTCGGAAAAACGGATTTGAGAATACCAGACATTCTTTTTTATACCCATCATAGCTGATATTCCTAATGTTTCATTAACTGATTTTCCAAAAAACCAGACTTCGCCGGATAACTGGTTTCCGGATGGCGAAGGGTTTTTCTGAATTTCAATCACCCCACCCATCGCATCGCTTCCGTAAAATAAGGAAGCAGGTCCCTTGTGAATAATTACTTTTTCAACATCAAAAGGGTCCATTTCCAACCCATGATCTACACCCCACTGTTGTCCTTCCTGCTTAATCCCGTTTTCCACAACAGAAACACGGTTAAATGCCATACCACGAATCATTGGTTTGGAAGCTCCCATACCAATATCCATAGAACGTATTCCCGGTACTTGTTCCAGTGTCTGTATTAAATTACCTGTAAAATTATCCTGCAGAAAAGTAGTTTCCAGTAAATCCAGATGAATAGATGCATTCCGGTTTATAGTGTGCCGGACAGATTGTTGGATAATTACTTCTTCCAGACTCTCTATCTTCAGAGAATCCGCCTGTTGAGATAACATAGATAAACAACACAACAAGAACATACCAGAAATTAATCCGATACGTATCATTATCGTAAGTTTTATAAAATAAATAATAAAACTGAATGAAGTACTACCTCATTTCATAAAATAAAATACAATAGGAAAATATTAGAAAGGGGGTCCCCTCAAAAAGAAAGAAAAAATTGAGATTGTTGGTATTTCTGCTAATTCGGTGAAAAGATTAAAAGAGATAATTCTTTCAAAAACATAGAAGAATAGTTGACCTGGCTTAGTATATACGAAAAAAGTAAACTGGCATAAAAAACAATTTGTACAGTCATGTGAAGCGGAATCTTCTGAACTTTCCGTTTTTTCATGACAACAGCTTTTTGTTTCATATATATGGAAAGCCTGAACAAAATAAGGGAATATAAGCATGACTAATAAAAGACAAACTATTATCCCCTTAATTTTATTCTGCTTTTTTACCATCAAACTAATTGTGAAAGAATAAAGCAAAAGTAAAAAAATAACTTTAACGAAACAAGAATTTCAGAATCGTTATTTCTTTTTTAACTAAAAAATGGATTTTTATAAGGAAATGACAGAGAGTTGAGTATATTGCATACCTCTTTTTTTAAGAAACGGCCAATTATATTTCATTTATATAATTGGCATAAAACAAATTGTTGGAATATATACTATTATCCTATTCTATTCTCATATTCATACATCTGTTAGAATATATTTACTTGCCCTTCATTTATTTGATTATATAATTATATTAAAACAAGTTATTGTAATTTTCTTTACAAGAAATAATAAAACATTCATGATTCATAATAAAAACATCTTAAATCAAATATTAAAATTTTCTTTATATCTCTGTTCACAAAAGCTTTTATAAATAAAAACACTTTTTCTGATATAAAAAATTCTATCAAATATAAAATGAAGCCAAAAGAAAATTATAGGACAGTAAAATCACATAATTTATAAATGTAGTATAAAAT
>JAJQEC010000015.1 GCA_021201815.1 Candidatus Azobacteroides sp. | reverse complement strand
GGCTTTTTACATATTTTAGACAAAGAATGATTCTCATGCAAACGTACGAGGGGAAAAGATGAGAAGTATTGTTCCTGTCCGTGCGTATGTGGGTTCGCAAACGGATAAAAAGGGGTTTTCCTTTATAAAAAATAACTTGTTTTTTATAAAGGCATTAAAGTAAAAAAGAACAAGGAATGCTTGCGTAATTAAAGAAGATTTGTTATTACGCGCACAGGTTAGTAAATTACTTAGTGAGTGGTAGTCTCTCTCTAACATAATCCGGTTAACTTCCAAATTATCAGAAGAAAAAGGATGGGTTAAAAGTGTATTTTTAAGAGAAAAAACCATACTTGGATAATCTTTTGTCCTCTTTAACGAATAAGAAAGAGGAATTAAAAAAGGATACAACTAAATTATGGCTGCAAATTTACATAAAATTTTTAACATTGGAATTCATTTATTGAGTTAATTTTTTATTTTATTAAAAGAATATATTTCAGGAAGTCTGAAAAGAGGGGTTTATATTTACAAGCACTTTGTCAATTCTGACTCCATCCATATCCATTATTTCAAAAGTAAATTTGTTCCATTTGAAATTTTCTCCGGTTTTAGGAATATGACCTAGTTTATCTAAGACAAGTCCGGCTATCGTATTGTATTCATTTTGAAGGTAAACATTTTCCATATCAAAGTATTCCAGAAAATCATAGAAAGAATATTGTCCTTTTACTAACCATCCTCCGTTCTCCCTTTTTATGATTTCCGGGTCTTTTTCCGGTTCATCAGGAATAGCTCCGATAAGAGCTTCCAATATATCTTTATAAGTAATCATTCCCTGAAAACTTCCGAATTCATCATAAATCAACGCATTCTGGGATTTTGTTGATTTCATTTCTTCCAGTGCCTGATATACATCCATATCTTCATGAAAATGAGATACTCTTCGTATGAGTTCACGAATATTAAATTCCGGATCATCCAGTTTTCCAAACATATCCTTTAGATTTAATATGCCGATTACATTATCCGGATTTTTGTTTACAACCGGATAAATATAAAAAGGGGATTCCTGAACGAATTCTTTTATTTCGGCATTGCTGGAATTAATATCAATCCATTTAATTTCATTCCGGTGGGTCATGATGGAATCTACCGTACGGTCTCCTAAAATAAAAACCCGCTCTACAATATCCTGTTCTACCTCCTGAACTGCTCCTTCCTGAGTTCCCTCCCGGACAAGGGAATTAATTTCTTCTTCAGTTACTTTACTTGTAAAAGGCTGAATCTTCAATAATTGAAAAATAAGAGCACTGCTTTTAGATAAAAGCCAGACAACGGGTTTTGCTATATCGGATAAGACAGTCATTGGGGTAGCAACAGCTTTTGCTATTTTTTCGGAAATGGAGAGTCCTATTTTCTTCGGAACAAGTTCTCCGAAAACCAAAGAAATATAAGTCACTACAACAATGATAATAATTTGTGCGATATGAAAGGAAACAAGTTCCGGAACGCCGGCTTTTATGAGTATCTTTCCAAAATCCCCTGCAAGCGCCTGTCCGGAGAAAATACCGGTCAGGATGCCGATAAGAGTGATACCTATCTGTACAGTGGATAAAAATTTATCTGGTTTTTCTGCCAGATTCAAGGCGGCTCTGGCTGCTTTATTTCCATTACGGGCTTCGGTGTTTAGACGCGATTTACGGGATGAAATAACCGCGATTTCCGACATGGAGAAAATACCGTTTAAAAGAATTAATATAAGGATAATAATAATTTTCATAAATAAAAATATAAAGTATAAAATAAAACATCCGGAAAGGAGGAAAGTTTTACTTTATACTTTTACTTCTATTTATTCTTATTAGTTTTCAGGAGGAATATTTCGCTTTAAATGCCATGGCATATAATTTCATTTGTTTTACCATTGCTAATAATCCATTTGAACGGGTAGGAGAGAGGTGTTCTTTAAGACCTATGGCATCTATGAAATATAAGTCCGCGTTAAGTATTTCATCCGGTGTATGGCCGGATAGTACTTTAATAAGCAGGGAAACAATTCCTTTTACAATTACGGCATCGCTCTCTGCCTGAAATATGATTTTTCCATCTTCATAGTTGGCTTGTAACCACACCCGGCTTTGGCAGCCTTCTATCAGATTATTCGTATTTTTATATTTTTCATCCAATGGAGGAAGAGCATTTCCTAATTCTATTAATAATGCATATTTATCCATCCAGTCATCCAGAAAGGAAAACTCTTCAATAATTTCATCCTGTATTTCGTTGATTGTCATAGAATATTATTTTTCGTTATAAATTACTTCCAGAATAGTTTGACCAACCGCCTTTAATGTTTCTTTATCAATATATTCCATCGTATCATTTACTGTATGCCAGTGTTCATAAAAACCACTGGATGAGTTTTTATCCATTTGTATAATGTCTACGGATGGAATATTTGCCAATCGGTTTACGTAGAGATGGTCATCTGTGATATACCCTCCGTTTTCATTAATAAAATATTTTCCATACCCCAGTTGACGAGCTGTCTGCCATATTTTTTCCACGTACCTGTTCGCATACTCTCTGGAAAATCCTTCTTTCATAAAAAAAGCATCTTTAGCACCCACCATATCAAGCAGGATTCCGAACCGTGCAGTATATCCTTTTACGTGTGGATTAACAGCCCAATATTGAGAACCCAGGCACCAGGTATCTTCTCCCGCATCTCCTTTATAAAAATCCGGAGTCCCATAGTCTTCTGCATCAAACAAAATAATATCCATACCCATTTCCGGATATTTCATCCCGACCTGACGGGCTATTTCCAGTAATACTCCAACCCCGCTGGCCCCATCATTAGCTCCGGAAATCGGAACCTGATGATTCTTCTCGTCAGGGTCATGATCTGCATAGGGTCTGGAATCCCAATGTGCAAATAAGAGAATACGGTCTTTATTCGTTACGCTGAAACTTCCGATAATATTCCTTGCATGCAGAATTTCTCCATTATAAGCTTTTAATTCTGCTTTTTGTTCGATCACATGTGCTCCAAAACGTTTTAGCTCTGATACCAGATAATTACTACAAGCTACATGTGCTGCTGTATTTGGTACACGAGGACCGAAAGTAGTTTGTTTTTCTATATAATAGTAGGCACTATCTGCATTAAAATCCGGAGCAGGACTCGTTTTTGAAGAAACTACTGCCTGATTGCCGTTTTCTTTTCCGGATTGATTAAATCCGCAGGAGATTAGAAGAATAAAGGATAAACAAAGAAAAAATCCGTAATTTGTTGATTTCATATGTTGGGTTTGTTTTTACATTGAGCTCATAGGTAACTTACATATTATTATCCTTATAGTATAAATGGTGTTGTTAACCTTTGTTTCATACCGGTTTTTAAAACAACAAAGGTAAATAAGTTTTATTATTATTGTTCTCAATAAACCATGTAAAATTATTTATTAAAGCTTCTTTCCTTTTCTTTTTCTCTTATATAAAATCTGTTTTCAGATAGAGTCAAATTTCGGAAGAGTAAATGAATAACAAGTAAAACAATTTCAGGTAGAATAGGTTGTATGCTATTAAGAAATAAAATTTATATCTTTACTTTTTCCTGAAATGAATGAAGAATAATTATTTTCTGATAACATATTCTCTGTGATTCACAAAAAATCTTTTAATTTTGTCTACGATTATGACAACAAAAGAAAGATACGGAAATATACTGGGTTGGTTTGAGAAGAACGTACCTGTTGCTGAAACAGAATTGGACTACATGTCACCTTTTTAGCTTTTAATAGCAGTCATCCTGTCTGCTCAGTGCACCGATGTGCGGGTTAATATGGTTACCCCGAAATTATTTGAGGCTTTTCCTACACCGGAAGTATTGGCTGCAGCTAGTCCGGAGGCAGTTTATCCTTACATAAAGAGTGTTTCTTATCCCAATAATAAATCGAAACATCTGGTGGGAATGGCCAGGAAATTACTGGAAGAGTTCAATGGGGAAGTTCCTTCGGATATTGATGAGTTGCAGAAACTTCCCGGAGTAGGAAGAAAAACGGCCAATGTAATTGCTTCTGTTGTATTCAATAAACCGGCTATGGCAGTAGATACCCATGTATTCCGGGTATCTAACCGATTGGGGCTGACTAACAATTCAAAAACTCCTCTTCAGACAGAACTGGAACTGGTGAAATATATTCCGGATGCTCTTATTCCCAAAGCACATCATTGGCTTATTCTGCATGGACGGTATACCTGTCTGGCAAGAAAACCCAAGTGTGAAGAATGCGGACTTATGCAATGGTGTAAATATTTTCAGAAAACAAATGGAAAAGTAGAAATTAAAAAGTAAACCTTATAAGTAGTAAAATCCAGCCTTGCCCGGTAGCAGTAATGGCTATTATTATTGTTTATCATAATAAAAAAGTTGTCCCTTATCTTTTACTTTTTTTAAAAAGTATCTCTTATCTTTTTGTCAATTACAAAAAAATCCGTAACATTGCACCACAATTTAAAAAGTAGCGTAGATATGCAAATCAATCCCAAATATCTGTTTTCTTACACGACTACTACAACCCCTTGGGGGGTATGAACTATTCTTTCTCGAAAATTAAATTTCGCAGAGGTTGTCTTTGCGATCTATCTTTTAAGCCGGAAATTTTTTTTCAATACCGGCACCAAGCAAATTAGAAACATAACTTTTTTACGGAATAACAAATGTATATTTCGTAATCTTATAATAAAGAACAAACAATGAAAGTATTAAAATTTGGTGGAACATCCGTAGGTTCCGCAAATAGCTTATCCAATGTAAAGAAAATCGTTGAGTCATGTAATGAGCCGGTAATTATTGTCGTTTCGGCATTAGGTGGTATCACCGATAAGCTGATAGAAGCTTCCAGACTTGCTTCTCTTGGGGATACTTCCTACGAGAAGATATTGCTGGAGATGGTTAACCGCCATCTGGATATCATTGAAGAAATGGTTCCCGAAAAAGATAAAAATGATCTTATGGAAGAAGTTACTGCGTTGTTTGACGAACTGGCAAATATATATAAAGGAGTATGTCTGATCAGAGAACTTTCTTCTAAGACAAGTGATACGATTGTTAGTTACGGAGAACGGCTTTCTTCTTTAATAATCAGTAAAATAATTGATGGAGTTGTATTATATGATTCTCGTAACTTTATTAAAACAAAAAAACTGCCTGCAAGAAATGAGGTAGATATGGAATTAACTACCAAATTGATTCAGGAGTATTTTGTATCAATGCCTTCCAGGTGTCTGGTGCCGGGATTTATTTCTTCGGATAAAGATACAAATGTTGTGACAAATCTGGGGCGTGGAGGATCCGATTATACCGCATCTTTACTGGCTGCAGTCCTGAATGCGGAGATACTGGAAATATGGACAGATGTAGATGGTTTCCTGACTGCAGATCCTCGTGTAATCAGTACGGCATATGTGATTGAAAAGCTTAGTTATGTAGAAGCCATGGAACTAAGTACATTCGGTGCCAAAGTAATTTATCCGCCTACTATTTATCCGGCTTACCATAAAAATATTCCTGTCCGGATCAAAAATACATTCAATCCGGATGCGCCGGGTACTTATATTTCCCGTGAACGGGTAGATGCAAAAGAGAAAGCCATTAAAGGTATTTCTTCTATTAATGATACCAGCCTGATAACCATCGAGGGATTAGGTATGGTAGGAGTAATTGGTATTAATTACCGTATTTTCAAAACTTTGGCGGAAGTAGGAATAAGTGTATTCCTCGTTTCTCAGGCAGCTTCTGAAAATACCATATCTATTGGTGTAAAAAGTGCGGATACGGATCTGGCTATGGAGGTCCTATATAATGAATTTAAACGGGAAATTGACCAGGGTGAACTTAATGGTATCAAAGCCGAAAGAGACCTGGCCACCGTTGCCATTGTCGGAGAAAATATGAAACATACAACCGGTATTGCCGGTAAATTATTTGATGTACTTGGACGCAATGGGATTAATGTGATTGCATGTGCACAGGGTGCTTCGGAAACAAATATCTCATTTGTAATCGATCATAAAAACCTGCGTAAGGCACTCAATGTGATTCATGATTCCTTCTTCCTGTCAGAGTATCAGGCACTAAATGTTTTTCTGGTCGGTACCGGTACCGTAGGTGGCAGCTTGTTGGATCAGATTTGTATGCAACAATCCTTGTTGATGAAACAGAATTCCTTAAAGTTGAAAGTCGTAGGGATTGCCGACGACCGGAAGATGTTGCTTGACCGCCGTGGTATTAATTTAACTAATTATCGGGAAGAACTGGAAAAAAACGGAAAGCCAAGTAATCCGGATTTGATTAAAAAGGAAATCCTAGAAATGAATATCTTTAACTCTGTCTTTGTGGATTGTACCGCAAGTCCGGCTATTGCAGCTCTTTATAAAGATATGCTTTCGAATAATATTTCCGTGGTAGCAGCAAATAAAATTGCTTCTTCTTCGGAATATGACCAGTATGTAGAATTGAAGAATATTGCCCGTAAAAGAGGGGTAAAATATCTGTTTGAAACAAATGTGGGAGCAGGACTGCCTATCATTAACACAATGAATAACCTGATAAACAGTGGTGATCGTATCCTGAAACTTGAAGCTGTACTTTCCGGAACACTGAACTTTATTTTTAATACGATCAGTGCGGATATTCCATTAAGTAAAGCGATTCTTCTGGCTAAAGAAGCACGGTACTCGGAACCGGATCCCCGCATTGACCTGAGCGGAAAGGATGTCATCCGTAAACTGGTAATTCTTGCCCGTGAATCGGGATATGCCATCAATCAGGAAGATGTAATCAAAAACTTCTTTATTCCGGATAAATATTTTGAAGGCTCGCTGGAAGATTTCTGGAATAATATTCCGGAAATGGATGAAGAGTTTGAAGCAAAACGACAAATTCTAGAAGCAGAGGATAAACACTGGCGCTTTGTGGCCAAACTGGAGAATGGCATCGCTGAAGTCGGTCTTCAGGCTGTTGACAGTCGCCATCCGTTCTATGATTTGGAAGGAAGTAACAATATTATTATGATTACTACCGAACGTTATCTGGATTATCCGATGATTATCAAAGGTTACGGAGCAGGAGCAAGTGTGACTTCGGCCGGAGTCTTTGCCGATATTATTAGTATAGCTAATATAAGATAAAAGGTAAAAACTAAAAGGTTAAATTTATGAGCTTTAAAGTAAAAGAGTAGAAATGAAAGGACAAAAGAAAAGAAGAAAATCTTTTACTTTTGACTTTTATAAAATACTCTTACACCTTATGGCTTTAACCTTATTGAGTAATAAAAGTTATCTTTTTGCTGTAAAAATGGTCCGCCTGAAACAACATTTACAAAAAAATTGCAAAGAATACGAAATCAGCCGGCAGGTTATGAGAAGCGGAACTTCAGTTGGAGCATCAATCAAGGAAGCGGAGTTTGCACAAAGTGATGCGGATTTTATTTACAAACTGACTGTTGCATTAAAAGAAGCAAATGAAACCATTTATTGGTTATCAATTTTAAAAGATACAAATTATATTAAAGAAAATGCATTTGTTATCTTAAGTTCAGAATGTAAAGAAATCATAGCCATTCTTGTAAGTTCTATTAAAAAAATAAAACAAAAGAATAATGTAAAAATGAAAAGATAAAAGTATGAAATTAATAGAAATAATTACCTGTTATTTATTTTTTTATCCTACCTTTTACCTTCTTCTTTTTACCTTTTACTTTATACATTAATGAAATACTTAATCATTCTTGGAGACGGCATGGCCGATGAGCCCATTGAGATGTTGGGAAATAAAACTCCCCTGCAGTATGCCTGTACTCCCAATATAGACAAACTGGCCCGGATAGGAAAATCGGGTCTTTTAGACACTATTCCGGAAGGATACGAACCGGGAAGTGAAATTGCAAACCTGGCAGTATTAGGATATAATGTGCCGGAAGTATTTGAAGGACGTGGTTCACTCGAAGCAGCCAGCATGGGCGTGGAAATTCTTCCCGGAGAAGTTGCTATGCGCTGTAATCTCATCTGCATCGAAAATGGGAAGATTAAAAACCATTCCGCCGGGCATATTTCCACAGAAGAAGCAACGGAACTTATTCATTATCTTAATAAGGAGTTAGCTAATGAAATTATTACCTTTTACCCGGGAGTATCTTACAGGCATTTGCTGAAGATTGCAGGCGGCAACAAACATATTGCCTGCACTCCGCCTCACAATGTGCCGGGAACTCCTTTCAGGGAGGTGATGATAAAAGCCGAAACACCCGAAGCACAGGGAACAGCAGACATGCTGAATGACTTTATCCTACGTTCACAGGAATTACTGGAAAATCATCCCATAAACCTTAAACGGAAGGCTGCCGGAAAAGATCCAGCCAATAGCATCTGGCCATGGTCTCCCGGTTACAAACCGAATATGAAAAAAATATCGGAGATTTATCCGGTATCTTCAGGAGCAGTTATTTCTGCAGTCGATCTTATTAAAGGAATCGGTGTATATGCCGGATTGGAACCCATAGAGGTCGAAGGTGCTACCGGATTATATGATACCAATTATGAAGGAAAAACAGCAGCAGCGCTGAATGCATTGAAGAAAAACGATTTTGTATACCTGCATATTGAGGCAAGCGATGAAGCCGGACATGAAGGAGATGCCGAGTTAAAAGTAAAAACCATTGAATACCTGGACAAACGGGTTGTAAAACCGATCCTGGAAGAATTGGAGAAATGGGAGGAAGATGTCGCGGTTGCACTATTGCCTGATCACCCGACTCCATGTTACCTGAAAACCCATACATCTGATCCTGTTCCCTTTATTATTTATAAAACGAATGAAGAAGGAGATGCTATAGAAGTATATGATGAGTTTGAAGCTGAAAAAGGGGCGTATGGGTTGCTTAAAGGAGACGAATTTATGAAAGCATTCTGTAAAAAATAAACGCGAAACACTATGTCCGCCGGAATTGACAAAAAGGGAAAGAGCCGTTTCCTGATATTTCTGGGAATAGGGATTCTTGTAGGGATAATACTTATTTTACTTATCGTTCTTTCGGGAAAAAACAAGCATAATACCTATATTGATAACGGGTTAATTTCCGGAGAACAGTTGGTGGAGTTACAGAATGAAAACCTGCGGAAGCAGATTATTTCTTATGGAGATCCGGTATTAATTGACACTCTGAATGTCACTTATCTGATTCCGGTAATACCCCGGACATTGACAAATGCCGAAGCTTCTACAGAAATACAGAGAGAAGAATACCCGGTAGAAGAATCATCCGGCTACAGCAGTTCTATACGGAAAGGATATGATAAATCTTATGTTGATTATACGAACATACTGATTTATTCACCTTTACAGAATGAAATAGAAAAGCTATTTCGCCAGCGGGCATTAATTATTGGTTATAAGACCTGGTTTATAGAAAAAGACATTCTTATTCTTTTTGATGTGATCCGGAATGATGATAATAAAGACAATCGCATTGACCGGAAAGATTTCCGTTCTCTTTATATTTATTCATTGCAGACAAAAGAAATGCGAATGGTTGAGGAAAAGAATACAACGGTGTTGAATTATGATTTTCTCCCATTCTCTTCTGATCTTTGGGTGAGAATTGGAATAGACCGTAATGAAGATGGGAAATACGATCCTTCTTCCGAACCCGCTGAGATCAGAAGATATAATTTTAAAGAAAAAACACTTGAAAAAATAGTACCTGAAAGCATGCATGCAGAAATGCAGCGCTTGGTAGAGGGACGGTAGCGGAAAAATAAAATTAAGAACTTTATATATTAACCTTTTAAAACCTTATATGAAATGGGAAGAAGCTATAATGGTATAAGTATCAATACATCGAAAAATACACATGAAAAAGTTTTTGAACTGTTAGATAAAAAAGATCTTTCGCAGGTTATTGTAGATATTCCCTCAGGAGGAGGTGCGTTTGTGGCTCGGCTTAAAGATGCGGGATATAAAAATATTTATGCTGTAGATATTGAAAATATACTGGAAATAGAACATGATCACTTTTTTGTCGGTGATATGACAAAAACATTACCTTTTGAGAATGAATCCTGTGATATTGTTGTATGCATTGATGGAATTGAACATATCAGTAAACAATTTGACTTTATCGGTGAAGTACATCGTATTCTGAAAAAAAGAGGAGAAGTAATTATTTCCACTCCTAATATCAGTTCATTAAGGTCACGTTTTAAATGGTTATTTACAGGGCATCACCATAAGTGTAATTCACCATTGGATGAAAATAATCCTAACCCATTGCATCATATATCAATGATTTCTTTACCGGAAATGAGATACTTACTGCATACAAATGGATTTATTATTAAAAGAATAACGACTAACAGAATAAAACCAGTTAGCTGGTTATATACTTTTTTATTACCATTTGTGTTTCTTTCTACCTATTATGTTTATTTTAAAGCCGGAAAGAAATACAATTTGTCCGGGATTAACAAGCAGGTATTGAGACAAATGTTTCTAAAAGACGTCTTGTTTGGAGAAACCTTAATCGTAAAAGCGGTGAAGAAAGGATAAAAACCGGATAAGGTATAACAAATGACATATTTTTTTATGCACCATGATAAGAGAAGTACATGCTAAAGATGCCAGAAGAATTGCAGGAATATATAATTATTATATTGAAAATACGGTTATTACATTCGAGACCAAAGCAATAGATAGCATTGAGCAGGCTATCCGGATTGCCCGCATCAGGGAAGAAGACTATCCTTTTATTGTTTATGAAGATAACGGAGAAGTCATCGGATATGCTTATCTTAGTCGTTGGAAAGAACATGAGGCCTACATAAATAGCCCGGAGATAAGTATTTATATAGATAAAAACTATTTAGGAAAGGGTATTGGAAAGGTTTTATACCGGGAGTTAATTGATATAAGCCGGAAAAAAGGATATCATGTTCTCATAGGTATTATTGCCTGTCCTAATCTGCCCTGCCAGCGCTTACATGAAGAGATGGGTTTTAAGAAAGGCTTATTTAAAGAGGTAGGATATAAATTCAATAAATGGGTCGATGTGGAATATTGGCAGTTGATTTTATAAAAATCTACCGTACCTTTGTGCTTTTCATAAGTTGAACAAATAAATGGAACAATGAAATATTACAGTACAAATAAAAATGCCCCGGAAGCTTCCTTGCAGGAAGCCGTAGTGAAAGGCCTGGCTCCTGATAAAGGATTGTATATGCCGGAAAGGATTAACAAACTGCCGGAAGAGTTTTTCCGGAATATGGGTAACATGAGTTTTCCTGAAATTGCTTATCAGGTGGCAGAAGCTTTTTTCGGAGAAGATATTGAAGAAGATATCCTTAAAGAGATTGTATATGATACATTGAACTTTGATACTCCATTGGTACCTGTCCATGATGCTATTTACAGCCTGGAGCTTTTTCATGGTCCCACATTGGCATTTAAAGATGTCGGTGCTCGTTTTATGGCACGTCTGCTGGGATATTTCATTAAGAAAGAAGGACAGAGCGAGGTAAATGTACTGGTTGCCACTTCCGGAGATACAGGAAGTGCAGTGGCAAATGGTTTCCTTGGAGTAGAAGGGATACATGTATATGTGCTTTATCCGAAAGGACTGGTCAGTGAGATTCAGGAAAAACAGTTTACTACCTTAGGGCAGAATATCACGGCACTGGAAATTGACGGTACTTTTGATGATTGCCAACGTTTGGTGAAAAGTGCATTTATGGATGAAGAACTGAACCGGAAGTTAAATCTTACATCTGCTAATTCTATCAATGTAGCCCGGTTCCTGCCACAGGCATTTTATTATTTTTATGCGTATGCCCAGTTGATGAAAGCCGGTAAAGCACAGGAAGTAGTGATATGTGTACCGAGCGGGAATTTCGGAAACATTACTGCCGGCCTGTTCGGTAAATACATGGGATTACCGGTGAAACGCTTCATTGCTGCAAATAATAAAAATGACGTTTTTATGGAATACCTCCGGACCGGAGAATACCATCCACGTGCTTCCGTATCCACAATTGCCAATGCTATGGATGTCGGGGACCCGAGTAATTTCGCCCGTATCCTGGACTTATATCACCACGATCACAAAGCTATTACAAAAGATATTAGCGGCTGTACATATTCGGATGAAGAGATCTGCAAAACAATGAATGCTGTTTATAAACAATACGGATACTTGTTGGATCCTCATGGTGCATGTGGATATGCCGGATTAAGGGATTTCCTGAAAGAGAATGAAACCGGTGTGTTTCTGGAAACAGCTCATCCTGCAAAATTTCTCGATACCGTAGAAAATTGTGTCGGAGAAAAAGTGTCCGTTCCGGAAAAATTATTATCATTTATGAAAGGAGAAAAACAGAGCATTCCGCTTTCCAAAGAGTTTTATTCTTTCAAAAACTTTTTATTAAAATAAATAGAATCATGAATCAGCAGTCAGGAAAGGACATAATCGGTAGAATCCTGATTTTGTCACGAAACAGTTCTTTCACAATCAGAAATTCGAAGAACTGATTTATCTGATAAAAAAGGGAAAAGATTATTTTCTTGTTCTTGTTTTTGACTTTTGATTCTTCACTCTAAAAAAAGCTTATGAAAAAGATTGTATGGATTGTATTGTCAGTGGTTGTTCTTACAGCATGTAATCAACCCGCAGGAAATGAAAGTAGTGATGTTGCAGAAACAACAGAACAGAAAAATGAAGTAGTGGAAAATATCCTTAACCGCAGGAGTATTCGTTCTTATACTGCAGAACAAATTACTCAGGAACAATTGGATATTATTATTCAATGCGCCATGAATGCGCCCAGTGCAATGAATAAACAACCCTGGGAAGTACGTGTCGTACAGGATCAGGAGGTATTGAAACAGATTAATGACCGGTTTGTTAAAAATGCGAATCGGGAACCGAAAGAAGGTTTTAGCGTTTTTTACAATGCTCCTACACTGATTGTAATTGCCCGGGAAAAAGAAAATAGTTATAGTGCTTCTGATTGTGGAATGCTGGCACAGAACATTTTGTTAAGTGCAGAATCTATGAATATCGGAACATGCGTAATTGGCGGAGTGGCTGCAGCCTTTAAAGGAGAAGGTGCCAACGAATTGATGGAAGCGTTGCAACTTCCGGCTACGCATGAAGTAATATATGGTATTGCCACAGGATATAAAAATGAATCTCCGGAAGCAAAGCCACGGGATATGAATAAAGTGCAATATATCCGTTAAGTAGAATATACGGTAAGGTAATTTTTTATATATGGATTCATTACATTTATTAGGAAATAAAACAGCGTATAAACAAGATTATGCTCCCGAAGTACTGGAGTGTTTCGAAAATAAACATCCGGAAAATGATTACTGGGTGAAATTCAATTGTCCGGAATTTACGAGCCTTTGCCCGATTACCGGGCAACCGGATTTTGCGACGATCTATATTAATTATCTGCCGGATATAAAAATGGTAGAAAGCAAAAGCCTGAAATTATATCTTTTTAGTTTCAGGAATCACGGTGCTTTCCATGAAGACTGTGTAAACATTATCATGAAGGATCTGATCCGGTTAATGGATCCGAAATACATTGAAGTAACAGGTATTTTTACACCCCGGGGAGGAATAAGTATTTATCCGTATTGCAATTATGGAAAACCCGGAACCGGATATGAAGAAATGGCTAAGTATCGTTTGCAACGGCAAGATGTAAAATAACAGTTTGATAGAGAATTTTCCGAAGTCAGGAGATTCCTATCCTGTAGCCATAATATAAAAAGCCAGGCAAGGAGAAATAGAAAATTTTCCAGCCTGGCTTTTTATATTATGTATGTAAGAGATGATATCCGTATTTTTCCTTTCTGTGAATTACTCTTTATACATGTCTATATACCTTATAAAGAATAACAAATTAGTTGGATTAGTGAGACTATGATTCCTCTATATTCCGCCTAAAAGCAGGTTTTAACTTAATGTGATGATGAAATAATAAGATAATATGAGAATGGAATATACAACTACATATATGGCTATCTCTCCGAAAAGCCACGGAGTGGCGTCATATCACTAGCCGTGAGGCCTCAGCCCACGGTACTTTTTTTCCTATATGAGAGAATAATTCCGAGTAAGGAAATAGGGTTACTTTTTGTTTTCCATATTCCTATTAGGGCTGACTTGGAGCTTATTTTAAGAAATTCTCTTTCATTCGGCAAAGATGGAGGATATTTTGGAGCTTTCTACAAATATAATAGATGAGAACCTGGCAGAAATAAAAAGAGTGTACTTCATGTACACTCTTTTTATCTGACGGAAATAATGATTTATTCCTGTTGTTTCATATTTTCATCGACTGCTTCTATTTTTTTGGTAATTAATTCCAGATCGTCTTTTAGTTTCTCGATCTTGCGTTCCATTTCAGCAATAAGTGTTCCTGCATTTTTAGAAGAAGCAGAAAGGAAACCGATATTGTTTTCGTATATCTGAATTCCGTTTTTCAGAATTTCATATGTTTTATACAGCTTATCTCTTTCTCTGTATAATTTTCCTTTTCCGTTATCTGAAATATTTCTCAGTGATTCTTTGTAAGATGTCAATTTCCTGTTTACCTGATCTACGTTCAATCGGTCAAACTGTTTATCCAGTTCTTCGTGGTATTCCTTGTAGATCCTGTCTTTCTCTTTAAAAGGAACATGTCCTGCTTCACTGAATTCTTTTGCCAGTGCCCGTAATTCTTTCAATGCTTCTTCGTTGTCCAGAGTCTGGTCAAGATTCCGGATTTTCTCAATGATTTCTTTTTTATGAGCAAGATTTTCATTTTCCTGAACTCTTTGAGAAGACGAATGCAGGTTCTTTTGTTCAAAGAAATAATCGCAGGCTCCGATAAATCTTTTCCATAAAGCTTCGGAATATTTTTTAGGTACGGCACCGATTGTTTTCCATTCTTTTTGCAACGCGATCAGTTCATCGGAAGTTGTTTTCCAGTCGGTACTGTCCTTTAACGATTCGGCTTTATCAGCAAGTATTTTTTTCTTTTCGTAATTCTCATTCAGCTCATTCTTGAGATTCTTGAAGAACTCACTTTTTTCCTGAAAAAATTTATCACAGGCAGTACGGAAACGTTCGAATATTTTTTCATTTACCTTTTTGGGTGCAAATCCGATTGTTTTCCATTTAGCCTGTAATTCAATAACTTCCTGGGTTTTTTCGTTCCATTCTTTAAAGGTTTTCAGATGGCTTGTATCAATTGCTTCTATCGTTTCACAAATAGCAGTTTTGTCCTCCAGGTTTTTATTTTCATTTTCCCGAAGGCTTTCAAAATGCTGTTGGTGTTTTTTATTGATTACAGTAGAAGCTTCCTTGAAACGGTTCCATATCTCCTCCCGCTTCTCTCTGGCAACCGGCCCTGTCTCTCTCCACTGTGCATGGAGATTCTGTAACTGGTAGAAAGCAGAAATGATGTCCGTTTCTTCATTTAGTCTTTCTGCTGCTTCACAAAGAATAGTTTTAGCTTCCAGGTTTTTTTTGAAGTCGTAGTCCCGGAATTCATTATTTATTTTTACCAGGTCATAGAATTTTTCTACCTGTACCTGATAGCTTCTCCATATTTCGTTGACTTTAGCCTGAGGAATCAGGGTAATTTCATTCCATTCCTGCTGAATCTTTTTAAACTCATTATAGGCTTTATTGATGTCTTCGGAAGATTCAACCAGATTTTTGACTTTCTCGATAAGTGCTTCTTTCTTTTTCAGGTTTTCTTCTTTTGTTTTTTCCTGACTTTCCAGATAAACAGATCGTTTGTCACGGAAGACATTTAATAATTCTTTGAATTTTTCTTCGGTTTTATCTTCTGCAGGAGTGAAAGCAACTTCTTCTCCGCCGTTTTCTATAAATTGTTTTTTTTGTTCTTCGACTTCTGCCTTGTGGAGTTTGTAAAAGTTGCGTTTAAGAACATCTACTTCTTCTTTCACATTTTCTACAGCTCCTTCTGTGATTGCTTTTAATTTTGCAACCATTTCTTCTTTGGTCAGCTTTTCTTCTTTTTCGGAAGATGGAGAGGCAACCTGCTCTTCTGTTGCAGGAGCAGATTTTCCTTCTTCCGTATCTTGTTTTTCTCCGGTTGAAAGTTTTTCGGCAGAAGCAATGCTTCCGGAAGTTTCCTGTGGTGTTTCTATAGCTGGCAATTCGGTTTGTTCATCAGCTCCTTTTTCCTCCAAAGGCAACATTTCCGGACCTTCTTCAACAACAGACACTTTTGGCTCTTCCACCGGTTCCTCCGGTAAAGTAGTTTCAGTTGATTGCTCCATTTCCTTTGATTCAGTAGCTGCTTTGGTATCATCCAGGGAAGTTTCTTCCTGCGGGTCAACAACCGGAAGATTCGACTCTGCTACAGTTTCCTGCAAGGCTTCGGGTTTATCCTCCTGCTTGTTTTCTCCGGAAGCTGTTGTAAGTTCTTCCTGCACCATTTCTTTTCCTTCTTGTTCTTCCTGCTTATTCGGTTGTTCGGGTAAGCCGGTTCCGTGTGTCTCCAACATAATTTTTCCTTTAAAATAAAGTACAAATAAAAGATTTTTTTGTCAGAAAATGTACATTCTGTCCGTATTTTTTTATTTAAATAATTAAATTACAGACTACTATTAACGTAAAATACTTGTTGCTTAAAAAGTAGTTTTATTTGTTTTTATTTGGTTATAAGTGCTTTATAATTAAAAATCCCCATGTAAAAGCTTTTTTACATGGGGTGAACAAAATAAAAAAATTATACCATCCAATACCATTCGGATCGATATTTAATCCCAATAGAAATATTTCTTATTGAAGGAAACAGAATAATTTTCTTTTAAAGGAGCACTTATTTCTATGGATTTTCCTTTCGGAACTTTAATCTTTATTTCATAGAAGGATCTGTCCCAGCGGTTTTTTCGGGAAAATACAGGAGGATGAATGACCATCATGGAATCCTGCAGATTATAATCCAACCGACTATTATTTACTTGTTTCATTCCGTTTTTGCGTTTATTGCCGAAACTGGTTTTACGGATTTCTACCAGATAATCCGTAAGAAGAGTATCCTCTTCCATTTTTATTTTCGGAAGAATAAACAGTTTCTTTTCTTTTTCTTTTTTGCCCTGGTAGAAAAAGGATTCATTATTCGGTTGTTGCTCTGCATTCATAAAAGATTCATCCAGCCGTACATACAAGGTATCATGCTGGGTACGGACTTTTATTTCTTCAAAAACCTGTGCTTCTTCCTGGAAAAAATAAGCAGTTTTGGCACTTTTCCCGACAAGATAAAAGATACTTCCGCACCAGAGAATAAAACCTATAATAAAAATAATAATTCCTCTATTTGTAAAAGGGGTGGGGCGCAATAACTTTAGTAAAAGTGCTACCATTCCCACAAAAGGAAGGCCTAACAAAAGAAAGAGAGGAATCTTAAAATTCCATCCGTTAAGTCCAAGTAAAATAAGGTAATTATTAATTCCCAGAATATCGGAATCGAAATTTAGCCAGGTAAAAGAAAAAATGATTCCTAATAAAGATAAAAGAAGAGAAACAATAATAATCCCTGCAAAAACTTTCACCATTATTTTTAGAATTCGTGTGATAGAACTTCCTCGGTAAGGGCGGGAAGAATAATCGGTTCTGGACCGGATATGTTCAATGGAAGGGTCCGGTCCGGTCATTTCTAATTTCTGATTAAATGTCACTGCTTTAGGAATAATTATCCAGAGAATAAAATAAATCAGTGTCACAACTCCGGTTAATCTTGAAAAAAAGAATGAGTAGTTTCCGAAAATCCCCAAAAGAAATGACCCGAGGAAAACAAGGCGGAATAAAACCGGATCTATTCGGAAGTAATGCCCCAGCCCGCTGCAAACTCCTCCGAAGATTCTATCTGCCATATCCCGGTAAAGTCTTTTTTTGAATACCCAGTGTATGTTATTTGCTTTTTTTGTAGCATATTCCGGGCCTTGTTTCTTTTCCGCTTCATCCGGATTGTCAAAATCTTTCGGATTTCCCAGAATTTCCACAATTGCCGTAGCATCTGATAAGGAAATAACCCCTTCGGCATTTTTGAGGCGCATTTGAAGTAACTCACTCATTCGGAATTCTATATCTTCAATAATTTCTCCTGATTCCGGATTACCATCAAAATAAGCCTGTAAGGACTTCAGGTAATTGTCCAGTAACAGATAGGCATCTTCTTCCAGATTAAATGCCCTGCCTCCAATACTAACTTTAACTGTTGGTTTCATAGGAAGAGTTTTATTTGTTTCTTATATTATAAATTGCCTTCACCAGATTGTTCCAGACAATGTCCAGTTCTTCCAGTACCGCGCGTCCTTTCTCTGTGATAACATAATACTTCCTGGGAGGCCCTTGTGTCGATTCTTCCCAACGGTAAGTAAGTAGTCCCTGATTTTTCTGCCGGGTCAGGAGAGGGTAGAGAGTACCCTCTACAACAATCATTTCCGAATCTTTCAGCTCATTAATAATAACAGATGCATAGGCATCTCCTTTTGATAGAATGCTAAGAATACAGTACTCCAATATCCCTTTCCGCATTTGTGCTTTTATATTGTCTACATTAATTGCTTCCATACTTCTTATTTATTTTCTGATGTATACTTTCTGATATTCTCTGCCGTAGGCGCATACCCTCTCATTTGTAATTTCTGGATAACAGTATGGGCTTGGGGAATTACAATCCATAACACGATATATGCCATAGGTCCTGTACCATACATAAAAAGGGTAAGAACAAACAAGAGGCGAACAAGAGTAGGGTCAATATCAAAATAAGCAGCTAGTCCGCTGCATACTCCGGCAATCTTTTTATCATCAGGATTACGGAATAGTTTTTTATCTCCTCTTGTATATTCTTCATTTTCACATTCCGTTCCTTCTGTATATGTATTGGTTTTTTCTTCCACCTCTCCCAGATGATTGATAACAATCTGTATCAATGGAATGTCAATTACCTGGTGGTCGAACTTTATTTCTTTCTGAAAGATTTCTGCGACCCGGGCTTCCACATCCTCCATTACTTCTTTTGCTTCGCTCTTGTCAGGAATCGTTTCTTCAAAACAGTTCAAATATGATTTCAATTTGAAATATGCATCATCTTCCATCATGAAATTGATGCCTCCTATACTGACTTCAATTACTTTTTTCATGTTATTTATTATTAATTATTTATTACACGATATTATACATTACAACGTTATTTGTAATGCAAATATATAAATAATATTTAGTACTATGCATCACATAGTACTAAATATTATTTAATATAAAAGGTATCATATTGTAAAAGAGGTTATTATATAATTTAGTGTGCTTACTTTTAATTTTATTTAACTTTAGAAATGGGAAAAGTATATGGGAAAAGAGAGAAAATCTTTTATAAAAAAAGAAAAATAGATGGAAAAACAAGAATATAAAAATGAGCACTTTTATATATACCTGATTATAAATTTGTGAGGTATTTTGGTTTTTGGGTGTATGATTCTGTGTTTAACCGGGCACCTTATTAGTATGTTTTCTGGGAGTAAACCTTTTGTCTGGCTTATTATCCTGTGTCCAACCCTACCCCTTTTGACAAGGTCAAAAGGTACTTCCCTTCCACGAAGGGAAGAGTTGTCTGGCCTCTCACCAACTCTCCCCTCAAAGAAGATACTATGTAAATAATCAAATTTGTTTTGCTAAAAAA
>JAJQEC010000141.1:2323-3394 GCA_021201815.1 Candidatus Azobacteroides sp. | reverse complement strand
CTTATTTTCACATCACTTTCCGGCCTTTATCAAGCCTGTTACCAATTCCAAAAACATTCTTTTTATTTTATTCCCTCCTATATAGTTGTTTCTTTTTCCTCTTTAACCATACGGTCTTTCATTTTACAAAGATAAATATCAATAATGATTGTTTTCTAAGTAGCGTTAAAAGGACCCTATTCTCCTGAAAAGGGTATCTCTTTTTCCTTGCTTTAAACAATAATACAAATCTTATTTATTTGCAAAATTAACCATGTGAAACATTATTGGATTAATATTTAACTAATTAATGTTTATTTATCTGAATGATACCTGTCAAATTCTCCCCTTTTATTATCAATTATTCCACATCATATTTGATTGGTATTCCTACATTCAACGCATCAAACAATTACTAAAATTTAAATAAAAAACTATGAGAAGAATGTATCTATTGCTCGCAGTATGCCTGTTTCTAAGTGCAGATTTTCTGTGTGCACAGGAACGCAAAAACCGGCTTCCTTTGAAACTGGCCGAAATCACCAAAATGGTAGCATTGGACGATAACCAGCTTTCCGTCCTGAAACAACAGTATAAAGAATATGCCGCAGCTATGGATTCGGCCATTTACAAGGTGGAAGATAAAGACCGGGCTGCCGCCCTGATCCGGGCCTCCCGCCAACAATTCAACACGGTATTTATGAACCTGCTGACCGGGGAACAAAAGGAGGAATACCTGCGGGCCACTACCCGGCGCAAGGATGAACGCTTACCGCTTAAACTGGCGGAAATTGCCCGGATGACAGACTTATCGGAAACACAATTATCCGGATTGAAATCCCTCTATAAAATATATGCCGCAAATACCGATTCGGCTATTTACAAAACAGCCACGCGCGAAGAAGCAGCCAGGCTGCTTTATGACACCCGGCAGGCCTTTAACCGGGATTTTATGAACCTGCTCTCTGCCGCCCAACAGGAAGAATATTTGCAGGTAACTACCATGCATAAGGAAGAGAAACTGTCACAGAAGCTGGCGGAGATTACCCGGATGGTAGAGCTGGAGGAAAGCCAGTTGGCTTTATTAAAAGA
>JAJQEC010000141.1:0-2223 GCA_021201815.1 Candidatus Azobacteroides sp. | reverse complement strand
ATAATTTACAGGCCCAGCAGGGAGAGATAAGCTCTTTGCCGGACCGTGATAAGGCTATCCGATTTGCTTACCGGACTTTGAATGGACTGGGAGTGTCTATGGATTATAAGAAAGCCTTCCGTATATTTAAAAAACTGGCGCAAACGGGCGATGCGGAAGCCTGGAATGCACTGGGCATGATATATCATCTCGGATTGGGAGTAGAAAAGGATGATGAAAAAGCCGCCAGGCTGTTTCATGAAGCATATAATCGTGGATATGCCAAAGGCGCATATAACCTGGGCCTGGCATATAAATACGGGCATGGAGTACCACAGGATTTTGACCGGGCTTTCGAATGGTTTGTATATGCTTCCTTTGCAGGATATGAATGGACGGATTATGCAATCGGCTATTGCTGGTATAAAGGCCAGGGAGTAATAAAGCAGCGGTATGATATGGCAGTGGACTGTTTCCGGAAGGGCGCAGGGAAAGGTGATGCGGCCTGTATGTACCATCTGGGGTACTGTTACTTTAAAGGATATGGGGTAGAAAGGGATGTGGCCCTTGGAAAATACTGGATGGAGAAAGCCATGGAAAAGGGATTAACCAAAGCTGTGGATTTTATGACTTACATAGATGATCTGGATACATTCGGAACAGAAAAAGTGACACTTCGTTCTTCAATGACTGATCCCTTGCGTGAAGTAGTACCTGACCGCTATCCGGTGTCTGTTACCCATGATATTCCTACTGCTGTCGACGGAGAATGGGAAGGGAAAATCATTATTTATGACTGGTCCGGAGAAAGAATAGAAGAAGAAATTCCTTTGTCTGCTTCCTTTAAACTGGAAGAAGGAAACCTGCAGGGAACATGGATTCAGAATGATACCACTTATACGGAATTGAATATTTCTGTTACGGATACTGCCTGGAATTTTAATAGCATGCACCTGGATGTAAAACGTCCTACAGTGATAAAAGAAGGGCACTTCAGTCACAGGAATACGGAAAACGGGGAATATCTGACCGGTACGGTTGTATCCTACAGCGAACTGACCCGTGAATATACCGAACCCACTTTTGTGGCATTACGAAAAGTATCGGATGTGACTTCTCTGCTATTAACAGAAACCGGAAAAGATATGCTCCGTGCTTTTCCGAATCCTTTTAGTGACCACCTGACAGTTGTATTTACTCTGGAAAAGGCACAACCGGTATCTATCCAGCTATTTAATATTTCCGGTAAAAGGATATATACCAGTGAAAGTATTCCCGCATCTGCAGGAATAAATGAAGTGGAGGTGCCGGTGTTCTCCATGGCAAGAGGCACGTATCTGTTGAAGTTACAGGGGGAAAACATCCGGAAAACGATCAGTGTAATAAAAGAATAAATTGTATTTCCCTCTTTCCTGAAAGGAAAAGCAACAAATCCCACCGGGACCGGTGGAAGAAGCAAAGAAAATCCCGACACGGAAAATCCCCGGCTGTTTATCAGAAAAGACAGGAGGGGTTCCGGGCGGACAGAATAAGAAAAAGAAAGTTCCTTTTTCAGGTTCCGGAAATAAAAAATAAAAAGTATATATGAAATTACGGAGGATAAAAAGATATATAGCCCTTTTTCTATGTATATTTGTTCTACAAACAATACAGGCGTATGAAGACTGGTATGATGATGCGACAGACGGGGGAACGCTTGACGAAGTATGTGTCACGGCAGACCCGGATGATTACAGGGATAATGACGATGACTGGGTCTGGCGGTTTGATGAGGATGAAAAGATTGACGATGATGTACATATGGATGACTGGATATCCGGAGGCGAACTGGACGAAGTAGGCGTGACAGCTCCTAAGCCGGGCAATAACAACAATGAAAAGCCCAATATACAGGTTATTGCTCCTAATGCAAAGGAAATATTTAAAAATGACAAGATGTCGGAGAACAGTTGGAACATCCTGGAGAAGATGATTGAAAAGATTATCAATGATTGCATAGGGGAAGCCTTATACGAAGGATTGAAACTAAAACTGAACGGAAAAGTCTTTACCATTGTCTTCGATATCAAACCTCCCGGTGGTGGAGAAACTAACCTGAATAATAGCAGTATTATCCTTCGTGAACTGGAGAGCAATATCCTTTTCCATGAAATGGTGCATGCCTACCAGGCGTATGGAGAAACCCAGGAAACATACTACAACGCATTGCTGAATCTGGAAATTGAAGCCTGGTATGCGCAGTAT
>JAJQEC010000090.1 GCA_021201815.1 Candidatus Azobacteroides sp. | reverse complement strand
TCATGCAAACGTACGAGGGGAGTACCTTTTGGCTTCGCCAAAAGGGGTGGGGTTTCCGGATAACAATCTGGTTTTCTACCGTGGGTAAACCCTTCCCCTTTTTCGTAGAAAAAGGTACTTCCCTTCGGAGAAGGGAAGAGTGGGGGATACCGGATAACACCTTATTTCCAACCGGAAAAAGCAGTGAAGTTTTAAAAAGCGGTTACGTTTAAGTTCATTCTTCAATTACAAATATGGCCACTGCGACAGGGCATGGAACGGTGGCCATTTGTATTTTATTATTTATTCTTATATGGGAAGAAAGAAACACAAAAGGAAAAGACGAGAAGTCAGGATGACAGGATTGCTTATGCTGTTCTTTTTAGTCATATCTATATCCTTGTCCGCACAGGTAAAAAGCCTGAGTGACACTTCCCGCATCAGTATATTAATCGATTCCCCTGTAGATGTAGAGCTATTTACCATCTTTGGCCATGCGGCTGTACGGGTATGGGATCCCCAACTTCAGGTAGACCATGTCTTTAATTATGGTGTCTTTCATCACACTTCCACTTTCCGGGATATAGCCGGTTTGTTAAAAGGAAAACAGATGTGCGAGTTATTTGTGGTTGAAACCGAAGATTTTAAACAGGCAAGCATTGCCAAAGGTTCCTCCCTGAAAGAATATACCCTTAACCTTTCCCAGGAAGAAAAAGAAAGTCTCTGGCAGGCATTGTTGCTCAATGCGTTGCCTCAGAACAGACAATATGAATACGATATTTTTAGAAAAAACTGTGTCACCCTTCCGGCTTTACTTTTAAAGAAAAGCATGGTTGCCCGCACCATCCTTTCTCCCGATGAAATACAGCGGGAAAACAAATTCTCTTACAGGGACCTTTGCACTCCTTTCCTTATCGGTCATCCCTGGAAACAGTTTTTTGCTGATATGTACTTCGGAACGATCGTAGAAAAAAAAATAACTCCGGAAGAAGAACTATTCCTTCCGGAAAGACTGGAACATTTTCTTTTAACCTCCCTCATAACAGATACCATCGGACAGGAATATCCCCTGGTAAGTGAAGTAAATATCCTGTTGGAAGAAGAGAGAAAACCTGTTTATACGAATCCGGCTACTACTCCCTTTGTGTGTAGTATCTCCCTTTTATTGCTTATCATTATACTGACTTTTATAGAATTCAGAAAGAAAATCTACTTCCGATGGATCGATTACATTTTATTCGGAATTGCAGGACTCATTGGTATATTCCTATGGAGTATGATTACCATATATTCCCTCTGGTATACTATTCCCAACTGGTGGATGGGCTGGTTCCATCCTTTTCATCTCGTGGGAGTGGTCTTTTTTTCCTCCGGACGTTTGATAAAACCGGCTTATTATTACCATATCGGCAATATTCTTTTGCTCAGCTTCCTGATGGCAGGTAAATCCTTTCTTATCCAACATTATAATGAGGCTTTTATACCTCTCATGCTATGTCTTTGGATACGTTCCGCCGCAGGGATTATCAGATACCGGAAATATATCACTCATAAACCGGCTTCCAAAAACCTGAAGACGGAAAGCTGATTTTCTGAAATTAAGCGGATAATATAAATTAAATTTGATTTTATATAATTATTAAATTCATGTTGCTTCTTATGAAAAAGTTATTCTTTTTATTTATTTCCATTCTATGGATTACTACTTCTTATTCTCAACAGTTAAAAACCGGTCAACCCAACGTGGATAAGGCTTTTACGCTGGCCATTGAAACCGTAAATAAAAACATACAGGACAGCCTGATAAAAGCCGGAGGTTTTTATGGGGGAGAGTGGACGAGAGATATTTCCATCAACGCCTGGCATGCAACCAGTCTAGTATGGCCACAGGTAACCCGGTATTCGTTATGGAGCGTAACAGAAAATAACCGGCAGTTAATCGGACATGAATACTGGGATAAAATTATCTGGGTAGTCGGAGCATACAATCATTATCTTGTAAACAACGATAAAGAATTCCTCAGACAGGCATACATTGCTTCCGCAAATACCATGACCCAGCAGGAAAACTCTACTTTTGACGCACAGTACGGGTTATTTATGGGACCTTCCGTATTTAATGACGGAATTGCCGGGTATGAAGAACCCATTTACGACGGTGTCGGAACCGAATCACCCATTGTAGCCTATCCCGCTCATAAAACAATAAAATGCCTAAGTACCAATTGTGTCTACTATGAGGCGTATGTTTGCCTGGGCAAAATGGCTGAAATCCTGAACAAGGAATCTGAAGTACAACACTATCAGGCAAAAGCTGAAACACTGAAAAATAATATTCGTACTCATTTGTATGATGAGAAAAAGAATCGCCTGAATTATCTTATTGACCAGCATGGAGATGTGCATACTCATCAGGAAGCCCTCGGTATTTCCTTTGCTATTCTTTTTGATATTGTTTCCCGGGAAGAAGCAAAAGGCATTATTGCCGATACCTATACCAGTGAATACGGAGTACCTTCTATTTACCCATGCTTCAAACGTTTCTCAAAAGAAAAACCGGGACGGCATAATGTCATGATCTGGCCTTTTGTAAACGGATTCTGGGTAGATGCCTGTCACAAAACAGGGGTAAAAGAACAGGTCTTAAAAGAAATTCTCAGTCTGGCTGACCTCGCTATTGTAAAAGGAAATAACTGTTTTTATGAAATCTATAATGAACAAACCGGAGAACAGGACGGCGGATGGCAGGTAGGACGTACATGGAGCTCCATTTATGACCAGACATGGTCGGCTACCGGTTATATGCGGATGATTTTTAAAGGATTGCTCGGGATGGAATTTACCCCGGAATATATGGAATTGAATCCGGATTTCGGACTTTTGCAATCCATCGGATTTCAGGAATTATCCTCGTTGCCTTACCGGAATACAAAGGTTACTATCAAATGTACCGGAAAAGGAACAACGCCTGTAAAAACACTTCTCAATGGAAAAGAAGTAAATCAGGTAAGAATAAATCCTGTCTCTTCTCCGACAGAAGTAATCGTGGAATATATATTCTGAGTAAGGGATAATTCTTTATCCGTTATTTAAAGATACAACAAAGGCGCAAAAACGCAACGTAAACGGAATTAATTTCCCATCTTACATTGCGTTCTTATGCGCCTTTACGGTTTTCTAACATTTCCTTTCCGCTTTTCAATTCCGGAAAACTTATTCATCCGGAAGGCAACGTCTTTTTTCCTTTCGAATTTATATGTATTTTTGTATGAAGGGAATTGCTTTCCCATAGCTATCAATTAATAAGAAAAGTACCTTTATCAGGGCGCAAAACAGAAAATCTTTCTTTGGATTTTGGAAAGAAAACCTGTCAGAACAGATCATCAGATAATATAGATACATACAATGAAGAGGAATGGTTATTTTATTACTGTGTTACTTTTTTTTCTCATAGGAATGAAAGGTTTTTCTCAGTCAGCACCTCCTTTTTTCGATGTGGACTTATGGGAGAATGGTTTACCGAATACAAACGGTGCGGATCAGTTGCCCTATGACATTGCTTCACATAATTTCAAGCCTTTCATCCGTGTTTTTCTTCCTGAAAAAGAAAATGCCATCGGAAGGGCTGTTGTGGCCTGTCCGGGCGGAGGATATCACGGTCTTGCCTATGATTACGAAGGAACTGACTGGGCTTCTTACTTCAACGAACAAGGAATTGCGCTCATTGTATTATCTTACCGGATGCCAAAAGGCATAAACAAAGACGTACCCATATCGGATGCCGAACAGGCAATGCGCATAGTCCGGCAACAAGCTTCCGAATGGAACATCAATCCGCACAATGTCGGAATAATGGGATCTTCGGCAGGAGGACATCTTGCTTCCACGATTGCCACGCATGCTGCACCGGAGTTACGCCCGGATTTTCAGATCCTGTTTTATCCGGTCATCACTATGGATAAATCGTATACGGACCAGGGAACACACGATAACTTATTAGGAAAAGAGGCTTCCCGGGAGATGGAAATCCTTTATTCCAACGAAAAACAGATAGATTCCACAACTCCCCGTGCTTTTATAGCCTTTTCCGATGATGATCGGGTCGTTTCTCCTATGAACGGAATCCTTTATTATTCTTCCCTGAAAAAAATGAATATCCCGGCTTCTTTATATATTTATCCCTCAGGAGGGCATGGCTGGGGAATAGGAGACGGGTTTGTACATAAGAAAGAAATGTTAGCCGATCTCACCGGATGGTTACGCAGTTTTTAATCCGGCACCTTTATGCTTTCTTGAAAAAATAAGGAATAGGAGGGGAGAAATAGGCACAAGATATGTTTATATCACGCTTGGATAAAAGGCATCACATAACAAAAAGAGGAAAAGTAATCCGGGTTATTTCTTTAGAATACATTACTAATCCGGTGTCACAGGAAAGATGCAAAGAATATGTCCCGGAATAGAAAAACGTTCGATAATTATTCTTTTTTGTATTAATTATATACATTTGCTTGCAAAAAAGAAATATATGATTTCCGGAAGACAATGATGAAACTCTTTTTATATTTATCCCTTTGTATTTTTATATTCTCCTTTTCCGGTTGCAGTACAACCTGGTACTATGGAAAAATATCTTCTCCCAACCCGACTCTTTTTCAGGAACAATCCGGCCAGTTTATAGTTGAGAATGACATGGTGGATATTATTTACAGCTTCCATGGAGATCATCTGTATGCTAACATTGCCATTATTAATAACCTGGATACTCCTGTGATGCTTGATAAAAAAAAGTCTTTGATCGTAACCGAGAAAAAATCGGTTGATTTCTTTGCCAGTGAATGGGAAATTGAAGATCTTTCTCCGGAAGGGGGCTGGCTGGATGAGGAGTTACCGGAAGATGTATTTTTGATTCCTCCTGAATCACATATGAATTGCAGGATGTTTATTGAAAAGGAGTTTGCCTTTGAAAAATATGCGGATAAAGAGTATCATTCACACGAAATATATGATAAAAATCATGTAAGTAAACCTGTACTCTCCAAATCTTTTCTATTAGAAGACAGTCCGTTTTATTTTGGTACCCGTATGGAATTTTACACGCTTCAGGAAAATGGAGAAAAGAATGACTCCCTATCTGTTACCAATACCTTTTTTCTCTCGGAGCTGGTCAAAACAAAAAAGATTTCACCTGATGCTATAAACAATAATTATCGGGCCAGGGGAGATGTGTTTTATCTTTCAAAGGGTTCAAAAACAGGTTCTTTTATAATGGGAACAATTGCTTTGGCAGGGATTATTATATATTCTATCGGAGTAGAAGCAGAAGAATAAATGGCTCATAGGTATGCACATCCTTTTCCGTGCACCAGGAAAGTCGATAAGAGCAGAATATTCATTTGAAGGAACACCATCACTTTACTTTATCAAAAGCGATGGATCTTTAAGGCAGGGAATTAACGAAAATAAAATGAGAATCGAACAAATAACTTTTACACGCTTTTTAGCAGCAGTTTCCATTGTAATCTTTCATTTTGGTCAGGCTGTTTTTCCTTTTAACACAAAGGCAATTTCCTTTTTATTTTCACATGCGGATATAGGCGTCAGTTATTTTTTTATCCTTTCCGGTTTTGTAATGATGATTGCATACGGGGAGAAGGAAAAGGTACAACCGGGAAATTACTACCGGAATCGTCTTGCCCGGATTTACCCGGTTTATTTTCTCGCACTGGTAACATATATGATGCATGGGATGGTTTTTTCTTATGCGTTCAGTCCGGTTGATTTCGGATTAAATGCTTTTCTTCTTCAAAGCTGGTTTCCGGGAAGGGTATTACTGATAAACGGCCCTGGATGGTCCTTATCGGTTGAAGCTTTCTTTTATCTGCTCTTTCCTTTTTTCTTTAACTTCCTTTATAGAAAGGTAAATTATAAAAAACTGATTTTCTTCATTGCGTGTTTCTGGCTGGCTACACAAGTTTTAGTACATGCATTATTATATTCCGGGTTTTACCGGGGTTTTCCATCTGCGAGTCATGACTTTATTTTTTATAATCCGTTCCTGCATCTTAACCAGTTTCTGATAGGAAATGTAGCCGGATTGTTTTTTATGTTATTTCTTAAAAATAAACCATGCAAATCCGATTGGGCTGTCATTGGAATAATAATCCTTTTTTTCCTTATCCTGAAATATAACCCGGGTCTTGACCTGCAAAACGGATTACTGGCTATTATTTTTATTCCCCTTATTCTGTTCCTTTCAATGAATAACGGGATTATTTCAAAGCTTTTTAACCATAAATCCATGATTTGGCTGGGTGAAATAAGTTATGGGATTTATATCCTTCAATTCCCTGTCTATTTATGGATGTCTTCGGCGATGTCTCGGGCCGGATTACAAAACCCGACAGTAAGGTTTTATCTTTATCTGATCCTGTTAATCGTATTTTCAGGTCTAAGCTATACATACATAGAAACCCCATTAAGGAACCGGATAAAAACAATAGGAAAACGTAAGAAAGAGCGAAAGTAATTTTATTATATTTATTTAAATATGTTAAAATCGGGTTTTTCCGGTTACCTTCGTATGGATTTAGGTATTAATTATTATAAATAAACAAGAATCAATACGCTAATACAAAGACTAACGATGAGAAATTTATTTTTACTTTTGGTGATTTTAGCAGGGATTACCTCCGGCTTTGCTCAGAAAAGCGGAACTGCCGGTGACTTAACATGGTATATCTCTACCGATACCCTGTATATTTCCGGGAACGGAGCGATGCCGGATTATTCAACTTCTCTTTCTGCTCCTAATTTCTCCCCCTGGACAGGCTCGTGGAATCCGGCACTGACTACTGTGGTAATAGAAAAAGGGGTAACCCGGATCGGAAATTCTGCTTTTTATAATATGTTAGGTGGGCTGCCCATGTTCAATAGTTTAAGGAAAATAATTATCCCCAATACCGTAAAAAGTATTGGCTCCAATGCGTTCTATGGATGCCGGGCAATTACTGAAATTACGATTCCGGAAAGTGTGGAAAGTATCGGTTACAGGGCTTTTTATTCTACTGCCTGGGAAACTGAGCAGCCGGATGGTGTAGTGTATGCCGGCAATGTTTTATATACCTACAAGGGCACGATGCCTGATTTTACCACTATTACAGTGGCAGAAGGAACAAAAGGCATCGGAGGCAGTGCGTTTTCAACTTATAAAGGACTTACGGCGATTATTCTTCCGGAAGGATTGAAAGTAATCGGGGCATCTGCTTTCACCAATTGTTCCAATTTACCGGAGATCACCCTCCCGGCCAGCCTTGAGACTATTGAGGAAGGGGCATTCTCTGGGTGTGCATTCCATGAGATTGCTATTCCTGCTGCTGTTAAATACATTCCGGAAAGGACTTTCTATAATTGTTCTTCTATGAAAACGATTGTCCTTCCGGAAAATCTTGATTCGATCGGTCAGCGGGCGTTTTACAATTGCAGTGCGCTTCTTTCTGTTGAAATCCCGAAAAATGTAAAGAAAATAGAGTACCAAACCTTTTCCGGATGCCGGGCCTTGCAGTCTGTCTCTTTGCCTGAAGGATTAACACACATCGGGCTGGATGCTTTCGTAAATTGCAATGCACTTGTTACGGCAGACTTGCCGAAAAGTCTGATTAGTTTGGGACAAGCTGCTTTCAGTGGATGTAGTAGGCTTAAAACAGTTGTCATTCCTGATGGAATATGGGAAATTCCTCATTCCGCTTTTGCCGGATGTAGGGGTATGACTTCTCTTTACCTGCCTAATCATATAACCAGCATTGGTGAATGGGCATTTGATGATTGTTCCGGTCTGACGGATATTGTTTTGCCCGACAGTCTCAAAGTTATTGCCTCACAAGGTTTCTATGGTTGCAGTAAGCTTGAACATGTGGATATTCCTGACGGGGTAATCTCTATGGGAGAGAGTGCTTTTAGTAATTGCTCGCGTCTTAAATCCGTAGTAATTCCTTTCAGTATAAAAAATATCGAGAATTATGCTTTTATGAGATGTTCTTCTCTGAATTCCATACGAGTAGCTTGGGAAGCTCCCATCCCGGTTTTATCTAATGTATTTTATGATGTAAAATTTGAAAGTACTACCTTATATGTTCCGGAAGGCACATCCGATGCATACAAAGCTGCTCCGGTATGGCAGGAATTTATGGTTGAAGAAGTCACAGGAGTTAGTATTGAGCCGGATGAAACAGAAATTATCATTTCCTGGTATCCGGTAGAAGATGCAATAGAATATCTTCTCTCTTTATATGAAGATGAAGAGCTTACTACTTTATTGTTTACTTACCGCTTCGGAGAAGACGGACAGCTTATCAGGGAGGAAAAGAAATACGATTTCAGGTCTGTTGAAACCGGAGATTCAAAAATCTATTCGTATGCCATAGAAGGTTTAGCTGAAGATATGACGTACTATTATTCTCTTACAGCGAAAAATAGCAGTGAGGAAGTGATAAAGATGCTGACAGGTGAATTTACTACGGACATTGCTACCGGCACACAGGATATCCACACTGCTTCTTTCTCTGTTTATCCGAATCCGGTTACGGAAACCATATTTATAACAGGTATTCCCGAAAATACAATGATTACCATCACCGATTTATCAGGTCTTGTAATACTCACTACCACTGAGAAAGAGATACGGATATCGGAATTCCCATCCGGCATATATTTGTTGAAAGCCGGTGAATATACAAGGAAGGTAATAAAAAATTAACCTAAACTATTTTCCCATCCGGACACTTTTTATAAGAAAAGTATCCGGATGGAAGATAGTTAAATGCTGATAATAAAGAGAGAGCCGTGTGCTAAGGCCTCACGGCTAATAATATATCGCCGCTCCGCGGCTTTGCTGACATTGAATAATATGTCCATATGCTAATGAGATAATACCATAATAATATAAGGTAGAAATATCCTCCTATGTGTATCGTTATCTCACCAACAAGCCACGGAGTGGCGTCATGTCATTAGCCGTGCTGCCTCAGCTCACGGCTAATAAAAAATAGATAGAATATATAAGTAAACTTTATTATTCTTATATTTGCCTATACATCCTTTAGAAGAGAAAAGCATATATGAAAGGCAAAAAAGAGAGTTGGAAATCCATTGAAGAACTAATAGCGCTTTATAAAAAGTTTAATATAGACAATACAGTAGATCATGATAAATTTTATCTATATTCTATTATTGCCCATTCAACCGCTATTGAAGGTTCCACATTAACGGAGCTGGATACCCAACTGCTACTGGATGAAGATATCGTAGCAAAGGGAAAGTCTTTTTCCTATCATTTGATGACTAAAGACTTGAAAGATGCCTATGTTTTTGCCTTACGGAAAGCAAGAGATAAAACTCCTGTAACGCCTGAGTTTTTAATGGAATTAAATGCTTTCGTAATGAAATCTACCGGAAGCATGATGAATACGATAAATGGGAACTTTGATTCCTCTAAAGGCGAATTTCGTTTATGTGGGGTTACTGCCGGTATGAGCGGACAGTCTTATCTGAATTTCAGAAAGGTTCCGGAGAGTGTAAGCCGACTGTGTGAAGAATTGAATATCCGTTTAAAGGAGGTGGATGGAATAGAAGATATTTATAATTTAAGTTTTGATGCCCATTTGAATCTTGTCACTATCCATCCCTGGTTAGATGGTAACGGTAGAACTTCCCGGTTATTAATGAATTACATACAAGCTTACAAAGATTTGATTCTTAGTAAGGTGTACAAAGAAGACCGGGATAATTATATAAAATCTCTCAATCAGGCCGTAGACGAAGGAACAAATATTCCTTTTAGAGAATTTATGACAGGCCAGCTTCTGAAAACCCTTAAAAAAGAAATCGATAATTATAAAAAAAATCAGGATAAAGGAATGACATTTATGTTCTGATATAAAGAGAGCCGTGTGCTGAGGCCTCACGGCTATTTATCTGTCGCCGCTTCGCGGCTTTAAAGATAATCTTATCAATATAAAGCTATCTTCCTTTTATCCGATCCGTTTTCTGCAACTGATTTCCTTCTGGCTTTTCAAATTTTACTATTTCTGTCCTCCCTCATGGCAGGGAAGAATTAAAACCATAGTATGGCTATCTCACCAACAAGCCGCGGAGCGGCGCCATGTCCTTAGCCGTGCTGCCTCAGCACACGGTCCTTATTGAGATCTTAGAGAATGCTCAAGGACTTTGAAGATATTTCTTGTGATTTTCTCATTTATAAGAAAGAAATTTTATATCATTAATTCATTTCATTTTATATATTTTTAAATGTAAAATATTATTATATTTATATTTATTAATTAAAATCTAAATTATGTCCGAAAAGGGAAAAAGTAAACCATCACCAAAATCACAACCAGCTCCTAAACCAAGAGTTCGTCAACGAGAGGACTACTCATCTCAAAAAACCCGCATAACTGAATCAAAAGGAACAGGCCCAAGATCTCCGTTAAGGAAAAAATAAAATATAGTAATGATTTCTATAATATAAATTTATTAAATAATATAAAAATGTCTAAATCTCAATCTAATTCACAACCACGCCCTAAACCCCAAGTAACTAAAGGAACAGGCCCAAGATCTCCAAAATGATGAAATTATCAGAAATAAGGGATGCTTATGAAGTAATTTCAGGAAAGCTGAGTGATATTAATCGTCAATTAGCTTTTGCGGGTATTGGTATTATCTGGATTTTTCGGGTAAGTGGCAGTGATGAAATTTCTTCTTCTGTTCCAAAAGAATTATTATGGCCATTAATTTTTTTAGTTGTCTCTTTGTTTTTAGATGTTATGCAGTATTTTATTTCCACAATTATTTGGTATGGAGTTTACTGTAAGAATCGAAAAAAAAATAAAAGTGTAGATGACGAAAAAATAAGGGTTAATGAAAAAGAATGGTGGAATATTCCTTCATGGATATGTTTCATTTTGAAATTAGTAGCATTAATTCCTTCTTATATCCTTATGTTTTTATATGTATGGGATAAATTATGCATATAAATGTAGGTTGTCAGTTAGATTACTCCTTTAAAATATTTTCTACAAAGATAGATATGGGAATCTCAATAAAGATTCTTATATTTCTAATTTATTTTAAACAGTTGGCTTGCTTTTACACATAAAAGCTAACCTGTTTTTTCTTTTTTAAGGAATATTATTTTTCAGTATTCTCTAGCTGAAATTATCTTATTTCCTGAAAAATAAAACATTTTACTATAATAAATATCTATAGAGTAAAAGTATTATTATATTTAAATACTACTATTAACCTCTTATTATTTAAGAATTTATAGAAAAGCAAAGAAGCGCTTACTTTACCAGTAACCGCTTCTTTTCTGTGACCCCGACAGGATTCAAACCTGTAACCGTCTGATCCGTAGTCAGATACTCTATTCAGTTGAGCTACGGGGCCGTTTAACGGGTGCAAAAGTAATGATATTTTTTAAATATCGTCCTATCTTCTGCTATTTTTTTTGTCTTTTTGCAGAAGATAAGACAGGGGTATTTTTTCCTGCAGGCCGGTAATACTTTTTTATTCTGTCCGGGCGGTCGGTTCCGACGTGTTATTCTCCGCTACAGGCGTACTGAGGGTTTTCGTATAAAGCTCCGGATCATTCAGCACTTCAATGGCTTTTTTCAGGTCATTATCATCTTTCAGTCCTTCTATAATTTCTCCTTTCTGATAATAATACCTTTTTACGATCTCTAGGCTGATCAGTTGTTCTATTTCTGTTTTAAATTTTTCCAGATCCCTGTCCAGGTCCGGGTTTAATTTACTTTCCAGAGCAGCAAATTCCTCAGATGCAGAATCAAGATACCCTTCAAACTCGGCCACTTCCCTCAATGTTTTAAGAACCTTTTCCGTTTGCCTGTCATACGTAAAGTCTTTTGTTTTTACAAAGGCTTTGAATCCCTCATAGTCTTCATCCGTAAAACGGAAATCTTCTACCGGCGGGATTGCCTTATGCTGATTCACATATTCTGTGGCATAATCAAAAATGATGTTTTCCATTACCAGATAATAAGTAATGTTGCCCGGCTTTTCGTTTTCGACGGTGAAATCAGGAGAAATGCCCCTTCCATCCCTGACAACCCGCCCGTTAGCCGTAAAGAATTCATTTGTCAGGCTATCCGGTATATAATCGGCAGATCCGCTTTCATTTCTATGGGTATAATCGATGGCTTGTATGCATCTTCCACTTGGAATATAATATTTTGAAATGGTAAGTTTCAGGATTCCGTTGTAACCGACTTCCCGTGCACTTTGTACCAGTCCTTTTCCATACGTACGGCTTCCCACAATAACAGCCCTGTCCAGATCCTGCAACGCTCCGGCTACAATCTCAGAAGCAGAAGCAGAATTATTATTAACCAGCACTACCAACGGAATATTTTCGGCAATGGGTTCAAACATGGTATTGTATACCCGGTTCCATTGCCTTACCTTTCCCTTTGTAGAAACAACTTCTTTTCCTTTGGGAACAAAAAAGTTAACGGTTTGTACCGCAGCATCCATCACTCCTCCGGGATTATTTCTTACATCCAGAATTAATTTCCCGGCGTTGTGATTGGTAATCAGGTCACGGATTGCCTGTCTCACTTCTCCTGCCGTGTTTTCCGTAAAACTGGACAGGTTAATATAGCCGATATCACCCGTTACCATTCCATAATAAGGAACAGAAGTGATCTGAATATTTTCTCTTTTTACATTAAAAGTGAGGTCCTTTTTCTCTCCCGGTCTTTCAACTTTTATTTTTACAGTCGTATTCGGAGTTCCTTTCAGCATATTGCTTACTTCCGAGACTGTTTTTGTGGTGACATTTTCACCATCGATTTCCAGAATCACATCTCCCGCTTTCAGCCCGCTTTTTTGAGCTGGCATTCCTTCATAAGGCTCGGAAATCACTACTCTTTTATCTCTTCCAAGAGTAATAATGGCTCCGACACCGGCATACTCTCCTGTTGTCTGGAACTTAAAATCGTTTGTTTCTTCATCGGAAATATATACCGTATAAGGATCTAATCCCCTTAACATTCCATCTATTCCCGAACGGATTGTTTTTTCCGTATCTAATGTGTCTACATAAAACATTTCCAACTCTTTATACAAAGAATTGAAAACGGATAAGTTTTTACTTATTTCAAAGTTTCTGTCGTTTTCCTGGGCACAGAGAATTCCTGTCCCGAATAACAAACAAAAACCAACAGCCAATATTTTTCTCATTAGTTTATAAATAAAATTAAAAACAATTATCTGATTACATAGTTCAACCTCTCACAAGCTACGCTTTGATCTTGTTTTCGATATGTACCCATCTTTCTTCATCTATTTTGGCCCCTATGACTTCAATCACATTTCCGGCAAGCAGGGAACCGTATTCTCCGCATTGGGTCAATGGCTTATCCTGAAGCAGCCCATGCAGGAATCCGGCGGCGTACAGGTCACCGGCTCCAGTCGTATCTACCGGATTAGCCTTTAACGGATTTACATGCAGTACCTTTTCTTTGTTTTTGATCAGGGAACCTTCTTTTCCGACTTTTACAATTGCAATATCACATATTTCCGATAAATAAATAAGGGCATCCTGTGGATTCTTTCCGCACAGCGCTTTTGACTCTTCTTCGTTGGCAAATACAATATCCGCATATTCCCTGATTAAATGGAAAAGAAATTCAAGATTACTTTCTACTACATTGTAACTAGCCAGGTCAATGGCTATTTTAATCTCGTGGGCTTTTGCCAGTGCGGCAGCCTGTTCTATTAATGTATGATTCTGCACCAGGTATCCTTCGATATAAAAAAGCTCATACCCTTCGAACATTTCCGGTTTCAGATCCTCCGGTGACAACTCTGCCGCTGCTCCCAGAAAAGTGCCGAATGTCCGTTCGCTGTCCGGGGAAATAAATGTCATCGCCGTTCCGCTGGGCGTATGGCTTTTTAATAACACGGGATTGACACCGAATTTCCGGATTTCTTCGGAAAAAATCTCTCCGGTACGGTCCTGACCGGTTTTACCGATAAAACTACAGGCATTCCCCAAACGAGCCAGTCCGGCCATTGTATTGGCACAGGAACCTCCGGAAACAAAAGCTTTCTTCTCGGATTCTATTCTTTGATTAATCTTATGCAGCCGCTTTTCATCAATTAGTTGCATACTGCCTTTCGGTAATTCCAACTCATTTAATATTTCATCCGACTGGATTTGTACCAGTACATCCACCAGGGCATTTCCTATTCCTAATATTTGTTTCATGTAATTTAAAGCTCTTGTCTCCCTTTATACAGGTTATTATCAAAGGGATATCCGAAGTAAAGTTTTGTTAAAGCCGATTTGTTAAATTTTCGGTAAAGATAGGCATTCACCGGTTAATAAAGATGCATAATAAATATTTTTAAAGAATATTTTATTTCTGATACGCATTATTTCAGGTAAATAGCATCCGGTACGGGAATATTTGCTCTTTCTCTTTCTACAGCCCGGTAACTGGAAGGCAATGTGTAATCCCCTCCGGTATACTTCGGAAACAACGGATAAGGGAATACCGGCCGTTGCATTTTTATTCCCTGTTCCGGATTTTCGTGATAACGGGTTACAATAATTTGTTCCGGCACCATGTCATGTTCCACCCAGTTCATTAAAGCAGTTACCATATCATGTTCCTTATCCAGTGGCACATTTATCGCTGCCGTATGGGCACACTCATTTAATCCCGGGCCTCCCCCGCAATGACCCATCCCCGGAATGATAAAATAACGGAAAAATCGTTGGGTTTCTTCCAGGCTGCCCTGATGTTCCACGACCCTTTCATAATAATACATAGCGTCCTGAAAAGGAACAATCGCATCGTTTGTCCCGGTATACATAAGAAGTTTTCCGCCATGATTATTGAAAGGAGTGAGGTCCGGGTTGTTGGCATTCAGGATAGGGGCAAGGGTTTCATCTATTTTATCCATATCCTTATTAAAGTCAAACCGGGAAAAATCATATTCCTTTCCCCATGTCCAGAAAAAAGGATAAAAATGGTGTTGTGTAAATGTATATTCCTGTTGTTCATCGATTCCTCCTCCGTACAATTCGCTGCCTAAAGGGGCAGGACTATAAATTCGCTGCCCGGTTACCGGGTTAACGGGACCCTGGTAAATTTTCTTTAATACCTCTATTTGTTTCTCACTCAGAAAGGAGGTTAACTCTTCATAATTAATTATTGCTGTCCTCGGGTCTGTCAGAAAATTATCTTCCGGTGCGCCACCGTCTTTTCCTACATTTGTTTTTAATACCAGCTCTTTTATCCGATTCAATTGCTCATGTGTAAACCGGCACTCCGGATCTTGGTTTGCAACCATGTGATTCCACAGAAACTGGGTATGCAGATGGGTACGGTTATTGGCAGGAGCACCTGCCAGGATGCCATCATAATCTTCCGGATACCGTTGTGCTTCCATAAGTGCCTGTTGTCCGCCTGTAGAACAGCCAACAAAATAAGAATAGGAAGGAGTTTGATTATAAAAACAGGTAGTGATAACTTTTCCAATCACAGTCATTTCGTGGGTTGCCCTATAGCCGAAATCTTTCCACTTCTCAGGATAATTTACTATTTCATTGACACCCGGAGAAGTTCCCATATCGGTATTTGCTATGGCAAAACCCCGTTGAATTCCTACCGTTAATGGCCAGACATTTATACTTCCGGCCCCTCCTCCGTTTCCGGTACCCATAAAACGTCCGTTCCAGCCGGAAAGAGGGAGCCATATTTCAATTCCGATAGCAGATTCGTCAGTCGGTCTTGATGTCAGCAACACCCTGAGAAACGGTGGTAAATCCGTGTAATAGAAATTTTTTCCCGGAAGGGTAAATACACTGTCAGAGATAACAGTTACTTCATCAATGGTTACACCAGGTAAATTCAGTCCGGAGAATTTTTTATGCCATTCATCGGCAGAGGCCCCCATTAAAGGAATAAAAGTGAGGGCTGTAAAGAACAGAGTAAACACAAGATTTTTCATAGATAGTAGAATTTAATAGGGGAACAAAATTAATAATATTCCTGATAAGATGTTAAAAGGAAAAGCTTTAAATACTTTTTTCCGGAAGAAAAAGAAAGAAGAGATAATTTTTTTATTGAGATAGGGCATGATCAGAGAGTATGCATTCATCTTGCACTTACACTTTGAGCAATAGGCTGACTTAAATACTCTTCCTTAGTTCCTTCGGTTGAAGGTGTGTCAAAAGTCCAATCGTTCTTTTATAAAGTTATCACCTTTTAACTATGACCCCGAACGGGGGCAAATGTGAACCAACGGTCAGCGAAGCTAATAACCGCGGGTGAAACTCGGGGCCGTCAAACACCGTTCAGCGTAGCTAATTTAAGTACCGTGTGCTGAGGCAGCACGGCTAATAATATGTCGCCACTCCGTGGCTGTGAAGCATTGATGGCGGGGCAGGTTTGGTTCACATTCAGTTTCTCCCAACTTGTTTACTTACGAATCCTAACCTCATTTCATCTCAAATTTACTTTTGTCATTTCCTCTTGTTTCAAGTCCAGGAGGAAAAGAGTAAAAGTGAAACAGTTAAAAAGTGAAATTTGTAGCTGCTTTTTTACTTGCATCCATCCTACATTCAGCCAGGATCAACTATTTTTCTCTATTTTACACCCTATTGAAGTCAACATCCACCTGAGAGAATTGCGGGACCCTACTTCCTCTATTTACAAACTATCTATCGGCTTAAAGATGAAAAGAAAAAGAAACCACTCGCTCCAATAGTAAAAAATTTTACATTCTTTTATCTTTTAAATTTTTTATAATCCATATATTTGTACCATCACGCTGCCTTTTTTAGTTAAACACAGTATATATACGAGGGAAGATAAAAATACGCTTGTCGAAGATCTTTTTCTACTAATTAAATATGGAAATATGAGAATACAAAAACAATCCTTACCGGAAATTCAGTTTCCTTTTGCTATTGACGAACTTTATATGTCGTTTTCTTATGCTGGCGATAGTTATCAAATATGGGTAAACAGCGGTGGAAAAACAGGCCGATTACAGGTCCGGCATGTAAAAGTAGAGACTTTCCGTACATTCAAAACAAATAAACAGGCGTTGGTGGCATGTATGCGTTTTGTGAGCCAGTTAGTGAAAAAAGGTTTCAAACTGGAATTCAAAAAAGCTATCAGCAAAAGTGAAGAAATTATATTCGGAGGCGAGCAACTGGAACAATTGCTTGAAACTGTTCATCAGTATGATAAAATTAATAAAATAAAATCCATTAATTACAATCCGGAATCATTCCCCCAGAATAAAAAAATAATCCAGGCAGTCCGGAACGGAGATATTAATGTGATTAAATCCTACGTGGAAGAAGAAGGGCTCGACCTTTCCCTGCCTGTAAAAACCGGGAAATATGACTCTGATATTCTGATAAAGGAAGCATTAAAAGCCCGTCAGGTGGAAATGATGAAATATATCTTTTCGGTGACATGCCGATTCAGGGGGAATTATTCTCCCCTGACTGACTTTGCTATATGGGGTGTTAATGATCCGGATGAATGGCCTGCCGATTCAATTGAGTTATTGCAACAAGCGGGGTATAAGCCATATATCGGTGAAGATTTTTTAGAGAATTACTATCAGTTTGCTGTGGCTGAAAAAGACCGTTTGTATATCCGTAACCTGGTAGAAGATGTGGAACATAATCCGGCTTTCTGGTATCAGATAAGAAATTCCCGTGCCGGCGACGAACAGAAAAAACGGGCGAAAGAACTGCTGGAACATGGTTTTAACCCGAATATAAAGCCTCCGGGTTGTGATAAATATCCATTGGCCCTCTTTTTCGCAGTGCGTGATTACAGGGACGACATCGAATTTATTCAATACCTTCTGGGTAAAGGGGCGATAATGACTAAAAAGGATTTTGCCTATTACCTTAAAGAGGAGAATCGGTTGCCCGATCCTCTCATGAATTTACTCCAGGAAGTTTCCGAAAACTTTCCCGAAGAGGAAAAAGAGGAAAAAGAATCAAGAGAAGAAAAATATAAGAGGAAATTGAAAGAAGCCGCAGAAAATGCCCGAAAAACAGTTCCGCAAGATAGCTGGCAGCCACATGCTATCACAGAAGAAGGGAAGTTTACCCGGTTAAATAAGCTATACAGCGCTCAGATCGGCGATATGGAATTCACTTCATCAGGATATTATTTCCGTATGGGACAGAATTATTTCGGAGTGGTAAGTGAAGAAAATATGAAAGTATTCCATACCCTCTCCGGTAAAGTTGAGTGGAAGGTAGAGAATTACAACGATTATGGAAATGGTTCATTAACTATCTTTGATGGAGATATAGCGTATGTCCCCTCAGTAATTAAGGATAGCCGTTCCATCGTTGCCTACCATATCCCTACCGGTCAAGAACGATGGACATGCAAGCTGGCAAATACGTATTACCAGTTCGGAGCTTATCCCATACAGTCGGAAAAATTTATTTGTGCAGTGAATCTCGAAAACGGCAAAATGGTATTGATTGATAAGCAAAAAGGAAAAGTGCATGGAAAACGCATCGCATTAAAAAATCCGGTTCGTAAATTTACTTATACCGATTTGTCGTTCTGGGGCGAAAATATAGTGACTATTGCGGTTAACCGCCGGAATTGTTTTGTGATTGATTTGTATAACACATCTGCCGGGGCGTTTGAGAAAACCATTATCGAATTGTTCAATAATGAAAAGCCGGTCATGCATCATATCATTGGAGATAGGTTATACTTGCTCACCAATATAGGATATATGTATAAAATTGATCTTCAGGAAGGGAAAATACTGGCAAAGACCCACCACAAACCCGAATTGATTGAGGAGGGGAATGAACTTGACCACCTCCCTGATTATTACTGGCACCATAAATATATGATGGAAAAAAACGGAGTACTGCACTATTGGTTAAGTGATACCGAACGTACTTTTGTCTGCCGGTATCACCTGACTGACGATACGATTTCCTGTTGCGAAATAAATAAAGGAATACGTGAGGGTGAAATAAGCATCACACCGGATATTTTCTATCTCCTGCAGGAGGATGAAGAGAACGCTGGCAGATTAAAAATGCAAGCATTCAATATGCAGGGAAAGAAACTGGCAGAGAATCCGGTTCCTGAGTTTGGAGGCATCCGGTACTTTCAGGTGATCGGAAGCAGAGGATATATGATCCAGGAAAAAGGAGGCAAATATGTGATGTTTGGAATGGAGTGAATGGGCATGGCATGAAATATCAGGTGTCGGTGCAAAACAGATCTGTTATACAAGTAGAGATAAAGATGATTTGATAATATGAATGAAAAACCCTCTGTTAAAACAGAAAGCCTTCCATTGGCTTATGTAAAGTCAACGTTGGAGAATCTCTTAGTGCGTGTTTCGAACGCCGGTAATGACAGGACTTTTCATAATTACCACTGGTATGACACACTATTCCCGGAGAGGGTAGGGGAAAGGGTATTGGCTGTCAATGCGATTAAATATCCGGAACTGCACGGTCTGATGTGAAGGACCGTGCAGGCATTAACCGGGTTAAATCGGGAAAAGAATACCATCTGGTCGCACAGCAGCTATCAGGCAGGGGGTATGTTTGCCCGGGAACTGGCTCTCATCCACAGAGAGGATGTAATGCTATATGCCCGATATATCTCCACCACTGATCTTATGCATGAGATTCATTATCAGAATGAAGATATGTTAGCGGTCATTTCCAACTGGGGATTCTGTGCGGAAACCTATATGTTATATGTCGCACGTTGGTTTACACCGGGACAGTACAGGGATGCGTTTGATTACGAAGAGCTGAAAGAAGCATTGAAAAAAAACAATGAAGCGGCCATCCTGATTGAAATGACCGCGAAATGGTTCTCGGAAAAATGGGTGAGTCCGTTTGCTGCTTCCGCTGTCGATTCGGTATATGAGTTTTTTGAAGAGATATTTGAGGACGAATATCATTCGGACGCAATGGATAGGTTTCATACACTCTGTTATGGAGAAGATTACAAAGAGGAGGATTCAGTTGAAATAGAAGAGAGTGAAATCAATTCTGATGCAAGGGCAAATCCCGGAGATGTAAAATTGCTGTTTGACATTCTCGATCATTACAGGATGAAAACGCTGGATGAGGATGAGGAGAAATTAATGGATGAACTATATACGAATAAAGAATCCTTTAGCCAGGTAGTAATTAATAACGTTGTTGGCATGCTATCCATTGCTGTATATGAGAAAGGAATGTTAGTATGCACTATTACGCTGACACCTGGTCAGGCAATATTTTCAGATCGTTTTGATTCGTTAATCATGAAAGATCTGACAAAAGAATTTCAGGAATATATGACGCATATATGTTAGAAGGAAAAGGTAAGCTTTCCTTTCTTCTTTATCGGATAATATGGTAAAATCAATTAATTGCAACGAACAAGGATTTACCTGGTTTGGGAGACTTAATGAATTAGGTCGATTCGGTGAAGATTCATTTTTTTCGTTCACCTATCATCTCCCGGCATAGTTTTTCTATTATGAATAATCTTACGGTTCGGTTTTTTCCCGGAAAAGAAAGGTGCCGGGACACGACCGGTTGCAAATGTGTTGCGGTAGAATAGATACGTACATATAGAATTGGTTGAGGGTATTGCTTATTTATCTGCAACAAAAGATGTTATGAAGTTATCCGGCGCATAAGTAGAAAACGAAATGCAGAAATAATAAAATTGACCGCCCGGTTAAGATAAATTGACCGCTCATATAAAGTAAAATGAACGCTCGTATAAGCAAAAATGACCGTCCATCTTGGTCGTCTTTCAATTCAGGTTCGATTGTCTCTCATCTGTAATCCGATTGTTTTTCAGTTGAAGTTCGATTGTCTTTCAGTAGAAAAACAATTTAATATATCCGGTTGATACATAAATAGGAAAGTACTTTTCTGTTCTTATTAACTGAAAAAAGAGGGTAAATAAGGCTGTTTCCTCTCTTTTATGCTTCTTTTTTCAGCCGCTTTCTCTTTCTGGTTTTTATTTTCCGGATCGCATATATTTTCCGGAAAATAAGTGAAACAACTCTGTTTCAGTATATACCATGCATTTTACAGAAAGCCTGAACCCTATACAAAAATACAAAATCCGAGAGTCGTTTGCAAAAAATAAAAGGAAAAAATAATTTTTTTCTTTCCATATTGATGCGTATTAAAAAAATTATCTATCTTTGTCGCGTCAAAATTTTTGACCACCTTCTTCCTTAGCTCAGTTGGTTAGAGCATCTGACTGTTAATCAGAGGGTTCTTGGTTCAAGTCCAAGAGGAAGAGCTTAGAAATAAGGCAGTTACAGAAGAAATTCGGTAGCTGCTTTTTTTATTTGCACACATTTTGCACACAAAATTGAATATTCAATTTTTCCTCGCATCCCTTACAACAAAAGATTTTCAATAGATAAGCATATTTATTCATTAAATCTGTATATTTATACATTGGAGAACGTATCATTATTACTAACATATTATTCATAATTAATTTATAGTTTTCATTTTAAAAGGATTGTGGAAAATTTTCCGATTCAAAAATAATAAAAGAAAATGAATGAAAATACATAGTGCCAATTAAATTTTAAAGAAAAATACTTTTCAATTCCAATATTAATACTGGAATTGAAATAATTTTTATAATATTATTATATGCAAAACAAAATCCTTTGATATAAAGAGAGGTGGACATCTTTTAATATTACAATATAAAAGACAATGTAACTGGAATTTTATTATATATCTCATACTGTATTCACTTTATGACTTAATAATATAATAAAATTCCAGTATTAATTAAGCAAAGGCTTTCCTTATCCATTTACAAATCCGCATGTTGCTTAATTGAATCGTGTTTCTATTCTTAAAATCATTTTTTCTTTATTTTTTCAATAGTTTGCTCTACCTCTTCCTCAATTTTTCCTATACTATTATTTATTCTTCTTTCAATTTCAATGTGTTGAAGCTGCCAGTAACAAATAGTCTGGGAAAAGGAAGAACTAATCTCGTTTATTATCCTTTCATCAGCAATGTTTCTTTTTATATTGTCTTCGGCAATTCCTAAAAATAGGACTAAGTTACAAATGACTTCCTGGGTATAATAATCACGTAATACCTTATCCACCTTTATTATTAATTTTCTTATGGAATCAGTCTGTTCACAGGAAACCAATAATTGGTATAAAGACATACACCGTGAATGAATTGAATTTTTCTCAAAATATTCTGATAACTTTTGCCATACATCTTTTTCCTCTTGAATTTGATTTTGTTCTATTTCAATAATTTTATCTTTAAGTTTCATGATCTTATCTATTAATTATTTATTGAATACTATTTTAATCGAAAACTATATTATCTTTTTCCCCGGATCTATTATCCAGAAAAGAAGCAAAGTAGATTATCAAAAACTAATTTATTTCACCTTTTGGCGTTAAATCCCTCAGCATTTTCAGGTAATAAATAAAGCTCAGGGTATTTTTGTGTAGGTCATTGCCCGATAACCTGTATTCCAGAACCAACGATACGTAATCGTATAATAGTCCATCCAGCAATTTTGAAAGATTGGTAGAATGGCATTCCGTTTCTAAAAATGAAATAAGGGGTTGAAGATTGATATTCTGATTGTCCATATACGTCCATTTTAAAGCCTGATTAAAAAACCAGGCCGGTATAAATACTAATGATGAATTACTTGTTATACCTGTGTTTTTATTTTGTTGGCTTTGAATGGACTGACAAATCCAACAATAACAGAAGTGGTACAAATATACAATTAAATAGCAAAAAGTTAATTCCCATTTTTCTTTTTTATCTATCTTTATGTGCTTAATTTTGTATCTATAAATAGTTCCCGATGAAAAAGTCAATCGCATACCTACCGCCCTCTAACCAGAAAGAGTTGAATTTCATTGTTGAAAACATCCTGAAACGGTTAAAGCAAACTGAAATGATTATCCTTTTCGGAAGTTATGCCCGAAATGATTATGTAGTATATGACGAGAAGGAAGAATTTAACAAAGTACAATTCTTTGTAAGTGATTATGATATCCTGGTAGTAACAAGTGGTATTTCAGACGGAATTGCAGGAAAAGCCTTGGACCATGTGGAAGATCTTTACTATCGAAGTGTAAAGGAAAAAGATGCTGACAGGCAGCCACCTTTACAATTTATAAATGAAGATATTAAGAAGCTGAACAAAGACTTAACAGCCGGGCAGTATTTCTACACCCAGATAAAACAGGAAGGTATTGTATTATATGACAGCGGCAAGTTTAAGTTAGCCCGTAGAAGGAAGCCTGATATGGAAGACACAAAGAAAAAGGCAGAATATCATTTCGAGGAGAAATTTCAGAGTGGTAATGAATTCGTATTAGGAGCTGAATTTTATTATAGTAAAAATATTTTTAAAAAGGCTGCCTTTAATCTCCATCAAGCCTGTGAAAATTATTATTATGCCATTCGTTTAGTTTATACCCAAAAGAATAACAAACAACATAACCTTTCAAAATTATCGGCCTCCGTACGTAAATATTCTGCGGATTTAGCCAAGGTCTTTCCCCGTGATACCGCAGAAGAAAAAAGACTTTTTAATCTTATTAAGGTGGCTTATGTAGATGGGAGATATAATCCTGATTTTAAAGTAACAAAGGAAGATATTGATGCCCTTTTCCCTAAAGTGGAATTATTAAGAGATATTACTCAACAGCTTTGTGAAGCTAAGATTGAAGAATACGGAAGGATGATATAAGGTATTTCAAAAAAAGAAAGGGAATTCTTTAAATAATAGCTTAAAGAATTCCCTTTCTTTTTTATAACGGATTCATCTTTCTAAAACCAGAAAATAAATCTAACTAAAAATTAAAACTTCCTGCCAAAGACAATTCCGTCTTTTCCATAGAAACATCATTTGCAAAAAAGATAACCATGGCTGTAGTATTCCGGCCCAACTGAGTAGTCAGATTTTTATTGATTCCGCACAAATCGGCAATTTCCATCAAATAATATGAGAATTAATTTTCAAACTCTCTATCAGGATATTACAAAGAGTTAGTTTTAAAGAGGTAACGATTTGGCAACAGTTCTTTTTGCTGTTAATTACTTTATCTTACATGCTTGCCAGAAACTCTGATGCGAAGGTATAAAATATTATTATTCAAAATAGAAATTACAATTTAAAGTTTTCTAATCCGTATATAACCTTCCCTATTTTATTCTGTATCCATTAATGCATCTTTTAGGACTCCATTTTCAATTATTGTATTTTCTAAGAAACACTCTTCAGTAATTTGTAGTGGTAAATTCAAAAGTCCTTGTTTTAATCTTGAAAACCGTGGTTTACTTTTAGCATAAGGATTAGAAGGGTTCGCACTCAGGGTATTAAAATCATAATAATCAATATTATTATATTGCCATGTATGAATTTTACATTTAGGGTCGTTCTTCTGACCTTGCTTATCAATCCCCATATCTGCTATAAGCTCAAATTCAAAAGAATAATTTTCAGTAGGATGTGTGAAAACAAGTTTTTTAGCTTTTTCTATTAATAGAGTTTCTACATGTAGATTCAGTTTTTCCAAACCATCAACAAGTTCAAATGCATCCAGAAGTTCCCGTTTATATATTGGCTGTGAAAGTCGCTGATGATGAGCAGAGGGATTAAGTACCATTAATTTTGACCGAGAGAACAGTGTTTTCAACTTATCAGGAATCTTGTGATATTCAGCCGCTTTCTGCCAAAGAGTATCAAGACTAAGGAATTTATCCTCAACACTCCGTTTCACTTCATCAGGAAGCGATTTTGCTACTATTTTCTCAAGTGTTTGTCTTATATACAAAGCGCTGGTAGTATAATCTTTCGCTTCATAGTACTTCCTGGCTTTTTGATAGGGTTCATCCTCTCCATCTATTAGTACAGGATATTCCTGTTTAATAGTAGGTTTCTCTCCAACATACATCTCCTGTATACACCAGTTTGTTTTATTACCTAATTGACTAATTTTATGATTGACAAATTTATAAAGGCTTTTGTCATGCGTTAGAAATAATATCTGGTAATCATTTGTAAATTCTTTCAATAACAGAGTAATGAAGGTATCTCTGTTACTCATGTCCAGGCTTATCATTGTATCATCCAATACTAATACTTTTAAAGCATCCGGTGCAGCTTTACTAATACGATGTTTTAATATGGATAGGCGTATGGATATGGCGACTGCAGTCATTTTGGCTTCATTCAAAAAGGAATGAGGCCGGGTGATATGTACAGCCATGCCATTATATTTTGTTATGGTGAATTCAATTTTATAGGGGGTATGTTCAAATATTTTATCCCTTTTTTTATGAGTTGGGGATATCAGTTTAAGGTTAAATTCAATTTCATATCCCAGCTTTTTCATCATTTCCGGAGCTGCTACATTAATTGTATCTATCAGTTTATTAAATTCACTTATAAAGTGTTTTTCAAAGTTCAGGAAATTCTGGTAGTCGGCACTGTGTTTATATGCTTGAATAATATCCCCTTTTGCATTGGTTGTAGTGCCGGGACCTTTTTTGTAGGCATTCCACTGTTCCATGGCGTTGGAGAGTTTTCGGCCTCGTAACGTAAATTCGGCGAAACTAACATACGGTAAAACGGAATAATTAAACACTTCAAAAAGATTGGGTTCATCACTATTTCTGAACTCCTGAAATTTGAAGAGTGCCTGATAGTTTATAAAGTCTGATGCTTTTCTGGATTCCTGGGCAGTACTATCCCCACAAATAGCGGTATCTAACAAAGATATTTTGTATTGTTTTGAAGGGTTGTCTGTTGTTACTTCAATAAATGAGTTGTGATGAGCTTTTTTGGCTATCATACATGACATTTGAAGTGCGTATATATTAACCAGGGACTCCGGACTTGCGGTAAGTGGCAAAAAATAGGCATCCGTTTTATTTGCGGTTTTCATGGATGCTTCTAACAGGGTATAAAGTCCCCAGGATATTGAACTTTTTCCGCTCCCGTTTTCACCAAATAACAACCAATGTTTTCCTTCTAATTTTATGGGTGGTTGCTCGTCAAAGAATTTAAAGTTATGCAGGTGTAGTGTATCTATTTTACTCATAATGTAGTTTTATTTATTTCATAAAGCATATTTTTACTTCGTGTTTCTATTAACATGATGCGCTGACGTACCATATTATCTGAGTCCTGATACCATAAATAAAGTTTTTCAATCTCTTTGGTTAAGTCATTTTTATCCATATTAGCTGATAAATAGGACTGAAGATAGTTGATTACGTTTATCTCTTTTTCTTTCATGTGCTCTTCAAAATAGAGCTCATAAATGACCATGTTAAGGATATCATCGATATGTGTTATCAGTCTTTCGTTGGAAGTATGCCCAAAGATATCAGGATGTGTGCTGTCGTGTAAGTAGATTTGGAAATCTACTAACCGGGATACAAGCTTATCGACTTCAAGTGAAATTTCTTTAGGAACCGGGAATGGTTTAATATAGTCCGGTTTGAAACGGAAGAAGCCATTAGCAAGTGTTGTACCTGTATTAACTAAAAACCACCAACATAACTTCGAGTTGAATAATGCCATTAGTAGTTTATAGCTTTCTTTAATATGAGGCTTTTTTATGTAGCCATATATGGTTGTTGTTTGATAAAACTTCCCATGTAAATCATAAGCAAAATTACCTCCCAATGAAATATCAGGTGCTACCAGTTTCTCATTATCAAATAAAACAAGGTTTTTAGGATAAATGTATTTATACCAAAACTTATCATTTATTAAACGTCCTTTTTCTCGTCCCCGAATTGCTGGTTCACACTCTTTAAGGTATGCATAACCCAAAGGAAATTTATCAGCAATCTCATTCTCTGTATAAAGAATGGGGTTACCTCCGGCTAAAATATATGGAAAAATAACAAATCGGTTGGTTGATATTGTATCATAACGATGCACATCTTTTCCTTTTAACAAAGGTTTTACCAATCCCCGTTCAATATGTATCTCCCTCTTTAAATACTCTGAGTATCCTATTACTATATTATTTTGCTCACTGCATTTATGCAGAAAATAAACATCGTCTTTACTTGTAGCTAATCCCTGAAAAATTTTATCGAAAATATCGTTCATTCTCCGGGGGTGTTCATCTAAATTATTGAGTATAGTTGTAGTGTTCCCGACAGTCAATACCCAAGGCTGAGTCGTAAGTTTATTTGCTGGTAATTTTGCAAAACTATCCTCTTCTAATGTATCCAGATAAACTCCTAAATCCTGATTGGTATCCAAATTACGGTCGAGTTCAATATATGATAGAATCTCACTGTTTGGTTTGAACCATTGCAACCCGGTATAAGTGGAAGCATTGAATACCTGATAGGCTCCGAAATTTACAATTCTGTTGGCTGATTTCTCTCTAGAAGCAATGTCTCTCAATCCTTTGCCAAAAGCTGCATTTGTCCACTTCACAGGCATAATGTAATTAACAAGGCCGGTTTCTTTTATTATCTGCAAACCTCTTTCTACAAATAAAGCATACATGTCAAAAGAACCTGTTGCTGCATCATATTTATCGCTTAATTCGTCTGCAAAAGCAGGATTGCCCTCTCTGATTCCCTGAATTCTTAAATAGGGTGGGTTTCCTATCACTATATCAAATCCCATAAACCGACCCTCTTCATCTAATATACAGGGTAGTTCAAAGCGCCATTCAAAGCTATCTTCGTAGAGTTTGTTGTTTATGATATCCTGTTCGCTATGCAACATTTTATCCAGCTTAGCACGAAGAATTTTCGCCTCTTTCAGGTTTTCTTTTGATGGGCCTCCAAACAGGGTGGGACTTTCTAATTCCTTGATTTTATTCTCTAATTTTTGACGGTCTCTTATTTTACTATCTGCCAGTTCTGTCTTGAATGCTCCTTTTATCTCTTCGATGGTTTTTCTGAATTCATTTTTCTTATCAGGTAAAGAGGTGTTAGTATAGTCCAAAACTAATTTTTTATAACTGTCTAAGGTGAAATTGGTTTTGTGTTCTTTATTGTATTGGGCAAAAACCTCATTGATAGGTGTATCAAGTAGAAAACGGCTCAATAGTGAGTTTCCACACATAATCTTGTAATCCAGGTTGGGGAGCGGTTGAGGTACTTTTTCATCTACTACTAATGATAACCAGAAGCGAAGGCGTGCAATATCAACAGCTCCCTGTTCGATGTCAACTCCATAAATGCTATTTTGGATAATCTCTTTTTTAACTTCAGCCGGGTCGAGTGTTAGATTTAAAGCCATTTTGGCTCTGAAAATTTCACTTAAAATACCCATAGGGAATGCGCCTGAACCTATGGCCGGATCGCATATTTTTACGGTGTCGAGGAGTTGTTCTATTGTTTTGGCATTGGCAACAATGAAGTTCATTTTGTTGTTGCGGTTTTCTATGTAACCTGTTTTTATAAATTCTTCTATCTGGGGATGTTTACCGAGTTTGGTTTGTAAATATTCTATCAAACTCTGCTGGCACATATAGCGTACGATTTCTTTGGGAGTATAGAATGCGCCTTTATCTTTATTATCTTCTAGCAGGTTTTCAAAAATATGCCCGAGCATTTCCGGGTCAATCCCTACCTCTGCATCACTTGGGTCGTTTTCGTCGATTGTAAAGTTATATTGTCCGAAAAATTCTAATAGTCCACGGAAGTATTCAGCAGGGAAGTTTACAGCGTTTTTATCTGTTATGTCCGGTTCGAATAGTCCTCCGTTGAGATAGGGAATACGGATATTTTCGCCCAAAACCGGGTCTGCCAAATCACCGGGCCGTTCTTTGTTTAAGGTGTCAAAAAAAAGTATTTCCAGTACCTTATTCAAAAAAATGTCTTGATAAGGAGTGTTTCTGAAAAGGTTTAACAGGTAGTTTTTGTCGCCACCGTTCCAATCATTTACTGCATTTGTGGCAGGAACTCCCATCCATCCTTTCTTTTGCAGAAATTGCAGGAATACTAACCGTCCGAGTAGTTTTTTTACATAATCCCGGTTCTTTTTCTGCTCTGCTCCCAGATATTTTAAGAATTTATCATATTGTGATTTGTAATCTTTAAAAAATTCTCTGCTTAATTTTTCTACTGAGAAGGCCTCACGGATGGCTGTAAAATCTACTTTGCCTTCTGCAAGGGTTAAGAAACGTTCAATGGGTGTACGATATGTTTCGGTATCGTTACCAAAAAGGTAAGTGAACCGTTTGGGGGCTGTCTTTTCGTCCTGCAAATCGCATATAAATGATAGCCGCCATTCGTTGCTATTGTAGTACACGACTAAGGCTGCTTCTACTTTGAATTTCAAAAAGTTTTTTACAAGTCCACGAAGTCCTACGCGGTTCATCTTTATGTTATGTCTGGATTTAATCTCAAACTCATAAAGTCCTATTTCGTACCCGTCGGATGTAACGATGCGTCCTAATTCAAAGCCTTCCACATTTTCATTTCCTTCGTTCTCCAAGGATTTGGGTTCGCGGCGTAACTCTGTTGCTTTGAATAAATCCTGTAATACCTGTTGCCAGTTTGTAGTACTGTATGGATTCTTGAATATATTTTGTAACTGTTGCTTGTCCATTGTTGTGCTGATAAGTTTTAAATAAATGTTTCAGATAAAACAATTTGTGGTGTGTTGTCTTCTGCTTCCACAATTTTAGCATTTTGTGCTTTGTGGTATTTGGCCACAAATTTCCTGAGTTTTATTTCCACTTCTTCCGAAGTGAGGACTTTGTTGCGTAATTTTCGTTCCAGTCTGTGCAATTCGCGTGTGAGTTGCACATAGGTGCCTAATTCTACATATTTCATCAGGATATCGCAATGAGTCCTGTTTTCATGGTTGGGGCACTCACGCTTCATTTTTTTGAGTAATGTGCGTGCGGCATCAGTATGAGTATCTTTGTCACTTGCGGTTGAGATGGTTTCATCTTTCATCAGGATCACCTCTTTATCGTATTTGGACTGTGCTGCGGCTACCTGTTGATAGTGGATGTCATTAATACCGGCAACGGGTTCTTCCGGAGTTGCTTTAAATAGTTCAGCTGCTTCCAGAAATCCTATATCTTTGGCTGTTTGTCCTTCTACTAGGTAAAATTCGTGTTTGAATGGAGCTGCTATATATACTAATGACATATTTGGCTGAATGCCTTTTTTATTGGCTATAGCGACCTCTCTTCCTGTGCGGGATTTGAATGGTAACTTTTTGATACGTTCATATTCTTCGGGGTTGGCAGCCCGGAATTCCCGTATTTCCCGTAAAAAAGCTAGTGTTTTATCTACATCATCTCCAATATTCGGATTAAATAATTCGAACTGCTGTACTATTTCTTCGAGTGAGTAAATCTGTGAATCTTCTCCATAGGCGGAGTGGAACCCCTGTAGTTTTGCTAATGCATTTTTGTAGAGACGTATTTGGGCATCTCCTTCGGCGGATGGGTAAAACATATAGTTTACAATGACTCCGGCGATACTCCCTATACGGTTTACACGTCCTATTCGCTGCATTAAACGTGAGGCGTTCCAGGGCGTGTCATAATTAACTATGACGTTGGCACGGTGTAGGTTTACTCCCTCAGCTAGTACATCGGTGGCGATGATTATATTATAATCGTCTTTCTTTACCGTGTGATTGGCATCGAAGTTTTCCTGGATGACAGCGAATTGTTGTTTTCGGTCGGAAGAGGAAACGGATAAGATATCTTTCCTGCCCAGCCGGGATTTTATCTCTTTTTCAAGGTAGCCAATGGTGTCTTTACTTTCCGAAAAGACGACTAATTTACCTGTTGGATTCTCTTTTGTGTCAAAGATTTTCTTTTGTAAATACTCAATAAAACGGTCGAGTTTAGGGTCTATTTTCACTTTTCCCCATAGCTCTATCAGGTTATCAAGTGTGGTAATATCAAATCTTAAATCCTCAATAAAAGTGGGGACAAATGCGGATGCAGGATAGACGAAGTCTTCTTTTTTGATACTAAATTTTTCAATACCTCTTGCTATAATTTCATCTAATTCAATGCCTTTGTCCTGCAATTCTTTTACTTTTAAATCCGGTGCAATAATGACTTTATCAGCTTCAAACATATCAACCATTCCCTGGGTAGCTCTGCGTAAATTGAAGAGCGATTTACGAAATGCTTCAAAGCTGCTTTCCAATCGCTTAACCATATGTGTTCGGTAAATGGTTGCTAACGAACGGGAGGTTGCCTCTGCGTTTGGATACCGGCTTTTGTATTTTCCTTCGAGTTTTTCAATCGCTTTGTAACGCGCATATTTCAACTCTTCGGTGAGCGTTGCCATGGTATTTTCAAATAGGGTTTTAAGCTCTGCCGGAAGTAAATATCCGACTTGCCTCGGTTTCCCGATTTCGGGAAATTGGATATTTTGTTGCTCCAGGTCTTTTGCATAATCGGGATTACGCAAGATGTTTTCCCTTGTTCTGCGAACCGTTATTTTATCTATAACATCTTTACGGATAGACTCGTATAATGCATTTACCTGATGTACATCTATACTTTGATTTTTGGATGACATCATCTGTTTGTAAGCTGCTATTTTAGGAGCAAAGTAATTTTGCAGGTTGTTTACTCCGTCTATGGTGGATTTACGTTTGTCCTGAAAGAGCATCAACAGGTTGTATAGGTCATCAGGACGGTTATTTAGCGGAGTAGCTGAAATTAATACAACACTCTTCTTGCGTCCACCGACACGTCCTTCATATTCCCTGTCGGTCTTGCAAATACGCTGGAGTTTATCGTACATTGCCGATGAATCTCCCCGGAAACGATGAGCCTCATCTACTAAAATCATATCATATTGTTCGGCACTTCTATATTGTTCTTCACCCTCTAAGACTTTCTCAAGGCTACCACAGGATAAGAAATCTGTATTTTTGGCTATTTTAAACTTTTCAAATGTCTCTTTCCAGTTGCTGGCCAGAGCCGGGGGATAAATGACCAGCACCTTTGTTTCACGTATGCCATTTTCTTCAATAAAACGTTTGGCGACCATGGTTGCCACAACAGTTTTACCAAGTCCTACGACATCAGCCAGAAAGAAGCCATTATGTTTTTTCAGCATTTCATACCCTTGTCCTACCGCATCTGTCTGGTACTTAAATTTCATTACTCCGTCGGGCATTTCAAGGGAAAAATCATCCTCAACCTGTCCCTGAAAGAAATCTATTAATACTTTGATATAAAGTTCATACGGGGTCGGATTCTGACCTAAATGGGTTTTTTTGCGGAATAGTTCGATGTCTTCAGAAGAGAGAGGTATGCCTCCTTCCCATAGCTTATCAAATTCTTTTTTACAAAAGTCTACATCGTCAAAATCTTTCATAGAAACATTCAGTTCATAACGGGGTGGTTCAGTTAGTCCTAATCCTGAATTGGATAAGTTACTGGAACCCATAATCACCCAACCGTCAGAATGTTTTGTATGTTTTTCGGGTAGAAACAGATAAAATTTTGCATGCAGGTCTTTGGTGGGATGTATTTTTAATTCAACTTTACCAGAGTGAATATCATCAATAAGGAGAAGTATTCCCTCTTCAATATCCTTATAGTAGCCTGCATCTTTTACGTCCTGAATAAAATCACGTTTGTAAGTCTCCATGGCCTCAGAACAAACGGTGTCGTTTGCCATAAAGAGGAGACTTTTATTATGGTTGCGAAAAATATTATCGATATTGATCCCTACCAGTATCTGAATTTTTTCAATATCCCCCAGTTCCTGGCGTATTTTGAAATATCCCGAACTTCGGAAATACCCTACTACTGCCTGAAAGCTATGTAGCGAGGTCATTCCTTCACGAATACCTTTAAATTTATCAAAAAGGGTGTTTCCTATATGATTTGTAAAAAATTTTGACTCACCCATTTTATTTGCTTTTATTTAATAGTTCACGCCTATCTATACCCAGCAGAAGCGCTATTTTTTCAAGTATTTCCAACGAGGGTTGAATCTTATTTGAGCACCACTTTGACACTGTTGATGGGTCTTTACCTAATTGTTCGGCTAACCATTTACCTGTTTTTCCTTTCTCAACAAGTACGACTTTTAACCTATTTATTTGTTCCTTTTCCATTATCGATATTGGTATTTCATGCAAATATATTGAAAAATAATTATTAAGATAAGTTTGTTGAGCTTTAAATTATTACTTTGAAATCTGATTTATACTATTTAAATCTTAAACTATTAAAATAAATAATTGAATTATTTAGGATTCTTGAGTTACTCCATCCCGTTTAACTGCTATCCATATGTAAAATCTACCATTTAATAATATAAAAGTGTCTTTAAATTAGATTATAATTTCCTTCCTCCATTTTTCTTCGGGATTATGTGTTGTTTAGCCTTGTTTTCAATTTTCTGAGTCTTAAGTATCCTCAGATCACCCCACGATTCTTTATACTCATTATTCTCTTTCCACAAATACGGATAAGCATAGCCTCCACCATACCATCTTACTTTAGCATGGGTTACGCAACCCGCCTCAAGCCTGATTTTATCCATAAGACGCATTTCATATTTGCCATGTCGGATAAAAGATTCTGGGTCTCGAGTTGAATAAAAAGGACGCTCCATCTGGTCATCAAAGAACAGGTAAGCAGATAATTCTGAGCCGTCTTTTTTTCGCATATTTTCAAGGAAAATAGCCTCCCCATTCTTCAATATTTTCACTTGTCCGGGAGTTAGTTTAATTCCTCCAACTATAAAAGTATCTTCTTTTTCCGGCTTAGTGGTGGATTGCAGCTGTGTTTTTTTAGTTTGTTTTTCCTGTAATTCCTTAGTTTTTTCAAACTCTTTTTTAAGATTGCCGAAACTAAGTTTCCTGTCAACCTGTGAGCCTTTGAAAGAGATATCCTTATAACTAAAGGATATCCCTTGAATCTCACCGGTAGTCCTTTGAAGCTTAAAGTACGTTTCAATACCTGCCTGTCTAAGTAAAGATTTTAATTCATTGGGAGTCTTACAATAAGGTAAAACTGCTTTAATAGCATCATAAATCCTATACTTTACCTTATCCGGATTATTGAGTTTTTCCCGCTTCACTTTCTTTTTTCCTTCACCGTAAGTTAAGCGGTACTTGTCTTTGAGTTTCTTACAAACTTTAATATTACTCTTGTAATCGTTGTTGACGGATATTAATTTCAAATCATTATTGATCCGGTTGTAGACAATATGCATATGGGGATTTTCCGTGTTATGGTGCCTTACAATAATATATTGCGTATTACCAATTCCCATTTCCTTCATATATTCCTTTGCCAGCTTTGTCATAAATTCATCGATCAACTTTTCCTTATCTTCCGGTGAAAAAGCAATAGGGATATGTCCGACAGGTTGTTTTATCTCCTTCCTGCCGGAACGTTGTATGGCAAAACTCCTGATAATATCTTTTGTCGTTTCTGCCTAGACTCCTTCCGCTTCCAGTAAGGTTGCCCCTTCATGCATCACATAAGAGACACATCCCTTAAACGATTTTCCTTTTATATTTTTAGCTATCATCCAGTAGTTTTTTGATTTGGGAGATTATATCTATGATGTCTATACCCACCCGGGCAAAACCTGCCTTATTGGCTTGGCGGGCAATCTGGTTGAGGTTATTTGCCATGCCAGCAAGTCTACGTATCAGGTCAAGTTCCTCGAGGGTAAAGCGGGATTTAATACTGCCTTTCAGCGTCATTTCCCGTGCATATTGCGTTGCTTTCATGCCCATCTTTTCTGCTTTTTCCTTCACGGAATTAAAATCCGTTCCGGTCAGTTTCAGATTAATTGAAGTTGTCAGCTTTTCTTTTTCCTTCACGGGTCGTCCTCTTTTTGGTTTCCTGTTTTTCCTATTTTCCATCATACAGGCTTTTAAAAGTATGGAAAACTATTTGGCACATTCTGCCACCCGGGCAAGCCAAAGCGGAAGCGACCAGCGGGAGATAAAGCGCAGGCTTGCCCCCGCAGTCTACAGCCGGAGCGACCAACGGGAGACAGGCAGAAAGACTGCGGAGTGACCTCAGGATTTGCGACCAGCGGGAGAAGATTTTGAAGCAAAAGGGAAATTCAAGGTACGCCGGATTTATCTTTTGCGTGGTCACAGCCCCGCAGGGCAAGGTATGCACCGGGGAAACACGAAAAAGCCGGAGGCGAATTTCGGGTTACCCGTGCGATTACCTTGCTCCTTTGACGCAGGAGAAAAAATGAAGAAGCGGGAGCGTCTGCATTTCTTTGGACGGCGGCAATGCCGAATACTGGAAATACCGGATACAAGGAGCCCGGGTTGAGCAATACATTAAAGGTACTGCCTGCAGCTCTTCATGGTTGGTACAAAGAACTGTTTAACAGGATAAGTTTTGAGAATATGTCCATATTATATAGGTATTATTATGCATCTGATATAAATGCCGGCAACAAATATAGCCTGTAATTGTGATAATTGGATACCTTGTGGCACCTTTGCAGCCGGATGCATTTATTTGCTGCTTACTATGGGTAAGTAAAGTAACTTTTATTACTCTGCTTAGTAATATTACCTATATTATAAAAGAAATTATTATTTTTAAACTCAGGTTCTTTTATACTCATTTATGTATGTACGAATTTGATGAATATAGCGAAGAAATGGATATGCCCAGGGAGTTCCGGCTAATCCAGCAAAGCATTGACAGCTTTGTAAGCATTGCTTACAATACAGCCTTATCCATGGAAGAAAGCCTGCATCCTACACTGGAAAATATAGCTGTGCTCAAAGGGAAAATACAGGATATTATCCGTCATAATCCTCCCCTTGCAAGTGTGCCCCGGTATTGCCGGGATAACAGGGCGAATTTTCTCTGGTACAGCGACTTTTACGATGATATAAGTAAAGAGGATTACCGCCGCTACCGAGCCTTTACTCCACATACAAATGAAATAACGCCAGCCAGCTATGCCAGAGAACTGGTAAAGATAGATTTACCTTACTTTAAGGAACTGGTAGACCTTATCAGCCTGGAACGGCTTTGCCAGCATTACGAAAATAGAATTCCCAAAAAAGAAAAAGAAGGGAAGGGAACATCGGATAAATTACCAGATAAAGAGAAATCAGGTAGGGAAAATATAGAAACTGCAGCCACAACTCAACCAACCTCTAAAATAAAACGGATTTCCGGAAAACGCTCCTATGAGCCTAAACTTAATAATAAACAGTATGCCCTGCTTGCAGAATGTATAGAAAGGATTAAGCTTTTCCGCCGCCCGGTAAAAGTAGCTGAATTAAGGAAGTTGTTAAAAGGAAAATTATCCGGGCCTTTGCAGGTTGCCAACCAAAAGTCTTTGGTTTACCTTTTTGACCTACTCAAAGAAAACCACTATATCAAAGAAACTTGGATATCTGTTGCCGAAGGAAACATGGACTTTATCTCCTTCCGTACTGCCGGGAATGAACAACGATATGGCAGTGGACCGCACTATATCACCATGCAGCAATTTCTTAACAACCGGGCCCGTAACCAGAAGGAAGCGATACATGGACTTATTGAGATAGAAGATATGATGGATTTAATAGAAGAAAACCGGGATAAATAAGACTGGGTGATATGCCTTAAAAATATTTCTTTCTTTTTTTCAATTATTCCTGTTATAAATTGAGCCATATATTTTACTTGTATATCAAATACTTATATTTATTTGATAGGGCATGTTTATTGCCTTTGTCTCCTTTCTTTTCTTACTGCGCATACTTATTATGTATTGGTAGTCAATAGTATACAAGCCTATCCTGTTAGGTAAGGCTGTTATGCTCACAGCGCAGGCAGCCGGGAGGCTGTACCTTGCACCCGGTTTTGGAAAAAACAGCTCCGTGTGTGATGTTGCAGACAGCTTATCCTTTTTACTGAATTTTTAAGCGTATGGATAAAACAAACCGTATAAGAGATGAATGAGTTTCCCGGAATATACAAAAAAGGGGAAATTATTACCGCAATATCTGCGGTGCATTATTAACAACTAAAAAAAACTAATTGTATGAGTAATGAATTAGAAAACAGCCAGGGGGAAACAGAAAAGAAGGTGATAGAAGATTTCTTAGAGGATAGTACATGAACGCCTGTTTCTGTCAGGACAAAACAGTCCCGCAAAAAAGATGAGGATGACTATGCCCGTAGGTTTTTGACAGTTAATAAGGTGAAGGATTACACCCCGGTATATATTGATATCAGGATGAAAGAGAAACTGCAAACTCTTGTTTCCTCCCTGCAGCATATCGTGCCGGAAATTACCCCGACCATATTACTGTCCAATATCCTTGCCGACCACCTTTCGGTAAACCGTGAACTGATAACCCGTGCAGCCAGTGAAGGGCTGAAACGCTCACTGGCAAATACGTTTAATAATGACAAAGAAAAATAATAAAACATATGGAAATTGTTTGTATTGATTCCCTTGCATGGGAAAATTTAAAGACAAAGGTAAGAAAACTGACCTCGGAGGTTGCCACTTTGAAGGCACTATGTGCTTCTAATCCCCGGGACGGCTGAATGGACTCGGCCGATGTCTGCCGGGTACTGGATATTTCAAAGAGAACCCTTCAGACATGGCAAAATAATGGCAAAATACCATTCTCCATGCTGGGAGGTAAAGTCTATTACCATCAGTCCGATATTGAGAAGATACTTCAATCAGGAATAAAAAGAAGATTGTAATGGATAAGTTTATAGGATTTTACTCCTTAGAGTTCAGGGAACTATCAAAAGAAATAGAACAGGCCCTTGAAGATGTGCAGAGCGTTCGTAAGGGATATCGTCCTTTGTTGGCAGATAAACGGCACCTGAACGGGGAAGAAGTCATGGAATACCTACATATTTCACCCCGTACTCTCCAGACTTTACGGGACAAGCGTATAATCGGATATACAACTATTGGGGGAAAGATACTCTATCCTGAAAGTGAATTGGAAAAGGTATTGCGCCGGAATTACCGCTCACCGGAATTGTTTTTTTGAAAGAATAAAAGCATGTATGTGGGTTGGAAGGGTAAATAAATTAAAATTGTTCTTCTTGCAAATAAAAATAAAAACGGGACTATCCATAATTTTGTGTAAACAGAAAACTACAGGTTGCAGGCTCCGGGTTTAAACCCGGAGCCTGCCATCAAATATAGTGAGAAATTGATTAAAAATCATTCCCCAGTTCCAGACGGGCTGATACCATTTCTTTTCGATCTCTGCAATAGCCAGATATACCGACTTTTTCAGGGCGTCATCATTAGGGAAAGAAAGCTTGTTTTTGGTATACTTTCTGATTTTGCCGTTGAGATTTTCTACTAGATTAGTAGTATAGATAATCCTCCGGATTTCTACAGGAAAATCAAAAAAGGCAGTCAGTTCATCCCAGTTCTGTCGCCATGACCGGATTGCATAAGGATATTTTGAACCCCATTTCTTTTCAAACTGATCCAGCTCTAAAGCTGCACCTTCTTTAGTGGGTGCATTGTAGATATTCTTCAAATCAGCTGTAAACTCTTTCTTTTCCTTCCACACCACATACCGGCAGGAGTTACGGATTTGATGTACTACGCAGATTTGAGTAGTGGAATCAGGGAAAACACTCTTTATCGTGTCTGTAAAACCGCATAAGTTATCCGTCACGGTAACCAGGATATCTTCTACACCACGAGCCTTCAGATCCGTAAGGACTCCCATCCGGAAGGAAGCGGACTCTGTTTTACCAACCCACATGCCTAACACTTCTTTGAGTCCTTCTTTGTTTAAACCAACACAGAGATAGACCGTTTTATTTATCACCTTACCATTTTCCCGGACCTTAAAAACGATACCATCCATCCAAACGATCAGATAAAGGCTTTCCAGGGGAGGGTTTTGCCACTCTATAGCAGACTGGGATACTTTTGAGGTGATAACAGAGCTAGCAGAAGTGGAAAGAGTTATACCATAAATCTCCTTCATTTCCTCTTCTATATCAGAGACACTTATTCCTTTTGCGTATAAGGAGATCACCAAACATTCAATAGATAATCCCCGTTTCTGGTGTTTGGGAACTACCACTGGCTCAAAATTACCACTACGATCACGGGGTATCTCAATGCTGGATTCACCATACTCGGTCTGGATAGTTGTAGGATAAGATCCATTACGAGAGTTGCCACTGTTTTTACCTTCAGGAGCATTTTTCTCATAACCTAAGTGATTTTCCATTTCACCTTCCAACATGCCTTCATATACTTTAGCATGAAGCTTTTTAAGGAAGGAATCTACGTCGTCGGCTGTTTTAAACTGGCTCAAAAACTCTTTACTGAGTAAATCTTTTGGAAACAACGTTCGACAGAGCCAATGTCCATAATTTATTCCTTTTTTCAAAGTTATACATAAATAAAAAACTACAAGATTTAAACCCTGTAGTTTTCATTTAAACAATCTTATGGACTGTGTCATAAAAACCGTTTTCTTTATAGTTGAAGTACATCCCTGAAAGTTTTTTGTTTAACTTTCAGGATGTACTTTAATTATATACATTCTCTTTTCATTATGGGAATTAGTTTTAGGCAAAATCCGTCAATAGATTGGCATTTTCTAAACGGGTTTCTTTTTCAAAATCTGCAAGATATGCTTCCGTAGTTTTTGAATTTGTGTGTCCCAGACTATCCCCAATAAATGATGTTGGAATCCCTTTTCTTTTTAAGACAGTTGCAAAAGTGTGTCTTGCGGAATATGTACTTGCATGAGGAAGGTTTAATTGTTTAGTTATTTTTGCCATTCTTCTGTTTACTCTTCTTGTTATATCCTTTACCCTATTTTTTTCCTTTATAGGATCTTCTCTATATCCAACTAAATAAGGAAATATATAATTATTAGGCTTTTTATCCGGATTGCCCCATTTATTTATTATAGTCTCCATTTCGGGAAGTAATATAGCATGAATATGTTTTTTAGTAACAGCCGTTCTTATTGTTTTTATTCTAAAGAAACTTATTTCTTTGTCCTCATAATCTATATTTTTAAATTTTAATAGCAATAAATCATACATGGTCATTCCATTGCATAAGTAAAGGAAAATCCATAAATCCCTATAATTTGCCGTGGCTTCGGAACCATCATCATAATCCATAATCTTTTTAAGCGTTTCTTTATCCAATGCTTTCTTTTTCCCATCTTGAGAGGGAATCTGATATTTTTCTTTACCAAAAGGATACTCGGCTTTAGTTATTATTCCATTTTCCCTGGCTTTTACCATTAGATGTCTTATACACCGTGCATACATTCCAACAGTATTATATGACCCTCCTTCGGTTATTACAATATGATTTTCATATTTTTTTAACCAATCTATTGTTATAGTTTTGAATGATACATTTTTTCCTGCATATTTTTCAAAATTGTTTAATGCACATTCGTAAACCTGAGCATTTCCGCCTCTTTTTTCTTCTATATCACTATCAATTTTATTTTGAAAAGCGTCATTAATATAGCCTTTTGAGTAGCCTAACCGGTTAAATAATATTTCAAAAGTGAATTCTTTTTCATCGATAAGGGTCTTTACTATATTTTGTACCTTATCAAAAGAATCTTTTATCTCATTTCTGATTTTAATAAGATTTTTACTTTTTGTTTTCGGTAATTCATTCCATTCTTCTTGACTTAAATCCTTTCCGGTTCCATGATATCTTCTAATCCTATTATGGGATATTTCAATTTTTACCGGATATTTACCTTCTTTATTTTGAAAGCGTTTATCTAACCTGGATGTTACTGAAACTTTCTCTTTTGTATATTTATGCATAATTGAACAATTCACTTATCTGTTTTACACGAAAATATCGATAGTTTTACTTGCACACAATTTGCACACAAAACTATCTATTCGTTGAAAATATATGATTTTGAGATGTTAATAAACCTTTATGTATTTACGAGTAAATCGTTGTAATACAAATGTTTGGAAGATAAATGAAAGGTTATGCTAATCTTTGAAAATACTGAGGTTATGTCTGTTAATCAGAGGGTCCTTGGTTCAAGTCTAAGAGGAAGAGCAGCTATAAAGACTAAATTTGAGAATTTCCCTGAAAATGAAGTGTTTTCAGGGATTTTTTTTATCATTACCTCCCAAAAAACAGGCAAAATACGGCAACTAAAGTGGTGCTATTCGTGGGACTTTTTTTTTAGTCCGAAAAATGTCCTACGACACTACTTGTAATTCATTGATCTTCACATTTTTGCTATTTGAGATTTCATAAGTCAGGAATACTTTTACAAACACTTAATTCAAAAGAAAAACTTATGAAACGGGAAACTTTTAGAGGGATGTTCTTCATCAAAAAACGAGATTATTGAAAAATGGAGAAGCACTTATTATTGTACGAATTACTATGAAAGGTCAAATTGCAGGGATATGTTTACTAAGAACTGTTCCACAAATATGAAATTGCCTGTAAATGTATGGCATAATTCATTAAGGATGATTATGATATATCAGGTATTTGTAAGATCTAACTGGCTGCAATGGTAAAGGGGGACGAGAATCCCCCTCTAATATCTTCCTATTCCAAAAAATTATGGCTTGGAAAACACAAATATACAAATCTGATAATTTTGTCCGACTATCAGATCAAGCCTTGACTTTTACACATGAAGGGTAAATTTTTATGTGATTTTATATCATTTACCGAATAAGCCTTTTTACTGGCAAAGGTTTAATTATAGTTTTAATTTATTGCGTACTTTATTTATTTTTTCTTCTTTTCCTTCTTTTCCTTCTTCTTTTTTACCCATGTAATAGCGATTTTGGTTGTCTTTTGCATATCCCTTCCCTACATTTTCAAATGTGGAAGGAGATGCATCTTCAATTTCTACGCCTTTGTAATATGCACTCATAGCGTCTTTTGCATAACCCTCACCTAAGTTTACAAAGGAATTTTTCATAGCGTCTTCTATCTCTTTTCCATTATAAAATACTTTATAATCGTCCTTTGTATATCCATCACCCAAATCTGTAAACGAACCAGTGGAACCCGCTACCGGTTCTCCATTCTGATATTCTTGTTTTGAATCTTTTGCATGACCGTCCTTAGTAGTTTCAAATGAATATGGAACGGCACCTCTTATTTCTTTTCCATTGTAATATACCCTTTCAGCATCCCTAGCATACCCATGAGTGAGGCAATCAAAAGAATCTGATAAGCCACTAGCTATCTTTTCCCCATTGTAATATACGTTTTTGTCATCTTTAGCATAGCCATCATAGAAGCATTCGAATGAATCGGTTTCAGCTCCGGGTAATACTTTCCCTTTGTAATATACGTTTTTTGCATCCTTGGCATATTCGGCACTTCTGTCTAAAAATGAATCGAAATCAGCTTCTTCCATTTCTACCGCATTATAATATACTTTAGACTCATGCAGGCAATAACCTTCAGGTGAAATTTGTGGGTAATCATCTTCTGTAATCGTCCCCATCTTGCTTGCGTCTTTACCTCTGTAATACGTTCTCATGTTATCTTTTGCATACCCATCTTGTGTCGGACGGAAAGAACTTACCGAAGCACCCGGTATTTTGACACCATTGTAAAATACTGCAAAATTATCTTTAGCATACCCACTTCCTAAATTACGAAACGAACTGGGGTCGGCATATTTTACCTCTTTTTGCCTGAAATACACTTTTCGTGAATCTTTTGAATAGCCATCGCCGATGGATCTGGCGGAACCTTGTTGGGTCTTTGCTTCTGAAAAATTGACTGCATTTATTTCGCTGAAACTGGCACACCCCAGGCAGATAACAAAAGTGATAAATAACTTTTTCATTGAATTTAAATATTATATAAGATTTATAATAATGTTTTATTTTTGATTCTTTTACTAAATTGACTTCGTTTTATGGGCTTTTTACTCTCTGAGGCATGTTTTTGTCTTGACTCAAAGCTGGAATAGAAAGTAAGAATGTTAACCAAAAAGTAAGTAATTGTTTCATGAAAAATTGCTTATTTATTTGATAGCCGTACGGAGGCTAAATTGTTTAATTATATTGAACTTACGTGGATATTAATTTTTTTACAAATCTACTATTTAAAAATTTAAATCCAAATCTTCAAAAGATTGCCTGTACCGATCAGGTAACCAATTTTAGTGCAGTGTTTATTAGGAGATTTACTTGAAGTTACCCATTATTTGCTACTTTAAATTTTCCCGGTCAAAACTCGTGAGTAACTGTGTGATATCCAATACAGGTATCATACTATGTTATTATGTGGAAAATCCTACTGGAGATAGCCTCCTGAATCCGATATAAACAGTCCAGTTTTCCCGATTGAAACTGACCCCTTAAATCCGACAGATAGGGTACCCTTAAAAAAGGTAAAGGCATAGATTAAAACTGCCTTTTGGAATTTATGTTGCGCTTTCATAGCAAAAATCAAATAAGGAAGGTGAATTAATTATACTCTTGTTTGCTTTCTTTCTGAATTGTTTCATCTTGGAATAGGTTTCATCCTGTATTTTCTGAATTCCTTATCGCCTTGCTTCTGCTTTTTCTTCTTCGGACAAGACCATAGTATGGTTTACTATTACTTAACATTTTTCAGGGTTTTCTATACTGATGTTGTCTTCATCGTAATAGTGTAGCGCCATTGATTAAATATCATCTGCTGTAAAACCGTTTATACCGCTTTTCTGAACGAAATTAAGAAGATAGGTTACACACTCCTCAATATTCTTGTTCTCTTTAGCGTATGAGGATGCAAACAATTCATCAGGCTGGGCTTTTTGCTCCAAATAGTTCTGAATGGTCGCTTTGAAATGCACTGTACCTGTAATATCAGTATTATGCATGCCGTATTCATTATAGGGTGTAAGAATTCTTCAGCAGGCGATTACTTTTTCGGATTATTTTCCCAGCTATCTGTTCTGAACGGATTTGCAGGGAGATTTTCTTTATTATATAGGTTAAGGTCTCCCGGATTATTGGACCAGGCATATCTTACCGCGACCGGATGAAGCACTTTCCCGGAATATAAAACAATGGTATTGTCGGATAGTACCTCAGCTTTTGCCCAATAGAACTTTTTATCGTCCCCGGCAACAGAAAATCCATTTACATATCCGTATTTATTATTTACTTTCCATCCGTTAGGAATATTATCGAAGGAGATGTATACTTTTTGCCCTTCTATCCGCATGCTTTTATAGGTAGGGCCTGAACAAACAACATCGTGATTATAAGCGATTTTCAAGGCGTTCAGAGCCAGACGTTTTCCTACGTCCTGTTTGTTCCCGGGATGAATATCCTCTGCTTCGCCTATATCTATGGCAGAAGCCATTCCCGTATAGGGTAACTTTAACGCCATAGCCTGAGCTTCGCGCAGTTCGGCCCAATCGCTTTCCCTGGGTTGTTCGGCAGGTTTCAAATAGTTGGCCAATTGTACCCATAAGAAAGGTAAATCATCTTTTCCCCAATGGTTCCTCCAGTCAATAATCATATTCGAAAATACCTCCCGGTACTGTTTTGCCCTGGGAACGTTTGCTTCCCCCTGATACCATATGATACCTTTGATGCCATAAGGCAAAACCGGATGTACCATTGCATTGAACAGCTGCGTAGGATAATCATTCGGACGAATTTCAAACAGGGGTCCTTTTACTTGTGTAAATTTGATTTTCCACTCACCGGATAAATTGATTTTCGACTTTCCTGATTTTGCGAATACATCTTCGGGATTTCCATATATCCCACCATTATCTCTTTCATCCGTTATTCTGATTGCTATTATGTTTTTACCTGCCCTGAGTGCTGTCGGAGGCACTTTATAAATCCTGTCCAGACTTCTCATAGTGGTAGTGCCCACTTCCACACCATTCACCCAACAAATGTCTTTGTCATCGATTTTTGCCAGGTACAGGGTTAATTCTTGGGAAGCCTGTTCTTCCGTCAGTTCAAATGCTTTCCTATACCAGGCAACCCCGTCCATATTTTCGTACCCCTGTTCTTCCCAGAACCGGGGAGCATATACCGTTTTCCATGCCGAGTCGTCGAAATTCCATTGGTTATACCCTCTCTTCAATCCATCGTATCCGGTAGGAAATGCTCCCAGTTTCTTTTTTATCTTTTCTTTTTCAGTTTTTCCATAATTGGCAAAATCTATTTTTTGCAATTCCTCCAGTTTTCCGCTCAGGTCCGCATTCTTTTCAATGGTTGCCGGACTTGTCCATGCTTCGGCATTCGTTCCTCCCCAGGAGGAGTGTATCAGACCTACGGCAACATTCATTTCCTGCTGAATTTCCCTGCCGAAAAAATAACCGACTGCTGAAAAATTTGGTATGGTCTGTGGAGAACAGACTGTCCATTCACCTTTCTGCAAATCACTCAACGGATACTGAGCAATTTTTTTGGGAACAGTAAACAGCCTGATATCCGGATAATCAGCATTTGCCATCTCTTCATTTGCATTAATAACACGGTTTACAGGAAATTCCATATTCGACTGGCCGGAACAAAACCATACTTCTCCGACCATTACGTTTGTAAACTCAATGATATCTTTTTTCCCTTTTATTGTCATGGAATAGGGCCCACCGTAATCCATCGAAGGTAATTTTACCATCCACTTTCCGTCACTGTCTGCTTTCGTTTTTACGGTTTTTCCTGCCAGAGAAACAGTAATGGTTTCCTTTTTTTCTGCCCAACCCCACACCGGATTTTCAATGCCTTCCTGCATGACCATATCCGAGCCGAAGATTCGTGCCGTTTTTACATCTGCCCGGACCCGGCAATTGTATCCTGCCATAACAGAAAAAAGCAGGATAAGAAAGGAAACGTTTAAATTATTCATCATTTTAATCATGGATACTTTCTATTGGATAATCAGTTTTTTTGAAATACTTGTATTCCGGGAATGAATTTTAAGAATGTATACGCCTTCAGGCAGCCTGCTTACATTCACCTGTTCCTGTACAATATGGCTGCCCGGATTTGCTTTATAAAATAATTTACCCGATACGTCGAACACTTCCAGCCAGACATTATCCATGGGTTCGGGGAATACTATATTAAGCACCTCTTTTGCCGGTATTGGAAAGACATGTATATTGTCCGTTTTTTTCATCCGGACCATACCGGTAGATACGGGTTCAATGATTACATTATAATTCCACGTATCTGTCCTGAACGGACAAGCAGTTAACCCTTCCTTATTCATCAAATTAGGAACAGGAGCATTCTCATAAGCAAATGCAACATTTGCAGGCGATGTTACCCGTACGGATGAAACCAGCACATCATCGCCATCGATTTCGGCATCCGCCGGATAAAACCCATTATCGCTTCCTATTATCCGGAAATCAGTAAGAGGCAGGCCATCCCGGCTTGCTAATCCCGAACCTACACTTGCCGGATGGAAAGAGATGCGGATTTTACTGCCTTCAATGGTCATAGACTTTAAAACCGGTCCTGCGTATGTGATGTCCTGACCATATATTCTGGCTTCGGCTATCCTGGCTAAACGTATCCCGACGTCTTTCTTATTCCGGGGATGAATATTTGTTTTGTCTTCATCTGCCAGATCCAATGTTACAGCCATTCCTGTATCCGGCAACGTAAGAAGTTCGGTTTGCTGATCCCTGAACCCGGCCGTGAAACCGTTATACGCAGGTAACTGAACGTATAGGAATGGCAGATCGTCCTTTCCCCATAGCCTTCTCCAATCATTTATTAAAGCTGTATTCAGTTTCGCATATATGTTTGAATACGTCGCAACCCTATTGTTTGCCTCTCCCTGGTACCAGAGAAACCCTTTCAATGAAAAAGGAACAATGGGTGCTATTACTCCGTTGAATAATATGGTAGAAGCAGTGGCAACCTCTAAGTCAGGCTTCCGGTCGAACGGATCGAGCACCATCCTTTTAACTTCCGGGTCGGCAAGCATTCCCTCGCGGCTTATGAACGATTGGCAGGAAGCTCCGCCAATAGCCGTGATTATTAATCCTATAGGAATATTTATCTCCGGATTATTATATAACTCCTTTGCAAAATAATAAGCGACAGCAGAACTATTGCCTATTGTCGAAGGAATGCAGGGATACCATACGCTGGAATTATTGTCACAAGGAACATAGCTGAGGTTGTACGCCGACCTTGTGTTAAACCTGATATTCGGATAATTGGCTGCTATTTTTTCTGATTCGTAGTCCGGTACTCCGTCGGTTGTATTTGTAGGTTTCATCACATACGCCATATTCGATTGCCCTGCACAGAGGTACACATCTCCGATAAATATATCATTACAGGTAACGCTATCATCTTTACCCGTAAAGGTCAGCGTGTGTTTTGTCTGGTCGTCCCCTTTTACAGCGTTGGGAGTTTGAAGGGAAATAGCCCATCTTCCCTTGTTGTCGGTAGTGGTTTCGGCGGTTTCTCCCCAACTGGCAGTAACAGAAACCTGTTCGTTGGGAGGTCCCCACCCCCAGAAATTAGCATGAGTATTTTGCTGCACTACCATACCCGACGAAATGATGCCGGATAGGGTCAGGTTTTCTGTGTAAAGGTTGATTGTAAAGGCTGCTTCGTATCCTCCGTCTTCCGTTTTTACTGTGATGGTGGCTTCACCGACTGCAACTCCGGTGATTAATCCCGAAGAATTCACGGTGGCAACGCCCGGTTTATCTGACGTATAAGTAAGCTTTTGATTGGTCGCATCCGCTGGCGTAATAACAGGTGCCAGCTGCAATGTGTTCTTTACCGGTAATACGGCTGATCCGGTATCAAAATGTACTCCCGTTACGGGAATTTGGGCATACACACAGATAGAAGTTAAAGAGGCAATAAGTAATATCAGGGGTTTCATATAAGTAATGGATAGATTTTATAATATGTTGTTAATTCATTTGCCAATAGCTGTTTTTTATCCGAACGCTGTAACTCATTGACCTTATTTTATGTTATACTTTTCACGGACTAACTTTTCAAATTCTCCGAAAATCTTTTTTTGTTCAGGCAGATCACCCATAACAAAATACATGACGATTAATCCTTCTTTTTTGTAGATTTTAGTATTTGTTCCGTAAGCACCTCCATGTCCCATAAACAGGTCATTCGCATTCCATCCCAATCCGTTGACTTTCCTACCGTTCGCCATTTCCTGCTGTTCGCCCAACACTTTCACAGAGTATGCGGTTAAGTATCTTTTTCCTTTATAAAAGCCGCCCGAAGCTATCATCTGATAAAACTTCAGGAGGTCTTCGGGAGTACAAAAGATTCCACCTCCCGCTTCCGCGTATCTTTTATCCCTGTCGTCCAACGGATATTGCAGGTGATGTATTTGAATTTCCTCCATTCCATTCTTTTTCATGCTGTATGGGATAGCAAATTTTGACAGTTGTCGTTTGTCGGGAAAGAATGTGGCGCTTTTCATTTCCAAAGGGTCGAAAAGCCTCTTTTGCAAAAACGCTTCATATTTCAAGCCCGATACCCGCTCTACTATGGCGGCGGCAAGATTAATTCCCTGATTGGAATATAATTCCCCTTCGCCCGGCTCGAAAGAAAGCGGCGTGATTGCCGAAACATATACGCTATTGCTTAATGACAGCATATCTATTTTACCGGTTTGTGCCTGTACTCCTCCCAAAAATGTCATTCCGCTTGTGTGCGACAGTAAATGACGTAACGTGACGGGGCGCGTTGGTTTTTCCAATACCTGGATACTATCCTTTTTTATACGGCTAACCATGACCTTATCCAGTTCGGGCAGGTACGTGGTTACCGATTCATCCAAATCCAGTTTTCCTTCTTCAACAAGCATCATAACGGCAACTCCCGCAACCGGTTTACTTTGCGATGCAATCCAGAACAAAACGTCAGGAGCCATGCTCCTTTTGTTGGCAATATCATGATATCCGAGACATTCTATTTCAAGAATCTTCTCTTTGTCAGCTATAATATACACCACCCCGGGCAGCGCGTTCTGCGCTATGTAGCCATCCATAAGCGGACGTATGCCGTCCGGGGTGTTTTCCGCGTTAACAGGAACAAGGAAAGCCAGAAAACAAAAGAGGAATATAGGTGTGATTTTTTTCATCTGTATCAGCATTTATTTTTGAAAGAATGATTTACGTTATTCAGTAAGTTCGAATTTCAATTTCTGGTCATTCACCATCACATAATAATCACCGGCTTCCAGGAAACGGTCTCCATTGCTGTCCACATAACTTAAATCTTTGTGTGGGTCAATCTCAAAAACAAAGACTTTCTTTTCACCGGGGTTAAGTTCTTTTTTCTCAAAATGCTTTAATTCTTTTACCGGCCTTGAAATAGTGGAAACAGGGTCGTTAATATACCAGAAAACAGTTTCCGAACCTTTCCTATCCCCTGTATTGGTGACCGCCACTTCCACTTTAAGTTTCTGGTCTTTTGAAATTTTTTCAGAGGAAAGGGTTGCTTTTCCATATTCATAATCGGTATAGCTTAACCCATATCCAAGCCAGTACAAAGGGTCGTTGGGGATGTCCTGATAATTACCCATTTCACGGAAAGGACGGGAGGAAGGGCGCATGTTGTAATACATAGGAATCTGCCCTGTGGTATAAGGAAAAGTGATGGCCAGTCTTCCCGACGGGTTTATCCTTCCCGATAAAATGCCCGCCAACGGTGTTCCTCCGGCTATTCCCGGCTGCCATATTTCTACTATTGCATCCGCCAGTGGTTCCAGGCGGGCCAACTCCAACGGACGACCGTTCGATAGAATAAGGATGAGCGGTTTTCCTGTTTTTTTCAATTCGGAAACTAACTTTTCCTGAATTACAGGCAGCGATATAGTTGACCGGGAGGCATTTTCACCACTCCATGTTTTCAATTCACCCAGGCAGATAATCACCGCTTCCGAGTGTTGGGCAATATGAACTGCCTCCGCAAACAACGATTCGTCCGTACCATCGAAATCACATCCTTTCGCATAATTCAACCGGACATTTTTCCCGAACTCTTTTTCAAGACCTTCGTAGATTGATTCCACCTCTTCTTCTTTTCCATGGTAAGACCAGGAACCCAACATATTTGACTTGTCTTTAGCCATGGGTCCTACCACTGCTATTTCTTTTACCGGAGAAGGAAGCGGAAGGGTATTTTCTTTATTTTTTAGCAGTACCATCGACTCTTCGGCGAGCTTTTGTGCCAGCAGGATGTCTTCGTTTTTAAGATAGCGGTCTTTTTCATCTACTATGTTAGTATAGGGATTATCAAACAGTCCCAGGCGGAATTTGACACGCAATATACGTGTAACTGCGTCATCAATCCTTTCCACCGGCACTTTTTTTTCTTCTATCAGGTCTGCCAGGTTTTCAAGGAAAATGTTATCTTTCATATCCATATCCAATCCTGCCATAATGGACTTTAATGCAGCTTCTTTCCCGTCTTTGGCAACCCCCTGGTGAATTAACTGGGAAACGGCATTCCAATCGGACACAACAAAACCGTCGTATTGCCATTTTTGTTTTAGGATTTCAGTCAGCATATAATGATTGGCGGTAGCCGGAATGCCGCTTATATCATTAAAAGAGCTCATTACTGTTGCCGCACCTGCCTCTATACATGCTTGATAAGGTGGAAGGTATGTTTCCCACAAGGACTGCTGCGAAACGTTTGAAGCACGGTAATCCCTTCCTCCCTCCGACATACCGTAAGCAACGTAATGCTTCAAACAAGCCGCAACAGAATAAGGGGATGATAAATCAGTACCCTGGTATCCTTCCACCGTAGCAACTCCAAATACGGCATTGGTATACGGGTCTTCCCCGTAACTTTCGGCAACACGCCCCCAGCGGGGATCAAGGCCGATATCTATCATGGGAGAAAAAGTCCAGTCCACACCCGATAATTTGGATTCTTTAGCGGCAAATTCCGCTGCGGACTTTACCAGTTCGGGATTCCATGAGCAAGCCTGTGCCAAAGGAATGGGATAAACGACACGAAAACCGTGAATTATATCAAAACCAAAAAGTATCGGGATTCCCAGCCGGGATTCTTCCATGGCTTTTTTCTGAATGGTATTCCTCCGGACCGGATCTGCGCTGAAATATATCAGCGAACCTATTTTAGACGGAATGGACTTCGTGACTTCTCCGATATTGTTTACATTGGTATTTTCCCCGATGGTATACTGGTTTAACTGATAAATCTTTTCTTCCAAAGTCATCCTGGATAATAAATCCTTAATCCTCTCTTCGACCGGAGCATCTTTTTGCTTGTATATAATATTGCTCTTCTGAGTATATGCCGGAATGACAGCAAATACAACAATAAAAAATAAAATTAAGTTTCGTTTCATGGTTTTCATCATTGTTTTAAAGTAATTGCCAGTGTTCCTCCATATTCATTTTTCAATGTTCTTATCCACAGGTTTTTGGTAGCAGTATCAAAATACCAGCCTTCTTTATCATCTTTTCTAAAGGAATCGATGCTATTGTATTTGTTTGGCAGGTTCGTTTTAGTATTCCACGCCACCGTCTCAGGGAGTTGATTTTCTGTCAGATGCACTCGTAAGAGGTATTTCTTTCCGGTTTTATCCCATGTAATGTTAATCTTGTTTTTTACAGGGTTATTCACTTTTATCCATACCACTTCTTTCTCATCCTGTAATTTAAATCCGCTTTCTTTATCGGATGCAGGCCAGATGGCCAACGTTGTGTACCCCTTTGACCACTCGGTCCCGAAACCTGATATATTGTTTGATATTTCCATCGGGATAATAGAACCTTCGCGTATATAAAGAGGAAATTTGTAGATTCCCTCGCTTCTGTCTTTTGACCAGCGCATTTTCCGGGGACCGGTTATAATAATATCTTCATCCCAAAAATCGAACCATTTGCCTTCGGGGAGATAAATATCCCTGTTCAGATTCGCATTTATAACCGGGGCCACAAGAAAAGCATTGGCTACGGTAAACTGATCATCAACGCGCCAGCATTTCATATCGGACTGATAATCCCACACCAGAGGTCTGATGATAGGAGTAGCCGACTGTTGGGCTTCGAAGCCGAGGCTTTCCCAGAATGGGATCAGATCGTTATGCAACCAGCATAGATAACGGAAATGATCCTGTGCTTTTTCCGAATACCACCACGGCATATTCAACGTTTGCATACCCGGCAGGAATGCGCCGAATTGTGCCCACCGTATCCATACTTCTTCGGGTGCCGGTCTGTTTTCAAATCCCCCGATATCAGTCGATACAAAAGGGATTCCGCTCAACGCCAGACTTAGAGAAGAATAGACCGATGACGGCAATCCGTTATTCGCATAGTCAGTGGTCAAATCTCCCGGCCATTTGAAATTCAGATAGGGAGCCGATCCTATCCATGCCGCACGGGGTATAAGTAAGAAATCATCTCCCAATTTATTTTTCAGCGCATTGTAATATACTTTATTATATTCTAATGCATACGAATTGTGAATATCTTTTCCAAGCAGACCTCCATGCAAAATGGCATCTTCGGGAATATCCTGCCCTGCATCTGCCTTATACCCTTTTAACCCTAACTCTACCGAATGTTCAATCTGCTTTTGCCACCACGCTGCTGCTTCAGGGTTGAAATAGTCGATAGCAGTATAAAAATTCCCTTCCAGTTCGCCTGTGGAGGTTATTATAAAATTCTCATCCATTTGTTTCCCTTCCGGCTTACGAACCAGGTAGCCTTTTTCAACAGCCTCTTTCCAGTTAGAAGCCTCATTTGTCGTATAGGGAACCGACCACGCCAGCGATTTTACTCCGAGCTTTTCTATTTCCTGTATCAGTTTTTTGATATCAGGACTGAATTCCCTGTTGGGAATAAAAGATGTACGGGCATCCTGCCATGGGGGTTCGAACCAGGTTACGCCAACAGGATAATTGAGTTCTTTCAATCGTTGTACCATCTGAAGCGAATGTTCCCCTGTCAATGTGTTTATATCCGCTGCCGGCTGGTCGGGATCACTCATCAGCCAGAACCAGGGCTCGTATGCCCAGCGGGGCGGACGGGCAGGCATACCGGTTATACGGGAAAAATTCTGCACGGTATTTGCCACGCTGCTTCCGGTCAGAAGCGTAAATTCATATGTAGCAACCGGAGCTTCAAACACTAATTTGGAAGCATTGGTTTGCCCTACATCGAAACTGACTCTCCCTCCATAATTCAAAAAGAACCCATAATTGTTTGTTGAAACAAAATACGGCATATAGGCACATTCATCCGGCGTTCCCGATTTATCCCATAAATCGAACGAACGTCCCCGTTGAGCTACATGCCCGTTCCACATTTCTCCAAAACCATAGATTTCTTCTATATCACTCAACGAAAAAACACCTTTTATTGCCACAACTCCCGGATTGCCGTATTCTATCAGCAATTTGAAACCGGACTCTCCTGCCGCAGTGATCATCACATTTCCTTTTTCTCCATTTGAAAGGATGATATCCAATTTTATTGAATCATCTTTCCGCTTTTCTGCCTGAATAATCCTTTCTACGGAAACCCAGGCCTTGTTTATTTTAAAAGATGGTGCAACAACATCCGAGGTACGTATTTTTTTGTCCGGACCATACAATTGCAATTTCCAGCTTGATTTATTGATCACTAATGCTGACAACCGGCTATTGAAAATCTTTATTTCGTTTCCTGAATCTTCCAATGTTAATAGATTCCCTGTTTTTGCCTGCGCCTGTACACCAGCAATACATAAAAACAAAAGGAGTATGGAATAAATAAATGTTTTTTTCATACGTTATTTTTTAATTTTTAAATTAAGGTCGTATGGAATGCCGCATGAGAAAAAATAACATCATCTTGTGGAGGGAACTCTGTTCTCATGCTTTATTTCATATTGAGAAGATGTGAAGTTCGTTTCACTTTCTGTTGATTATCCTATGAATATTTCTTTTGTTAAGTAAAAACGGGTACGGCGGAAGCATTCTCGTTCGCACCCGTTTTTTGTTGAAGTCTGTATCTATCGTAAGATTTTACTTTTAATGAAATTAGTAAACGATTACTTTGTGAGTTTTAGCAGGTAGTTTTACCAGATAAATGCCGCCAGGTAATTTAAAATCTGCTGAACCGGCCACTCTCTGGTGGTAATGCATCTTACCTGCGATATCATATATGGCTGTTTCCCCGTCAAATTCAACCGTCAATATTCCTTTTCCTGAAGAATACACCATCGTTTTATCTCCGGCATTTTGTTCTTTAATGCTCAGGGGTTCGGTAGTATATTCGTAAGCACCCATATCAATGGTGGAATTTACAATGCGGGCCTGGTTTTTCAGGTCTTTTTGTGCGTTCAATGTAGGAAATGCTTTTACAGCATTATTATAAAAATCGTTGTTTCCTTTGTTTATGCACATACTTAATTCATGCAATCTGAAATCACCTTCCGTATCATCCAGGAAGAATGGATCCGTTCCTTCTATATTATCTGCCATATCCGGTTCGTATGAGCCGTCAGGATTTATGAAGAATGCGTTATAAAAGCTGTTTTTCACCGTGCTTGACCCGATAAATCTATCTCCTCTTGCCTGAATAAATATATCACTCTCCATTGGTTCAGTAGTATCCTCATTTTCCCCTAACATATTTTTCAGATTACCCCAGATAATACAGTTGTACACATGACCTTCACCGGGACGCACACCTCCTGCATCTGTAGTAATACCTGTGTCAACCGTATTATTAACTACCGTACAATTCACAATGTGGCAGTCTACATCGGCTACTGACCCATCCAGCATCACGCCACCGCAAATAGTACCCCCTGAATTTCCGGAAATAAGAGAATTGACAAGATAGCCTGATTTAATGAAAGCACCACCGGTCTGCTTTTTGGCTATGTTATCTTTTATAATACAGTTGAATATGGTGGTAGTACCCGTTCGTGTGTCGTTATTGTATATTCCTGCGCCACTGGTCTCTGCCATATTATTCCTGACAATGCAATTTGTAATCAGGACATAATTTCCCACATAAATTCCGCCTGCCATTCCGGTAGATTCATTTTCATATACCTCGCAATGGTCAATATGAGGGCCTGCATAGGAATCATATACCACAAGATAAATTCCTGCACCCGAATTTGCAGAGCCTCCGTGTATTTTACAATACTTTATAACCCCTTTATTAGCTTCGGAATGAATGACACCACCAAAACCTTTTGAAATATTGGCTTTCATGGCGTCCCCTCCCGACAGGTCAAGACCCATTAGGGTCACATCTCTTTTAGCGATTGTCATGACACGCCCCAACGCTTCCTGATTCTCATCAACAGCCGCTTTTAAATAGGTTTCGATAACGGTTGCATCCGTATATCCCGGAAGACTATTTAATGTCTCTGTTCCTTCGCAGTTCCCATACAGGGTTACATTTTTGTCGTCAAAATAAAAACCGTCCACTTCAGGGGCAGTATAGGTTCCCTTTTTTATAAGGATAACGTCTCCAACTTCGGCGGTACCTTCGGCAGATTGCTCGATTGCATGTTGCAGGGTCGTTGCGTTTTCCCAGCTAAGTCCGTCAGCAGTTGCCGTACCATCAGGAGTTACATGATATACATTCTGAGCATTCAGCGTCAGAAAAAAGCCCAGAAGCATGGCTGCAAGTCCAAAAAAGTTTTTCTTTTTCATGATAATTAATCAATTTTAGTTAATAAATAAACTGTTTAATAGTAATTTGTTTTTAGCATATGTTATTTTACAATGACTTTATAAGAACGACCGTTGATGGTTATTATATAAAGTCCTGCCGGTAATTGGAAATCAGTAGCACCGGAAAGAGCTTTTGCAAATTGTACTCTTCCACACATATCATATATGGCAACATTCCCATTAGAGTTTACAGTAAGCAATCCTTTATCTGAAGAATACACACATACCGTTCCGGATGCCGGGCCCTGCATGCCGACTGTGTTTTCCGTTGCTTCATAAGCACCCATATCAATGATGGAGTCTATAATACGGTCCTGGTTATTCAGGTCTTTATCAGGGTATTCCGCATCGTAAGCATCATTATCCCCTGCATCTTTGCACGGGCTCATGGGTTGTAGTGTAAAATCATTACTCCCGGCATCTGTAAACAAAGGATCAGTACCCTCCGCCAGATTGTTTTGTACGGTAGCTGCATAGTTGAAGCCACTCTTAACAGAAATGGATTCAAAACAGGAATACTCAACCATACTGGTATTATTTTCGGAGTCGTTGTTCCCAACCGCATATATATCATTTTTTGTAGCTCCATCCCCAATAGTATTTCCCCATGCAATACAATTTTTCACTATTCCTGATGCTACAGAAATTCCACCGCCCTGCTCTCCTCCTGCAATCACTTTGTTATTTACAATGGTAGAATTAATCAATCGCCCTCTTCCCGATGCATGAAACTGTATACCCCCGGCACCGGAAGATCCGGTATTATTTGCGATAAGACAATTGACAATGTCTCCTTGCATGTGATATATGCCCCCTCCGGCACCTCCGGCATTATTATTTATTATGGTAGAATTAAATATCGCAGCCTGATTGGAATTGTTCATGCGGATACCCCCACCGCTTTTACCGGATATATTATCTCTTATCAGGCAGTTACTTATTTTAGTGGAACTACCAAGGTAAAGACCTCCCCCCATATCGGATGATTCATTGTCATATATTTCGCAATTTTCTAACGTCCAGTCTACCGGTGCCCCATATAAGACAATATACGCTCCTGCACCCTGAGTGGCTTTGCCTCCATGAATCTTACAATATTTAAAAGCACCCGTACCACCCGAATTATAGATAGTTCCTCCATAGCCTTTTGTGAAGGTGGCTTTAGAGGCATCCCCTCCGGAAAGATCAAATCCGGTGAAATTAAGAATGCCACCATCAATACTCATCACCCTGTCCAGGTCTTCCGAACCTGAATTTGCCGCTTTCAGATACGTTTCTATTGTTCCGGTAGGATTGGGTAAATGGGTCAAAGACTCCGTTCCGTCACAATTACCATAAAAAGTAGCATATTTCTTGCTTGGAGCGCTTGAAAAATAAAAGCCATTCCCCTCCGGCGCTATATACGTTCCTTTCTTTACAAAAACATGATCGCGGTTATTATTTGCCGATGCAAGTTTTGGTATCACAGCTTCAAGCGTAGTGGCAGTAGCCCAGGAAAGGCCATCAGCGGACGGATTGCCGTCATCCGCCACATAATACACATTTTGTGCCTTTACCGACAAGGAAAAGGATACAAACATAATTGCCAATAAGAAAAAGGTTACATGTTTCATAATTGGTTAATTTTAATAGTAAAACTGTTAGTTAGTATTAGATATAATTCCTCTGATATCCATCATATACAATTGGCGTCCTTCCCAATTCGGAGAATCGACGATTACATACTGTCCGTCTATTGTACTGCGCGGATGTGTATCGCAGCGCCATTCGAGTCCACGGCTCAGGGGGGAATAAAAATCACCCAAAGGCACCCGCGTATTTGTGGCTACATGATAGAGATATACAGATTGCAAGCCTGTTTCGGTATTGGGATAGGTATCGTTCAATATCCATTGGTTACCGGGAAGATAGGTGCAATGTCCGTTTTCAGTCATGATACCTTCTCCGACCTGTTCGATGTTACCGCCCACGGCATCTTCGAACAGGAAGAAGCCGTCTCCTTTTCCGGGGATGTTTGTCCATGCAAGGATATGTTGCGGATCTCTCCAGATAAAATGGGAGGTATAGTTGTACGGGTCTATTATGCGAATGTCGGAACCGTCTTCGGATGCCGTCAGCATGCGGGTTCCCCAGCCTCCTACGTCTTTGTATTTTGCTGTCCTTTCTTCGTCGGAATAACGCCAGCGGTGCAGGAATATAAAGCGGGTTCCGTCGGGATTGATTAATAAATGGTTGAACCAATGCTTGGCATCACGGGTTTGGGTATCGTAGGGATTTTCCAATCCTGCTACCTGTGCTAAGGAAATAATGAGTTCCGATTCTCCGGTTTGCATATTTATTTTCCAGATACCGGATTTTTCCGGTGCCAGCTCATTGGCATAGGGGTCGGAAAGGCCTGCATACCCATACCCGGGACGGGTATCGTTTACACGGCGGTAGTCTACTGTTACCGCCCATTTTCCATCGGGGCTTAAGGCATATATTGCCCATGGGATGGTTCTTTTTTCCCGTGTATGGATATTCAGGATATGACACACGAATCGTTCGCCTTCTTTGTCGTTCCATACTATTTCGCCATCGGAACCGGGAACGAACTGGAGTTGGCAGCCTTGCTGCCACCCCCATGCACGGGATTCGCCAAGCTTTATCCATGCGCAGTCGTTATGCAAATCGACCATTCCGATTTCTATTACGTCCTCCGGTGTGGGTGAACGGTGCTCAAAGGTGGTCTTCATGCACAGGACATACCTGTTTGTCGGGTCACACTCTATCTTGTCATAATAGGCAAACCAATGATGACCGGGTTCCGATGTGAGTTTTTTTGTCGGAACATACAGTTTCGTCTTGCCATCCCAGGATTCAATTTTCTCATTATCAGGGTTAGCAAATAGGTCATCATTTTTTGTGTTGCATGACAAGATCAGGAAGGAGGAAATTGCCAGCATGCATAGATTTTTAAATACTGTCATACTATTTTTTTAGAACTAAGGCTTTATAATTATTACATTGTTAGATAATACAACCTTAGTTTGTTATAACTTGAGATTAAGATAATTTTTCAGCTATTATTTAAAGGTATTCTTCACTTCCTGATAATAATTTTTCAGGGTATAAAAGGTTTTTTTCTTATTTCCCTGATCCGAAATCACCCCCTTCCGGTTGTAATAATCCTGAACACCACCAAGTGGCCTGCGTGGTGATCGGAAGTCCATCAACACCCATGGTGCCGTACCTCTCAGAAATGGAATTTTCCTGAGCATATCAAGGTTTTCTTCGTAAAAATATTCCTGGTATTCTTCCGTCCACCTGTCCGGTTTCTCTCCGTGCATACCATATACTGCACCTGCGCCGAATTCGCTCATGATTAATGGTTTGTCATATTCCATAGTCCAGGTTAGGTTTCTGCATTTGTCAGGTAAAGTACCATACCATCCGTAATATTCATTGCATCCGAGTACATCGAGGTATTCGCCCAGCGGATCGTTGATTATTATTGTACCAGGGTCGTCCTCTTTTTCGTGCATTTCCATGGCAGCCGTCAGCAAACGTGTATCATCCATACTACGTACATATTCAGCCAGACCGGAAAGAAATTTCAACCGGGAATCACCTAATGGCGTTTCGTTTGCCAGCGACCAGAGGATAACGGCAGCCCTGTTTTTATCACGTTGATAAATTTCCGTAAACTGATTCTTTGCATTTGCCAATACTTCCGGGTTTTCCCATTGAATAGTCCAGTAAAGCGGAATTTCAGACCATATCAAAAGCCCCATTTTTTCGGCTTCACGAATCATGTGTTCATTGTGCGGGTAGTGCGTGAGCCGTACAAAGTTGCATCCCATTTCTTTTGCCCATGTAAGTAATACCCTGGCATCTTCGGGAGAGTGGGCACGCCCTCCCCGGTATGCCGCTTCTTCATGAATACAGATACCGCGGAGAAATACCGGTTTCCCGTTGAGTAAAATATCCTGTCCCTTTGTTTCTATGGTACGAAAGCCGATTCTGTCTGATATACTATCTTCTCCCATAGATATTTGCACATCATATAATTGGGGATTTTCGGGAGACCATGCGTCCACTTTCTGTGAAAATTCAATTTTGGCGTATCCATCGATATCGGTTTTAAACGACTTGGTTAGCTTAAGTTCGGGGATGCTTATCCGAACTTCCTGTGAAGCGTTCGAACCGGCTACTTTTACGTATCCGTCAATCCGGTTATTTTCGCCTTTCTTCAATTGAATCAGGTAATCCTGAATAAAGGTTTGCGGCACCTCAACCAGCTTTACCGGGCGGGTAATCCCGCCGTAATTCCACCAGTCGGAGATGATGGTAGGTATGCCATCTATACGGCGTTTATTATCTACCTTTACCACGATAAAGTTATCTCCGTCTTTCAGGTCATCCGTTACTTCGAAGCTGAACGGGGTAAACCCACCGATATGCTCTCCCAGTTTTTTACCGTTCAGATATACTTTTGCCTCGTAGTTTACTGCTCCGAAATGCAGGAAAGTCCGTTGTCCGTCCTTACGCATATAGGAAAAACTCTTTTCATACCATATGGTGCCTTCGTACCATAACAGTTCCGGTTGCTGGCTATTCCAGTCACCGGGAACATGTAAGGGAAGTCCGGTGTCAAAGTTATATTCCACCAGGTCCGTTTTGTTCCGCGCTTTCCGGTTTTGGAAAAAACCATTGTTTTTAGGCAGGTAACGGTAGTCGTAATAACCCTGTTCCTGCGGGTCGATAATGGTTTGCCACTGCCCGTCAAGCGAAACAGAGGCGCGGTTATAGGCATTCAATATGCTTATATGCTCTGTTCCCTGTGCGAAAACACCATTTGTATAACAAACGGATAGCAGGCAGATGAACAGAAGATATTTTATCTTGTGCATGATGGTTTTGTTTTCTGTTTTTATCATTTTCATACGCTTTATTACCTGGATTTACTACTTATTTGTCACCTGCTTTTCCAATGCTTTTTCCTTAGTGGTATATGCCTGCTTTACCTCGGATAGATCGTTGTTCAGCAACCGGATATTCTTCGTATTGTTTCCTGATATTTCAACAAATATATTTGCCGGTGAAAGCACATGGGAATGACTTATGTCAGCATCCCTTACGTTGAGAAGGTGGATTAAAGCGGGGGCAACTGCGGATGATCTTGCCGAAAAGCGGTTTAAAGCTAAACGGTTTACATCGTCAGCTACAAGCGCATAACGCTTTTCCTCTTCCTGTGTATCCAGGCGCACTCCATCAAACAGGATATTATTTACGTGACGAACGTAAAATCCATACGCAGGAAGTTTTCTGAACATATCGCCCCGGGGATGATTGCCGGGAATCTCAGGAACTGATTCGATGGTGTGCTCTTTTACAAGATTACCGGGTTCTCCCTGAAAATAGAAGGGGGAATCGCCTCCTTTGAATTTCAGGTGTATGTTGCTTAATACGATATTTTCGACCGGATTGCCAGGTATGCCGGTTATGGAACAGCCATAGCGGTCTATATTTGTTCCGTAGATGTCGCGAAAAGAAATATCTTTTACATACCCGTCACGGGGTGTTTCGTCTTCACGGTGCATTCTGCCCCTGTTACCCAGGCGCACAAAGATTGCCGTTCCGTTAATATTCCTCAAGGTTATTCCCGAAACAAGTATCTGTTCTACCTGTGCCCCGTCGACACACATAATGTCGATTCCACCCAGGCGCGTATCGAAGATAACGCAATTGGATATGGTGATATCCTTAAACGCACCTACCGATTCGGTTCCGATTTTTATTCCGGAGGCATTGGTAGTAATCACACAATTGGTAACCGTAATATGATGGCAACCTTCTTTCTGGGAAAAGCTTTTGAAGCATATCCCATCATCCCCACTGTCGATAAAACAGTTTGAAATGCGCACATTCCTGCAATCCACAATATCAAGGCCATCGGTATTTCGTCCTGGCGCATCTGCAAAACGAGGTTTTGACAAATCCGGATTTTCCCTGCTATCGACCGTTATACCATCAATAACCAGATTGTCACAAGCCCAGTAGTTCTGCACCCACGATGCTGAATTATAAAGGGTAATATCTTTTATTTTTACATTCCTGCATTTACGGAAATGAATGATCCTGGGGCGTTCCTTCAAGGCTTCCAGTTCATCTATTCCGAAGAATTCTTCCCCCTGCCCGTTGATTGTCCCATTCCCCCGGATGGAAATGTTAGAAGCGTTTTCCGCATATATAAGTATACGGTTGGTAAGAAAGGTTCCATGATAGGACGGAAATTCAGATCCGGTAACAGGATAATCTTTCTGATGCCTGCTTCCTAAAAGGACTGCGCCGTTTTCGATAAACAGGGTGACATTATCTTTCAGATAAATAGTTCCTGACAAAAATTTACCGTTATGGAGAACTACCCGCCCTCCGCCTCCCTGATGGCAGGCATTGATCGCATCCTGTATCGCTTTCGTGTCCAATGCCGAAGCATCTCCTTTTGCACCATAATCATATACGTCATACAGGAGCTTCGCTTCGTTCGCAAATACGATCATTGAACAGGCAGACCAAAACAGGAGGATAAATAAATATGTTTTCTTCATTATTTTCTTTTATTTGGCTGTAACAGGTAGCATCATGGTGCTACAAAAGACAGGGTTGCAAATTCGGAATCCCGTATTGCAGGGTTATTACTTATGGATTTGATCCGGGCGGAATACCTTTCGCCCTTCATCAAACCGGATAGTTCTAATTCTTTTGTTCCGGTTTGCAGGGATTCCCTTTGCAGTTCAACTTCAAATTTCAGGCTATCCCGGCTTATTTCCATTAAATAAGAGGCATCTTTTATAGGCACCCATGTCAATATAACGGGTTCAGTCCTGGATTCTACGGAAAACAGGACCGGGCGAAACAATTGCCCGGGTTCATCCCCTGTTTTATCATCATCATCGTCACAGGAAACACACAATACCGGTAGCATTACCAGAGCTGCTAATGCGATTAAATAGTTGGCTATTATTCTATTCAGTAACATATTGGTTTAATTTTTTTGATTGAAATAAATTTTACTATTTTCCTTTAATCGGGTATCTGGTCGTTAGACAATACCCCATTACTGTCGGTTATCGTTGTGGCACTTAACGGAAATAAATGATTATTCTTTTCTTTGCGGTATCCGGATATACATTCATTCAGAAAATCTTCAAGTTTAATTCTGTTCGCCTCTGAAAAGGCAGGTCCCCATACCGAGCTGAAATAACCCTCGGGTGCCTCTTCGTCTTCAGGCCAGCGATAATCGGGATTTAATATATCAAGGGTTTCGTTATCATTTTTATATTTCCAGTAAATCACATCCGGCACCCAACTGAAATCCGGATGGTCATCCAGTATTTTCCAGCAATCCGATTTCATTTTTTCTACTTTTTCGCCCAATAAATTCCAGCGTATCAAATCGTTCTTACGGATAAGCTCTCCGCCAAATTCCCATGCCCTTTCGTCTACAATGGCGTTAAAGAAGCTTTCTTTACTTCCGGAAACACGGTTTATATAATCCGTGACTTTCTCCTGCCACACTTCCCGCGGGAAAGCTCTTTCCCTTACCTGGCGCAATGCATCTTTTGCGGCTTCTGTGGGCATTCCGTTAATTTCATTTTCTGTTTCCGCAAACATGAGCAATACATCGGTATACCGCATAACCGGAAAATTGACTCCCGTAGCCTGCATCTGCCTGTTATCGCCACCCAGGTTAGGTACGATCCACGAACGACGCCATTTACATGGTTTCAGCGCTGTAGCGCCTCCGAGTCTTTGTTGTCCGGGATAAGCGGGATCCGAATAGTTATAGAGTTCCACGTTGACGGATCTTCTCAAATCTGTTGGGTCAAAGGAATAATAGTAGCTGAAAGGAACAGAAGGCTCAGCCACAGCTCTTCCGTATTTCGGATCGGCAGGATTGGTAGAAAATGTCATCCCGAAAGCCTGCGCAAGACGTCCACTTGACCCTCTGCCAAACGCTAGTTCCCATAAAATTTCTTTATTGGAAGCATCTTGTGCATAGGTATGAAGTAACCGGAATATATTTTCGTAATCAGGATTCATCTTATGAACGCCACTTTCTATCAATTCAAAGCACTCCTGATTCGCAATCTTATAATATTCTTCCCAATGCCTGCCTCTCCTGGTTTCAAGAGTGCCATTACGAAGCGAATACCCGGCATATGCAAGGGCCATTTTCGCCCTCAGGCCTTTTACAAATCCCTTTGTAACCCTTTCTGCACTTGTGTTCATCCATGGAATGTCATCCTGAATGTCCCTGAGATCCTGAATCAGATATTCATACATTTCGTCCCGGTCGGTTTTGGGAAGATAGAAATTATCTCCGGCCTGAGTGGGTTTCGTTTTAAAAGGGACATCTCCCCAGAAAGAAATAAGTTCCGAATAACAAAATGCCCGTAAAGCAACGGCTTCAGCGTATAGAACTCTTGCTTCTTTAGCATAATCGCCAGTCCAGACCGGACTTTTAGGAAGTCCTTCGATACAGATATTAGCCCTTTCTATACTTTGATAAAACCTTCTATAGGCAGGAGCAAGAGCCGAATTTCCGGGGTCGGCGGCATACTGGGCCAAATCGACACGCTCGCCGTTGAGGGCACCGGTCCTGACTTCAATATCGTTTCCTAATTTGAAAAATATCAGGTTGTTACCATACATATAGACCGACATAAACTCGGCATAAATACCATTTACTGCCTTCAGGGCAAAATCGTAGTTTTTAAATACCGTTTCTTCCGTGAATACGGAATTGGAATCTGTATCCAGTATGTCATCGCAGGAAGTTACCCCAACTATACCTACGAGAGCAAATAGAATAGAAATATATTTTTTCATACGTTATTTTTTTATTTTTTACATTAAGGTCATATAGAACGCAGCATGCGTTTAAACATCATTATCCTGTGGCGTGAAATACCTTCTCATGCTTTATTTCACAATATTTTAATTTAGAGTGTTAAGTTTAGACCAACAATGAATGAACGGCTTTTAGGATAAGCGTTGTAATCTACTCCCGGAGTAAGGGGTGTTGTACGTTGTGTGTCCACTTCGGGATCATTGCCCGAATAGTTTGTCCATGTCCATAAATTATAGCCTGTTACATATACACGCAAATTATCTATTCTTGCTTTTTTCAATAAGTGTGTTGGTAATGTATAGCCAAGCGTCAGAGTATTAAGCCTTAAAAAAGAACCGTCTTCGACCGCCCATGAATGAAGTGGCACCAAAGACATACCGGGCGACCACATGGTTGCATTCCGATTCATTTCTTTTAATTGTTCAGGGTCGGTTGCAATATATCCTGTAGTCGGATCAAGATAAGTAAACCTGTTTTCCGAGTTCATCATATTTATCAGATTTTTATAGGTACGGCCTGCACGGGTACTGGTATATTCCATTTTATTGGCATTATAAATATCGTTCCCATATACCCAGTTGAAGAATGCTGAGAAATCGAACCCTTTTAGTGTCGCGTTCATGCCAAAACCTCCGGTATGTTTCGGATTTGCATTTCCTATGACCACTTTATCTTCTTCGTCAATCACCAGATCATCATTCTGATTTTTGAATTTCAACGAGCCAGGTCCGAAGAATCTTGGATTCGTAATTTTCTGATTGCTTGGAACGTCAGGTTTTAAGACATATTTTCCATTGACATAGTCGAAATCATCATAGGTATACATTCCGTCGGTAACATACCCGTACATCGTTCCCACCTGGCCCCCTTCTTTAATTATGAATTCGCCGTTAGGACCTCCTGAATCGGCAGTCCATGTCGTACTTTGCAACCATTCTTTGGTTTCATCCAGCTTGTCGATCCTGTTTTTATTGAAGGCAATATTAAAATTGGCAGATAATGAAAAATCTTGTTTTTTTATAATTACCCCACTCAGGGCCAGTTCTAACCCTTTATTGGAGGTCTGGCCGATATTCTGCATTTGTTGTGAATAACCGGAACTGGAGGGGATGGTTGATTTAATCAACAGGTCTTTTGTCTTATTATGATACAATTCGAAAGAACCGCTTAGCCTGTTGTCAAAAAAACCGAAATCCAGCCCTACGTTTTGGGTGATGGTCCTTTCCCATTTCAAACCGGGATTGGATAATACACTTCCGGGTACGATGAATACCGTAGGATTTTCTTCATTCCCTTCCATGTAGAGCATACTTTCGGCGGAAATTTCAAATATCCTGTCCGATAAATTATTGCCGATACGGTCGTTTCCGGCCTGACCGAAGCTGAGCCTCGGCTTAAGGTGTGACAACCATGGCGATGCAGGAGCCATAAATCCTTCATCGGATATCCTCCAACCTATCCCAAGAGAAGGAAACGATGCTCACCTGTTCCCCCTGGCAAATTTGCTGGAGCCATCGGTTCTTAATGTTGCCGAAAGCAGGTATTTCCCTTTATAATCATAGTTTGCCCGGCCAAAAAAGGATGCGGTCTTTGTTTGACTATCGGATGTTTTAACAGGCTGGGCAACTCCCAACTGCATCATTGACAATGCACTCACGGCATCTATATATTTAGGAAAATACCTGGATTCAGCATATATAATTTCGTTCTTAGATTCAAGATACTCCTGCCCTATCATCAATGTCAGGGTATGGTCTTTTATAAAATCGGACTTACTGTAGGTGAACGTATTGGCAACCCTGAAACTTTCCCCGTCCCTCTTCTCATTATATGCAAGGGGTTGGGCTCCCCATAAAATGGATTCGAACGTATTCAACCCATAAAACCGTTTGTACGTATTCTTTGCATATTGCTGTCCTGCCTCGATCCGGAAAGTTAATTCTTTCGTTATTTTATAATTCACGGCAGCGTCAACATTTAAAGTCAATTGTTCCCTGCGCCGATAATCATCCTGTGTCTGTAAATAAGGATTCAATACAAATTCGTTGTCTATATCAAAACCGTCCGTAGGGTCTACAAATCCTGTTATACCGTCAACCGGACGATATTGGACAATGTTATTCAACCGCGCAGATCCTGTTCCGGCTCCCTTGAAAGAATAATCGGCTACCCGTACACTTACATCTAACGAAAGCCTGTCGGTAAGATTAAAAAGGGTTTTACCTGAAAGATTTAGCCTTTCGGCACTCTGTCCCATCATAATCTCTTTGTTGTTGTTATGAGTCAGGCTCACATTGTATCTTACCATCTTATTCCCTCCGTTGACAGAAAGATTATTATTGAAAACAGTGCCTGTTTTTCCGAGTATCTGATCTACCCAGTCTTCCCCTTTCATTTGCCTGTAAAGATGCATATCCTGGAATTCGCCGAAGGACCTTCTGAGGCTATTGTAATTGTTTTGATTGGTAAGCATCTGGTATTCCCATTGCCAGTTTACGTATTCGTACCCATCCATGACATCATAAAAATCAGTCATCTTCTTTACGCCATAGTAACTGTTGAAGTTTATTTTTGGTTTCGATTCGACACCCCCCTTCGTTGTTATCAGAATCACGCCATTAGCACCACGGGCGCCGTATATTGCTGTAGAGGAAGCATCTTTCAATACATCCACGCTCTCGATATCACCCGGTACAATGTTATTGATATCTTCTACGGGAAAACCGTCGACAACATACAACGGGGAGTTATCCTGAGTCAGGGACCCGCCTCCACGTATCCTTATTTTCATTTCGGCTTCCTGCGAACCATCGGTTTGTGTAATTTGTACCCCTGGCATTCTGCCTGCCAGCGTTTGAGCGACTGAAGTGACGGGAGAATTTTTCAATACATCTTGTCCTACCGAAGAAACCGAACCTGTCAAATCCCTTCTTTTCATACTCCCATACCCAACTACCACTATTTCATTCAGGCTTATCTCGTCTTCGGATAATACGATTTTCAATCTGGAGTTATTATTCACAGCAACTTCTTTCGGGATATAGCCCAGGTAGGAAACGACCAACCTGGCATTGCCTTTCACTTTCAAAGAGAAACGGCCGTCCACATCGGTCACGGTAACATTGCTTGTTCCCTTTTCTAAAATATTGGCACCAATTATTGCTTCCCCGTTTATATCCTCCACAGTACCTGTTATCTCTAACCCTTTGGGGGGTACGGCCTGTTGTGGTTTGTATATGGAAATACTCTTATCATTGATTTCATATTTCACATCCTTGTCCCTGAAAAGCATGGAAAGTATTTCCCCTATTGTTTTATTCTCTGCATGGATGGAAACTACCTGATTTAAATCGAAGTCAGAACTTCGCACCAGGAAAGAGTATCCGCTTTTAGATTCTATTTCATTCAGTACCCGGCTTAATGGCGTATTACTTTGCTTAATGGTTATTCTACTTTCCTGCGCATAGGCCGCTATGCCTAAAAAGGACCAAAAAATAACCATCAACGATAACCTTCTTCCGGAGAGTAAAATTTGCATTTTGTTTAAAAAGAAATTTTTCATGTTAGTAGATTTAAGATATAGTATATTAGTAAGCGTTTTTTTCTCCCGCTTAGCTGTTTTTCCTGTCTTCACTCCTTAATGAAACGGATGGACTCTTTATGGGTAGTCAAGAAATATAATCCGGACGTAAATGTGGCAATATCAATCGTCTGTTTATCGTGCAAAGAAGATGTCGTATCGACCATCATCCCTAAGCTGTTGTATATTTTAATGGTTTCATTCCTTCCGATTCCCTCGACTGTTATCATATCTCGGGCAACGGTTGGATAGACATTCAGCGTATGTTGGGAAAGTTCCTTTATTCCGGTTATATCATCAAAGTGATCGGGCGCTAAAGGAGCTCTGGGAGTACCACCGCCACCAATGGATGTAGGGGAATTGTTGTCGACCACATGCAAATTCATAAAAATCCGATCCATGTCCCTGGACCAGGGATTACTTTTCAGGGGCGGGTTTATGCTGAATCCCCAGTTTTTTTCAAACTCCTCGGAAAATCGCCCGTCAAGACCCCATTCTACTATAATACTATACACATCCCAATTTGTATTATCCACGACATAGGCTCCATAATCCTGAAAAGCTTGTGCCAGGATTCTTGCAGGTTCTGTTTCAAACTCCATTAAATCCAGGTCCATCCAGGAGGGCAAAGCCAACAACGCCCCCATTCTGCAAGCAGGTACTACAGGATTTTTCCGGTCTTTATAATAGTCGGTGGCAGCAACGGCATCCGCACGCAACGCAGGCCAACGGAAGCCTTTTGTTTCTTCATCGTAGTATAGATTGTTGGCGGCATTCAGGTTTATTTTCAATGCGTGGCGTATGGGTCCCGACTCTTTTGTAAGTTCTCCCACACGAAGCGTCCCTCCGATGGCAGAAAGTTTAGAACCGCCATGTGCCCCATAGTATCCATCCCCGTAAAGATCCACATCATCAAATAAAAAACCGGTTGTTGCTACTCCACCTTCCTCACAGTAAGCAAACGGCTGGTTCTGCTTAATAGTCCGCATATCCGGCATCAAAACAGACATGGCCGAATTAGGGGTATTTGCAATCCATGTTTCACGGCTTACAACAAAATCACCGGGTATAGGCAACGAAACCATTCTCCCGCCGGTAGGCACACAGCGGTCTTTATTCCTGTTCCATGCCGCATCACTGTAATATACATCCATAAAAGGTTCATGGGGACGCAGGATAATTAAATCTTCATCGATTGTCATACCTGCGCCCGTCGATTTTTCGATATATGCATGCACATATACCGCATCGCTTCCGATGGGCGTATTCCAGATTGATGTTGAACTGAAAGGCCATTTTAAGGGATTACGGCTGGCCGGAGTCGTATACTCTACCTGTGCACTAAGGCACAAAGAAAATAGTGTACAGATAATGATCATTGCTATTCGGTAATTCATACTAATTTTATTTTAGGTTATATATTCGATTTATTCCGGTTAATTCATCTTTCATGTTTTACAATAAACTTTCTGCTCACGATATATTTCTCTGTTTCAATATGGATGATATACATCCCATCGAGTAATTCCGTCACAGGCAGAGTTATTTGTTGGTCGTTATGCGTGGACGACAATATGTTTTTTCCTGCCAAATCAAATAATCTGCATGAAAGGATATTACTTTGAGCACGGATATGTAAGAAATCATTAGCCGGATTGGGGGAAAGAACAAAGTTTTTATTCTTCTCTTTATCAATGGAAGAGGTAATATGCCGGAAATTGGCAGACAGAGATATATCCGAGTCTCCCATAACAAATTTATAATTGGCTGAAGTACTAACTACTTCATCGTCCAGCGTCCAGTTCTCAAATACATAGTCCGGATTTTTCACAACAGCTCTCAGGGATACCGGTTCGCCATGGGCATACGATGAATTTCCTGTTACAACTCCTGCAAGAGGTATATTCACTTTTCCATTCACAAGGAATGCGTCCTGCAGCGCAGGAATCAGGATGGCTATCTCTTTATCATCGGCATGTTTCCGCATAACCTCCACAGCAACTTTGCAAACCTCCATGGCTCCCCATAATTTAAGGTGGGAGTTATCCACCAACCCATCTGCCCACTCTGTATAAGGATACTCACCCGGTTTGAGATTCATAAATACATCCCAGGTACATGTATATTTCCCTAACGATTCAAAATGAGTCTTCGTAGCGGTTTCTATATCAAGGAGCGGGACATCTTCTTCCGAGGCAACATGTTTGATGGACAGGGGATAGTCGCCAATTTTATCAACGATTTTCGTTGTATCTGCCGGATCCCAGAAATTCCGGCTGATCGGAGTACAAAGCACAGGTATGCCACCCTTTTCACGGGTTTCATGGACATATTTTTTTAAATACCCTTTAAATTCCTCTAAGGGTACCTGGACGGCATCATTTAACCCGAATTGGATAAATACAAAGTCTCCTTCTTCAATGGCAGGCAGAATGGAAAACCAATCTTTATCACTATAGAAAGAGGCGGTAGTGCTACCGCTTCGGGCCTTATTCAGGACCTGTATTTTACTGTCGTCAAAAAATTTGGGTAGAAGTTGTGCTCAACCGGTTCGGGGAAAACGATTTATATCATACATACTTGCTGTAGAGTCGCCGATAAAAATCAGTTTTCTGACTGTACCGGAAGCAGACAGGTTATAAAATTCTTTAGTTTGAGAACCGTCTTCTTTCACCATTTCTACCATATAAACTCCGGCATCTTCCGCCCGAAGAATCCGGTCATTTTCACCGGGAATAAGTTCCCCGTTATAATACCAGCTATATTCGGATGCCAGGGGAGCGGTTATATGAACAACAGCGTGTATGTTGAATGTAACACAAGCGAATAAGATAAGTATCCACATGCTTTTGGGAAAGAGTGTCTTTTTCATACTATTTTTTATAAGGTTATGAATTGAGTATTAAAAATTTTATAGGGAATTAAGTTTTATACTAATGATCGAAATATATATCAAGCTAATTTCAACATGTATCGTTGCACTGACAAATCCTGATTTCTTTTCCGGCTTCTCTGTTTGCAAATGTGAATGGGAATAGGTTAAACGTTTATTATATGCTGTAAATAAATTAGTTTATTGTTGGTTTTAGATTTAATCAATATGGATTTCTTTTCCATAATAATTTCTTGTATATTTTTTATCGACATCAATGTATTCAAGTATTTTCTCAATGGGTTGATTTAAATCCAGGGTACCTGAAAACAATTCGTCTTTGATGTGTTGTGATCCGATCACGATTTTTACATCATATCTTCTTTCCAGGTCTTTCGATATATCCTGTAAGGATACATCCACAAAACGAAGTTTACCCGTAGTCCACGCCGTAGATCTGGAAACATCGGTTTTATAGGAAAAAACCGTATTATTATCTTTATTATATACCAGCTTTTTATCCGGCAGGAGAATCAACGGATGGTCATTTTCGTGGAAAATCTCTATTTTTCCTTCCAACAGATCCACTTCCAACGTTTTCTCGTCCGAATAGGCACGTACATTAAATATGGTTCCCAATACTTTTATTTCGATTTTTCCGGCATGTACAAAAAAAGGGTTCTTCCTATCTTCCTTCACATCAAAATACCCTTCTCCGGTAAGAAAAACTGTTCTGTTCCGTTTTCCATAGGAATTAGTATATTTAAGTGTCGAGCCTGAATTCAGCCATGCGACGGTTCCGTCGGGCAGGATAATTTTAGACTGGGAGCCATGTGGAACCACCATCTCATAGCCTGATAAATTATTTCCTGAATTATAATCGGCATGAATATAATAGAGAGAAATGGAGGTAGTTAACAACAAAATAAAAATAGCAGCCGCTCTGAATAAGTATTTACTAAAAGTATGATGCCTGTTAAAACCCGGACGATTATCCATCCGGTTTAGTACGGATTTGTAATTGGAATCTTTTTTTAATGCTATGACCGGAATGTGAGAAACCGCATGTATCTTCAATATATCATTATAACGAACCATATATTCATTATCTGAGTTAAGAATATCCAACAATTCGGAGGCTTCCCTATCGGAAAGACTTCCCGATACATATTTCATCATTAATAGTTCGAATTGTTTTATTTTCCCGGCCATTTTATTAAACCCTTTTATCCTGTTCTACTAATAATACACCTCTCATATCGAAAACATTTAGCCTGTTTCGATATTTTTTTATTTTTTTCGGAAAAATAAATGAGGAAATACTAGTTAAGCAGAAAGAATCTGTTGGTTATTTGTCTTATAAACTGACTTGTAAATAGATTTTAGGTCTATGGTTAATATATGTGTGCTGTTTACAGCATTTTTATTTTTACATGTTTCCTTCGTTTTTTGATTTGCATGGATGAACAGGGTAGTATAACTAATATCAAAAAACTAAAAAAATGTATGTTGAAAGGATAAATTTATTTTGTAGTTATATAAATTGTATCGGCATATTGGCTTATTTTCATTTTTTTATCCACATCCATATAAGAAAGGTTTTCTTTCAGAGGTAAATTTAAATCCAGACTACCCGAAAAGATTTCTCCTTTTATCTTTTCACTTGCAATGTTGATCTTCACATTGTATCTACGTTCCAGGTCTTTTGTAATCTGTTCGATACTTGCATCTACAAAATAGAGCTTACTGTTTATCCACTGTGCAGCGTAGGAAGAATCTGTTTTCTTTGAGCTGTTTTTTTTAGTAAGCTTATTAAAAACAAACTCTTCATCAGGTTTCACAGATCATAGCGCATTTGTTTTGTCATCCGGTAACGAGATATTCAGCGCACCTTCGATCAGGGATACCACAATTTCATTATCTTCTTCATAGGATTTTATATTAAAAACAGTGCCTACATCAATTATATCGAGCATGCTGGTATGGACAATAAAATGCTTATCCATCTTTTTCGATACTTCGAAATATGCCTCGCCCGAAAGTTCAACTTTCCGGTTTTTTGTTCCGAATTCCTGATTATATTTGAGGGATGAACCCGAATTCAGTCATACGAGTGTGCTATCGGGAAGGAGAATCTTAGTCTGCGAACCGGCAGGTGAAAAAGTTTCGTAAACCATCCTGTTACCGGCAGGGGCCGTGCCATCTTTATAGATATAAAATAATGCGAACGAAACAGTCACAAGAAAAATAAATACGGCGGCAATTTTTCCAATAGTAGAAAACCATAAACGAAAATCATTCCGGGAAGAAGTAGTCTTCTCCTCCATCTGTTCCCATATTTTTTTATAATTGGCTTCTTTTTCCGATTCAATGGCAGGAATATGTAAAATAGCCCGTGTTCTGGCCATTTCATCGAACTTGCTTTTTAATTCTTCGTTGAATGCTATAAGATCAAACAGGCGTAGTTGATCTTTTTCGGATAAAGTTCCCGAAAAATAACCAATCATTAAATCTTCAATTTTTCTTTCTTCACTATACATGCTGTAAATATAAAAAATTGATAGTTATGTATAAACCATATTCATCTAAAAAAGATAATACATAAAATAGTAATCAGATGTCCCAACGATATCCGTAATTTATCCATTGCATTTTTTAATTGCACTCTTACCGTATTCACACTGATAGAAAGCTCATCCGCTATTTCGTCAGCAGATTTCCCTTTAAAAAGATAGTGTTCAAAAATCAACTTACATTTCTCAGGCAACTCTTCTATGGCTCCCATGACTTCTTTCTCTATTTCCTGTGTCTCTACATACTGTAAAGGAGTAGGAGTTGACAGGATATAGTTTTCCTGGAAATCCAACAATTGCTTTTTGTATTCCCCCAAGATACGCTCTTTGGTCTGTTGCGAGCGGATATGATTCAAACATCCGTTTTTTACCGATTGAATAAGATAGGAATGGATAGGATAAGTCAGTGATTCCCGTTTATGCCAAACATTGATAAATACATCATTGACTATTTCATTGGCCACGTCTTTATTGAAAATATAAAATAACGCAACCGTATTAAGATAAGTATAATAACAATCATAAAGCACGGAGAAAGATTTTTTATCTCCTTTTGCAATTTTTTGTATTACAATTTTATCTATTTTCTTAATTGACATAGGGGGTGGCCATAAGATTCCGCATCAAAAACAAAAATAACATTTTTTCTCCATTAAACAGCATCTTTTTTAAATGTATTATAACAAAGGAAAATAATATATAATTTAATAAATCAATCATTTTCATAAAATAGGCTTTCCGTCTCTTCAACCGGATTCTTATTAGGAAAGTATTTTAAAAATGGAAAATGCAAAGCAATGTACAGGTGAATTTTAAAAAATAAAACTTACTCCGGCAGTTGGTACTTTTGTTACTACTCAACTAAGAAATGAAATAATGAAGGAAACCCCATCTCTGCAAATATCTGTTTAAACCCTCTTTCACCTAAGCCCCAACCTGTGGGTATGGCTTTATTTCACATATCTCCGGGTGTAAGGGCAGACTACAAAGCATTTGCCGCATAAAGTTCCTTCAATCCCGGTGAGTTCTTTCATTCTTTTTTTTATTATGTCGACACACGTTTCGCTATGAAAAAGTTCTTCCCGCTGCATGCCTGCTTTCCATAGGGTGCCGGTGAGCGCTTGTACCGGACAATGGGTTTTGCATAAGTTGCATGTGCCGCACCGGGATTCGAGAATGGGGGTGTCGTAGGCTAAGGGGGCATCGGTGAGTAGTGCTGAAATTCGTATAGCCGAACCGTACTCTGGGGTGACCAGAAGGCAGCTTTTCCCTATCCAGCCCATTCCGGCCTGGGTGGCAACGGTTTTGTATGGTAAGGGGGTACGGCGCTGTTCATCCGGTTGCGCATATCCGGTGGTGATGGATATCGCTTTATAATTATTGACAGTAAGAAAATCCGCACCTTTGGTAACAATTTCATTTAATTGAGTATTCAGGGAGTTATAGGTGTGCCAGTAAGACAGGGTAGGACCTTCTTCAATTTCCCGGATGATAGGTACCGGAATAGGTAAGGCTACACAAACGCCATATGGTAGAGGACTGGAACTGATATTTCTCATATCCGCTACTCCAACCAAAACAGCCCCGGAAGCATATAATATGTCTTTAAGTTCCCTTGTTAGCATATCGTTTATTGTTTTACAAATATAGTTTATTTACTGACCCCAGCTTACCGGGGTACGATTATCCCTGTTTCCTTTTTTCTTTGCAGGTCTTTTTGCCAATCCGCTACGCTCCAATTTTCCGGATGAGGTTGTATCATGTGGCTGACCAGCTTGTAGTAGCGGTGTGCTTTTCCTGTCCAGCTGTAGTATTCGTAGTTCAGGAACATGTTTTCCCAGCGGTGGTCAAGGGGTGGATGGGTATCATTCTTTTCAAGAGGGATATCATTTGTTACTCCCGACCATATATCGTCTATTAATGTATAACTTATGTTAATGAGAGGAGCGAGTGCGTCGTAGAAGGTTGCGGGTGGCAGGACATGGTAGGCTATTTTTGCATAAATCATCAGGAAGAAGCGTTGACTGGTATAGAGGCAGTAGCTGTCGTAACCTTTAGCGTAGTGTTGTAGCCATTGCCAGAAGTTATCGAGTATGTTCCGGCTTACTGCGTAGCGGTAGAGATAGTCTGCCCACATGATGTCCATGTTTCTGAAATGAGAATCCAGTGACCAGATGGTATAGAGTAGTTGGTTGTACTCGTTATATACTTCCTCCATGATTTCTCCTACTGCGACGGTAGTATTGTAGACCACTGCCATCATAAAGGAGCGGAAAGCATTGCCTAAACGGAGACATTTTGCCTCTTTTCGGCTTTTTATCAATTCTTTAGCTATTTTGCGGTATACTGCCCAAACTTCCCTGACCTCTTCAAGGGTGAAGATCTCGAGAGTAATGTATCCCCGGTGGTTAATTGTGTAGCTTTCGTATTTGTTGTGGTCGTTCATATAGGTTTCCGGCAGGTCATCCAGCATATCATCGGTACCGCCGGCCAGTATACGTTTGGCGTTTTCGAGTATCATCGGGTAGAGTCTGGATGATTTACGTTCGCACCATATCCGGGCTACGGCTCGTGGACATCTTTCTGTATATTCATTTAGCAGTTCGTCATTTGCTTCCTGCAATCCTGCGACCAATAAAGCGTAATGACAGATGCGGTCGTTGGCTTTCCCGCTTTTCAGTATTTTAATTGCCAATGGGATGGCTTGCCGGCAACTGTTTTCAGCCATCAGTCGCATCCTTGCGAAAGAGGGCCATGTGTCTGTTCCGCCGAACGTTTTTATATAGAGGTACCACGGGAATGGATCTGTCCAACCGTGATAAAAGGTTTGTGGGTTGCATGGCATGTTGAAATCATCCGTATAGTGGTAGTGTTTGCGGATATTTTTTATCATGAAATAATGTAGCCGTGCATCGTAGGGTCTGCCGGGATATTTCCTTTGCCAGGCATCATAAAGCTCAGTCACATAGTCGGCTTCGTGCAGATACTTTTCAAAATATATCAATTCTTTATAGGAAAGTGGAGTGCGGGTAGTATCTATAAAGCCATCAGGATATTCTTCTCCTACTTTGGTTTTAAACGGACTCAGTAAAGAATGATCCGGCAATGTCGGATAATCTGTTTTTTCATCTTCTGTTACTGTTATCCATATCACCTGTTCGTTTTGCAGGATGGCTACCGGGCATAGGATGGGTTTTCCTTTTTGCTCTTCTATGCTGATAACCATCTGTCCGTCTTTTTTTACTGTTGCAGTGAGGTTTAAGAGTATATAGGATTCGCTGATTCCTGTATGAAGACGGTGGTGAGATGTTTCGGTTTCTATAGTAAACTGTTCCTTTTTAAGCAGTAACCGGGTGAAGGGGATGGTGTATTTCTGCATGGCTATCAGTTTTTTAGATTCGTTTCTTCTTACAAAGAAAGACTATTTTACGGAAAAATGCATAACTTTAAACTTTTAACTTAACTCATTTATGAAGAAGCTCTTATTCGTTATTCTTATTAATTTTCTGAATTTTTCAGGAAGTATCCTTCTTTATAATTACCTCACGATGGCAAGGGGGTATATCTGGCATGACATTTTTGGGTCGCCGCTATGGAATTATACGAGGGAGTGGTATAACGATACTCTTCCTGTGGCTATCATGGGGAGTGCTGTGGTAGCTATGGGTATATCTTTGCTGGATAGGTTGGTTTGCATACGGTATCTTTCGAAACACCTGTCGGGTGTGGTTTATTTTATCTGCTATGCCGCGGGATGGATTTTTATTGCGTTGTTGGTGAGTAATTCCTATATATGGAATTTCGGGAACACCTGGAAGTATACCGAAATTATCAGGGAAATAGTTTTTATTATTCCCTGGTTTACTATTGTATGGATTGGAGTGAGTTGTGGGTTAGCTTATTTTCTAATCAGGAAAACAAATCATTTAATTTTACCTTTATGAACGGTAAACTCTCCTGTCGAGCATAGCATCTGCCATTGTTTTCTCTCCTATTGTATCATACCATTCATTGACCGGTATTTGAGAGGTGATAATAGTTGACTTTTCCCCGTACCGGTCTTCTATTACATCCAACAGGTTCATCCTGGCTATGGCATCAACAGGCTACATACCAGAATCATCCAGGATAAGAAAGTCTATCCTTTCGATTTTCCATAAATATATAGTATTAAAATAATTAATCTCTTTCCCAACTGCTCCATTTATCCTGTTTCTCACATTTCAGGTATTGAATTTTCCATTTCCGGCAAAGCGCGTACACGCAAAGCCGGAGATGGAAAGTTTTATCTCCGTTTTCGGATTTAACCTATACTTTATTCTATTATTTTATATAATTCGTTACGATACGATTATCGGGAATTTCACGGTCGGTATAGGGCTCCGTTGTAACACCCAGAATAATTCCGCAACAGGGGGAAAAACCTTCCGGCAAATTGAGTTGTTTTACCAGGTCGGGGTTTGTACTCAATGCCATTGTGGCTCCCCAGATATAGCAACATCCTACGCAGAGTGCGACAGCAGCAAGAGCCATATTCTGTACGATGATTGCCGCATTGGAATACTCCAGATTACCCACTGCTTCCTGCATGGGTTTTGCTGAAATAAGCACATACACCGGTGCACCATAAAACGCTTGCATATCCGGACGTCCGAACATGTTGGCCGCATTCTGCTCGATTGCATTTAATAATTCCGGCTTTTCGATAACGGTTATATGCACATTCTCATATTTACCCATTCCGACAGGGGCTTCATTCGCAGCCTTTAATATCGTCTGCAACTCGTCTTCTGAAATCTTTTCTCCGGTATAACTTCGTACCGACTTTCTGTTATTGATGACTTTCATTGTTTCCATATAAACATCTCCTGTTAATTAAATTATTTATTATTAGTTACTTGTGTTTTGATCATTCGATCCAGTTCGGCCCGGGACTTATTTTTCCATTCATTGGTCATTCCGTAGCCTATTTCCTTTATTCAGAAAAGCTTCTGCAAGTTCAAATCCTATGCCGGTAGCACCGCCCGTAATAAGTACGGTATTTTCATTTATTTTCATACTTCATTTTCTCCTGTATTAACCACACTACCGACCTACGTAAACCCTTTCGGCGGAGTCGGTACGTCTGTCCTTATATCCTATATTAAAACAGAACGGTTTTCCTTCTTGTTCGCTGGCAACTACCAGATGGCACAATGTGATCCCTGAATCCACAGCGGTAAGATGGTAAAGTTTTCCAGGCAAGCCTCCGGAGACCGGATATGCATTACTGTCGTTTTCAATTTGAAAAGCCTTGAAACCTTTTAGCTTAAGTTCACTATTAAATTCAGAAATGATGCGTTTTGCTTTCATAGGACAAAGATAAGAAAATCAAACCTATCAGGAAGAAGAATCTTTCTGTTTTTAAAATTATTTTCTAATGTGGATGGGTAAGTTTTACAAAAAAGGAAGAGGGTACAGTTTTTACTGCCGGAAACTCCCGGCAATTTTCAAATACCATATATGTCATACTCCCGTTAATGCCCGACCCGTTTCCGAACCTGTAACCATAGCAACTTTTCCTTTAATTGTTTTCATCTTTTTATGAATTATTTATCAAACAAAGGAAAAGCCACAGAATAATTTTACTTTGTGCCTTAAACGTTGTTTTTATAAGGCTCAATTATCTATTTCTTCTATGTTAATTTTTACTGGTGGGCGGATAACCGTAATATTTTTTGAAAGCAGTCGTAAAATGGGATCTGTTTTTAAACCCTACTTCGTAACAAACATCGGTTATTCTGCTTTTATTGGCTTTTATCATTTCATGGGCTTTTTCAAGCCTTTTCTTAATAAGCCACTTTTGAGGTGATAAATCACTTATCTTTTTAAAGTCTCTTTTAAACGTGGCCAAACTGCGACCTGTATAAGATGCTATTTCTTCCATCGTGAGGTCGTACATATAGTTTTCATTGAGGAAATCAAGGATATCAATTTTCCACGGCTCGGTAAAATCAAAGAGCGTAGGAAAAAATGCCTTATTGATGGCCAACAGTGACAGTACACCTTCCTGCATTTTTAAATCAATTAATTCCTGTTGGGGTTCCTGAGCTGTTTCAAAGTAAGGCTTCATGGACAGGAATAAACTCTCCAGACCTGCTGTTTCCGGTAGTTTAATGACAGATGATTGTAAGGGTTCTATATCTTCAACCGGATTTTTGGTCTGGAATTTCTGGTAGTATTTCCGTAAAAAATTCCGCTTAAAAACCAATGATATACTTTTGAAAGATTCTTCTCCGACAGGATGTTTGGTAAACTGCACACGATGGTCTCTGCGGATAAATATACATTGTCCGGACCTTACAGAAATTTCTTTGCCGTTTTCCACAAGTAGCATTTCTCCCGAATATACGTATACCAGATAATGGAATTTCGCTTTATCATGGCAAATACTGTCATTATTGGTAAAGAAGCTGTAAAATACATCCGAATAATTTAACGTCGCTGATTCTGTCAGTATCATATCACATTGATTTTATGTAAAGGAGTACTCTCTCGTTCCGGATATGTTTTCCCGGATATATGAGGCTCAAGCGTGTCACTTTATATATTAAAATGATGTGGATAGTTAAAATCTGATTCCGCATCTATTTGTTTAATTATACAAGAAAAATCAAAAGTACGAAATTCATTTTTAAGACGGTAATTCTAAATCTCTTTCCTAATAAAATCTATCTATTTTACCAGTTGAAATTTGAGCATTTAAAATGGGAATTTTATTATAATAGTACGAATTTACAGGTTTATTATAAATAATTTCCAGAATAAGAATAAAAACTTTTGGTTCTGAAGAAGATTAAATATGCAAGAATTATTATTATCATTCATTTGGAAGATGAATGTTAGCATACTTACCTTAGTACAAAGAATTTAATCTGATTTTTAACCATATCAATATAAAAAGGGTCAAAGGGTCCAATCCCTAGTGGGTAGATATGCAAAAGCAATAAATAAATATGCAATCTTATTCTGTGGCTTTTCGTTTCATGTTGTGAAAGGAATGAAAGAATATCTGATTTTGCATGCAAGCAAAAAAAAAACAGCTATAAATTTTACTTTGTAACTGCCTTGCTTTTAAGTTCTTCTTCTACTTGAACCAAGGAAACCCTCATTAACTGACGCAAATTGGGTATTATCAGTCCATCAGCATTCTTTTCCCATGTTGTCATAAAGTCTGGTTTTAAAGTTCATATAAAGGATTATTTCTTTTTCATTTCAAAGTAGTATCTTCTCTAAACTAAGATGTAGTGTAAAATAGGTGTTACACCTATTTAGGACATCCATTGATCCAGATACTGATAAATTGCATACCTATTTTATACGTACCTGATAAAAGTATAGTAATAATACCAAAATGAACAGCATCTATTTATTTTGGTCCTGATATAATAGCCGTTTTAAATGTCCTTTGTTTCAATAGTCTTTTAGTAACCGGATTTTCAAAGGTTCTTTAAGAGCCCCGTTACTTACAAGCTCCGAATACTTATATTGCCAGAAATATTGGGATATATAGCATGGTATTGATAATGATCGGATATAAGAAACCTGTACCAGAAGAAATACTGATAGAGAAATATGGTTATCCTCATGGTGAGTATGTAAAGGAATACAGGTCTGTAATGGATAAATAGCCGATTTATAATAATAAAAACAGGTCGTCTTATATCAGTCAAATAAAGAATAAATTTTTGAAACTGCAACAGCCCATTGAGGGCAGAAAATACTTGAAATGTTCTGAATAATAGCTATATTTGCCATGTCGATTGGTAATAATCGGCGGACATATCAGAATCAAACATTGAAAGTGTTTGACTTATCTCTCTCTAGCGAATCTGGTAAATTTTATAGGGTCGAGAATAAGTTGATTGCTCTCATGCTGTTATAGGCGTGGGCTGTTGCTTATTTTAGACCCAAGGTTTACCAGAACCCGCTAGATAAAGTAAGTTAATGGTTCCACGCTTTCTGCATTTATAAATTCTTCTTTAGGAACCGGAAGAAAAACAAAAAAATATTGAGTCTATGAATGGTAGGAATGCTTTGAAGAGATTACTAACAATGAAGAAGAGTTATTATCCCATATTTTTATTAGGAATGTGTTTTATATCAAATTCGATAGATGCGCAACCAACTAAATTTCCAACTAATGAAGAATTGGTTGCGTATTTTAAAAAAACAGAATACCCATACCCTCAGAATGAATATTACAAATCATTTTTACACGAATTTGACGCATATATAACTGCACCGAAATTAGATTTAGACCAATCACCTGGTTTCAAGGAATTGTGCAATCATTTTATAAAGATTCCATCCGCTGAAGAATTAGAACCAATCATTGTTGAAAAAATACATTTTAAATTATTCCGGGATGACTTTACATATCATCATATAAAGTGTAAATCGGATAACAAAACCCACTTATTTCTTATTACAGGTGCCGGAAGAATTATCCATCAAAGTGACAACTGTAATGCTTGTAAAAATATAGGAACAAAAAGAGTTCAATTCAAGAAACAGATCATCGAATACATTGCTTACTTGAAAGAAAAATATGGTAATTTAGAGAATGCACTTGATGAGTTAGCCATACCATACGATGTAAAGGAAAAGCAGAGACTTCTTGAACAGGCTCGTGCTGATAGCATAAGAGCGGTAAAAATTGAACTTGAGAAAGCTAATCAGGCACGCAAAAAAAGAAGAACAGATAGCATAAAGGCACGCGTTGATAGCCTTAGGAATACATATAAATTAGTAGTCCGCGATAGTAAAGTTCCAAACTATATAATACAAGCCGGGAAAGATAAAATCGTTATTAATGATTTGAAAGTGTGGGGTATTATGCCAACAGATAGAATTGCCAGAATTTTTGTTTATGAATCAGATGATGAAATTTTTATTTCAACGTATCCTGACTTTTTCCTGAACGAACAAGAAAAGGCTCCATACAACTATGGTTATATTGAACATGATTTTTATTTCGGGATGCTCAAATACAAGGAGTCGAAATCAGTTTTGTATAAATTTCCGAAAAATCAGAAAGTAATCATTAAAAGGAATTATCAAAGTGCTAACAAAAAAGATAAAACCAAAATTTATGAGAACAAACCTAAATAGTCTCCAAAGTAAAAGATTATGCTTCTGAATAGTTAATGATTCACTTAAAGCAATCTATCAAATTTTGTGATATGTTTAAATGATACATATTCATTAATCTATTAACAAGGGGTTGCCGGAAAATTACAGCAACCCATTGTTGTTTTACGAGTAATATAAAGAAAGAATTAATATATTTGAACTTCAACGTTTTAAGATATGAAATATAATTTAAACCGCTTTATTGATGCTCAAAGCAATATTTATAAGCAAGTAGTAAAGGAACTTACGCAAGGTCGGAAAACCTCGCATTGGATGTGGTATATTTTCCCCCAGATAAAAGGATTAGGGTATTCTCCTATGGCACAATTCTATGCCATAAGTTCTTTAGAGGAAGCAAAAGAGTATCTTAATCATGCGGTATTAGGTAAGCGATTAATTGAATGTTGCCAGATACTTTTAACTTTAGAAAACAAGACCGCAGAGAATATATTTGGCAGCATAGATGCAATGAAATTAAAATCATCTATGACTTTGTTTTCCCTGGTATCCGATAATCCCGTCTTTAATCGGGTATTAGAAATGTACTTTAACGGTGTAAAGGACACTGCTACTTTAAAAATAGTTGAGACTAATATGGACTAATTGGAACTATCTATAGTTTTATGTAAATAGAAAACTACAGGTAACAGAATGATCTCTTCTGGACAGAATTTGTTAAAATGCATTTTGGAGAAAAAGCTTCCGAAGTAAGAAAAAGGGTTAATACTAAAAAATGGAAAAGAAACCTATTCCAGGGAACGGCGTTGGAATCCAATGATGAACAAAGATAAATAGAAGAAAAACATAATAATCTACAAGGGATCATTTATCGGAATATATTAGTAGTTTTTATAATTCTCTTATGGCTATACAAACTCTTTTTTAAGAGAAAACATGGGGAATGAAATCTGAAAAATTATACCTGAATAGTTGAATATATGATTGAAAACACATTCATTGACCTACAAAAATTTATAGTTTCCATTGATTTCAATAATTATAAAGAAGCTTATAAATATGCGCTTGAGATATCAAAATACAGTTGGGAGTTAGCTTTAATAATAATGATAAATATAATTAAACAAGATCCTGATTATTTTGATGAACGGATACGAGATAGTATTTATTTATACCTCCATGCCGAAGGAAACAGTACTATCTGGTCTTACATAAGCAAATTATTAGCTAAAGAAACAAATGAAGAGACCAGAATGTATTTGAATGATATGATAGAAATATTAGAAATTAAATATCATAAGTTGGGCATATATATAAACAAACAGTAAATAAAACAGCTATTCAACGAATATATGAATCAGAAAAAAGCACCTTTCGGTTTGCAGATAAATCATAGTTTTGTTCAGAAAGGAATAGTATATGGAGAAGGTCGCTTTGTGGAAGGCGAAATTATCCTTATAAGAGACGAAATCCGTACGATAAGAACAGAGGATACAATCCGGCCCATTTCCATGAAAGTTGTATCTATCGAATAGTATGAAAGACAAATGGATTTTATACTACCTTATATAAGTAAATTTTCTTTTATCCGTTTTTTCTTTATATTTATACCTTACATTACAAAAACAAATCAGAAGCATCAGGATAAATAAAATACAGCAAACCTCTTACAGCGGAAAATAATGATCAGATGAAAAAAGAATTTAAATTAATGCTTGATTATGGAGGAATTGTTATCTTCTCACCCCAAATCCTCCATCAGTTTATGCAGGAACGTAACATACAGAACAAAAACCTGTTAGAACATTTTGTCAATAATGAGAAAGACGGCGACGATGCGATTTCTTCGGGTATAGTAGCTGCGATATATCAAATCCCCGAACAGGACTACCATATCATTCTTACAGATAAGGAAAGGGAGGAGACCATTCCGGCAGATTGGGTATTATGGCAATACGACTTTCCATTGGAAGTAAATAAGCAGGTAGTAGTTGCCGATATATATACCATATTACATTGGGATTTCAATGACTGGCCGGAAGATAAACAACCTTATCCCGATGCCGGAACGGCTAATGGCATCAACCTGGAAAGCGGTAAATACAGGCTGCGCACAACCGGATTTAATGAAAATCTGCACAATCCCGGAAGCCATTTCGGTTATGTGCTGCAATTAACAAAAGCAAACGACTTCTCTTTTTTTAATATCAGCGGAAAAAGTGTAGACGACTTTTCTTATAGCGTATTGCCTGATGAAGATTAAACAGGTAAGACATAACGAACCACTATGATAAGAGAGTAAGCATCCACCTGGCAAAAAAGGTTACTATATGAAAAGCAAATTTGACTATCTCAGAATTCAGGACTTAGAAGATTATCCCGAAAACCGGACAGTATTTGAAAAAGGAACAGAAGAAATACTTACCGGGAAATGCTATGCCTATAAAGACAGGTTTGGAATAAAATCAGAAATCAAATTATCCGACGGCACACGTTTTACCAATACCGCTTTACTTGAATTTTTCCTTAATCAACAAACTAAAGCCGGTTTCAATTACGAACAAGGAGTTGAGTTTTGTGAGAAATACCGGAAGTTAGCTACCTGGAAAACTTATACAGACCGTATATTGATGGGGTGGTTTGAAAGAGTGGTGATGGATACATTTTTTATAGCAAAAGAAATATCCCGGTATAAGAAAGAATATGTCAAAAGAGAAGATATAGACTGGCAGCTGTTCAATCAGGAAGAAATTCTTCGTTTTTCCTGTTATATAGGGGTTTGTTATTGTAAATACGGATACTCTTTTGATTCTTCAACCGCCAATCTGATTTTTGACCTGGTTACCCAAATGGGTTCCGGCGAAGCAAAAAGACTGAAAAAAGAAGGTTCGGGAAAACTTCCTGAGAATTGGGTTCGCTTTCAAAACGAATTCCTTTCTTTCCGTGCCAACGATGTATTTGCAACCATTAAAATTGTCGTTAAACAAGAGTGTGAGGAAGCCTATTCACAGGCATTAGACAGTATAAACCGATTGTTAGAACCCGAAAACGAATTTCCGGATAGTTATGGGATTGAATTCCGTAGTCCCGGCAAAAACTACCTTCCCATAAAAGGATTGCCTAAAAAAGGAATTAATCAATTCTTTGCCAATGCTGTTAAATATCCGGGTTTACATGCTAAAATAGAAAAGTATGCCATCTTATCCATGAAAGAAGACGAGTGGTATACCAACCTGGGAGAAAAAACATGTATGCCCTCCTCATTTGCCGTTTTTGCTTTAGGATTGGAAAAGGAAACCTATTTCCCTTTAGTACAAAAGTATATGGAGACATGCGATGACGAACATTCTTATCTGCAAACCCGGTTTACACCTGTATTTATAGAGAAATACGGATTTACGGAAAACTCTTTATCCGTATTCATCAGTTGTATCTGTTCATTTCAGAATCCGGAACATCATAAAATATTCCAACAAAAAGCCAATGAAAAAGAAGCTCAGGAACTTCTGGCTGATTACAGACACCATCCGGAAAAATACCTCTCCCCTTCGCTGAAAAACAGGTATAAGCGTATCTGGAATACAGTTATTACTACTATTTATAATTGTAAGGATAGCCAGGACAGCAAGATACCGGAAAAATTAAGAGCTTAAAACGTTACCCCGGAAAAATACCTGAACACCGGCAACGACATTTTATTAATAAATAATATGAACCAGTTTGAAATTATAAAAGGCTTTAGGAATGTTTATGATATGGATAGATTGAAAATCAATATAGAGGATATTGTATCAGATAATAGTTATATATCCTTTCTGCAGGAGAATAAGTTGAAGGGAATATCTATACATGCTACTAATGACTTCAAACAAACCATTGACTTTTCTTTTTTATAAGAAATTTCATTTATAGAATATGTTGAGTTCCTGGTGAATCTGACTAAAAAATCGGATATATCAGGAATTTACAATTTACACAAACTGAAATATCTTCGTTGGATAGTAGATAACAACTTTGAGTTGGATTTCTCCAAACTGACTACCCTCCGGGTTTTGATAATTTCTGATTATATAGGTCTGAAAAACTGGGATCAATTAATTAATCTGAAGAAATTGTATATAAGCCGGCTCAAAAGAGATGATCTTACCTTTATTTCCGATTTAAAGGAACTGACAGATATTCGGATAGGTAGCAGGCAACTGCGCTCACTTACAGGCCTCGAAAGATGCGGTAAGCTGGAACGATTGGATTTTGTAGATTGTACTAAACTAACGGAGATGGTTTCTGTTTTGACAAAAATACCCTCTTTGAAAAGTATATCCCTTAGAAATTGTAAGGGCATTACAAACAAGGAAATAGAGCAAATAAAAAAACTACCGGTTGGAGTGTGGATTGAATAAATATATATGCAGAAAAGTAATTTCGCTTTTGATTTAGGGACAGAAACCATCCGAATTTATAAGGATGGTAAAAAAAATACCGAGCTATGATCTTTCGATGAAAGTATAAACAGTTTGTTGGTAGACGGAGATAAGATTGTTCATTTTAATGAGCTGCAAGAGAAAATCAGGTACGCCACCCGGAAATATGACCAGGTAATCCTGGGTCTTTTACGGATATCCAAATACGGTGGACTCATGATTATTCCTACAAAATGTGGAGACGTGGACATACGCGTATACCGGGATCTGCCGGTATTTTCACTCTCCCACCAGTTATCAAGGGATTGTATGGAAGAAGGAATCATCCGCATCCAGCAATATAGGGAAGAATACCTCCCTTATTTCCTGAAACAGGTGGAATTTTTAAACCATATTTGCCTCATTAGTGGAGTAATTCTCCAGGTATCGGCATCTGATACATCCTCATCAGGCATAGCCCAGTAGTAGATGGTATATTGATGGTGGTAAAAATCTTTTGTTAAAAGAGTTGTGACAATGCAGCTATATGCCGGAAATGTTTCTTCGGGTTGCTCTTCCAGCGCCTGCAAAATCATTTGTATAAGGACAAATTTCACATCCCACTCTGCCGTTGCCTGATAATAGTCGATATAAGTTTGTATATGGTTCCTGTCGGCTACTTCATAAGCCCAGTCCTGCATAATACCGGAATAAGGCAGGTTCAGCTTTTCTGCAATTTGAAGGATGGCTTCTTTTGTTTCGCTTCTGAAAGGGGGAGTATTTTTGTTGAATACCATGTCGTTATTTTTTGAACGGTAGAAATATTCTTATTTCTTTCTCTCTTTTTGAAAGCAGAACGGTTCTAAATCAGATCCCGGTACTATCCGACATGAAATAATGAATTATTAGATTTACAAAGATAAAATCTTTTCCAGTGAAAGAGGTTTTTATATATGGTTTTTAAATCCAGAAGTTCCCGGATAGTTTATAATTTTTTACATTTGCTTACTATAACCGTAAAACATCACTAAAAAATGTATATCCATCCGCTTGAACGAATGTCAAAAGTCCATATATGGCTTGGACAGTACACAGGAAAGGAAGAACAATATGAAAATTACTTTAACCAGAAAGTTCCTCCCGGCCAATTTTGCATAGATATGGGTATGGATGAATATGATGAAGACTTTATCGGAATAATTCCTTTATTTGAAGAAATGGTCAGCATCCCGGAATTGTTAGAAGAAGTTCCCATAGAAGAAAACGAACTACTGAATGCTTCAAAAGAATCTGAAAAACTAAAAATTAAAGAAGGAAATGCGGTTTTTTATTTAACGGATTTCTCTGTTGTTGTACAAAACAAAGAAAAAACATATAATCAATTGACTTATCTCGGGATGTATAACACTTCCTTATAGGCAAATAATTTCACATATAAACAAATAGGCTGGCAGAAAATGATAAAGAAGAAATAGTAAAAGTACTCCAACATTTTATTTTGGAGATGCATGAATGGGAAAAATACCGCCATGTGATTTCCGGTAATTCCGGTCTGGATTATCAACAACAGCATCAATTACAGAAATCCCGGATCATGGAAATATTTGATAAATATTGCACACAAAAAAACAGAAAGTATGGCAGACCCAACCTAATCTTTTATGGTAGTGAGCCATCGTATGGATAACATCCGGATGAAAAGACAGGAGAGATAGAAGAAATTAGTAAAAATAAGGTAATAGTAAATACGGTGTCTACAGGTATGTGGAATTTTCCGGTTAAATATGTAATTGTAAGAAAAAAAGGTATTTGGCTGATTGATTCTAAGAAAATATACAATAGCTGGAAAGAAAAATGGTTATCACAGTCGTTGTAAACAATTAAAAATTTGAATGGAAGAAACCTAAATTAGTATTATCTTGAAACATATGATAAGCAAAAGATACTATCAACACTGTAACGTATAATCTACTATGTTTGATAACTTAAATTTTGCCAATTCTTTTTCTACTGTATCCTGAAGCATACCTTTATTCATTAACCGCCTTATTTGTTGTTCCCAACCATCTTCACCGTTAAATCGGCTTTTTGCTCCCTCAGGCCACTGTGAAATAATTTTTTTGCCATACGCAATTGCTTTTTCTGCTTCTTCCATTTCGCCACACCAAAATAAAGCAAGTACCCAATCTTTTAATGAGTCTGCAGGATAACTAAGGGATGTATCAATTACCTTTTGAAAATGAGAGATAAGGTTTTTGCAATTAACTTTATTTTCTTGTAGCAGCGGTGTCTGTTCCTTAAATCGTTCTACATACCTATTAAAACATTCACTGTGTTGATAGAGGGTTATCCTATCTTTAACCCCTTTAGGATTCAACAGATAAGTAGCAGACCCTAATGAAACCACAGGAAAATCTACCATTAAATTATGAACATGAAAAGTAGGTTCATAATCCAAATTACCTGAATGTCTTTCCAGGAGGATCCCACATAAAAAAGGCCCGTTCCTACGTACGAAATGCATGGGTTTATAGGGATAAAAACCATTGAATACAGATAACCAATCTTTAGCGATCCGTCTTTTGTCTTTTGTTTCAATTTTTTTATTTATCAATGGATGCATGACTGTGTAGTTTAAGATATTACCAAATGTAAATTTACCATATTTTTCCTTATAATTCAAAACCAAAGGTTGTAAATTCATTAAGCCGGACAATATAAACAACTGCATTCAAATCGAATAATTCGGGATCAGGCAAATTTTTGATAAATATTTTACTCCAAAAGGAAAAAGGAAGACCCAATTTGATCTCTTATAGTAGTGAGCCATTGGTCATGCGTTGAGATTGTGGAATCTGTAACAAGATAGGATCTTAATTTTACCGAACCATTTTATTATCCCCTATTTTCATACGGATATTTTGTGTTATTTCCGGTTTATTAAAGACTTTCTTTCATCCAGTCAAACCCGGTGTTCCTCAATTCAAAATCCAGATATTCCTTTCCCAGTTTTGTTTCTTCTTCTTTACTGATAAGGTGATATTCCGTATAACTATGCACTTCACTGGGCTGGTGGAGACTACTGCTAAATTCTCGTTTTAGTATTTCCCGCATTTTTTCTACATGCACAGGATTCATATAAGGAGCATGGGTTACCAGCATTTTCTGCAGTTCTCTGCGCCTGCCTTCCAGGTCTGTACCATCAGGAATATATGCGACAGCTTCCAACATGATATAAAAAATAAAATCTGCCAGGTTTTTAGTCCATACATACGCATAATCACAATCATCTATAAACAAAACAGGTACATCATCGTTTTGCTGTAAATCAAATGAAAAAGCATACCATGCCCCCGCCGGGTCAACTGCAAAAGGAATAAGTTTATGCCTGGGATCTGCATTTTCTCCGATATAAGACTCTGTTAAACGGTATCGGACTTTCTCTGCTGTTAAAACACGCATGCCTTCTATAGCATTTAAAAAGGGTATTTCTCCCGCCTGTTTTTTTAATCTGGCACCAAGCGTTGCGTTGGTTCCGATTTCAAATTCTTCAACAGGAACTATATCTTCTGCCTTAACAGAAGTAAGCATTCCTGCGCTATAAAGTCTGTGATAAATATCCGGATACTGGAATCCAAACTCTTTTTCCAACTGTTTCCATGCTTCCATAATATGTTTATTTTATGATGAATTGATTATATTAACACAATAAATAAACTGAATAATAATGTATGAACCGGCTTAAAACCCATAAGTTAGTAAACTTTACTTATGTATCCATGAGTAAATCCGGTTGACAATACACCCAATTATTAGATTCTACGAACTCCATCATTTTTTCTTCTTCTTTCTGGTCTTTAAAAGTTATATAAACTGCTTTTAGTTTTTTCAGCTTTTGTAATGGCTTAAAATCCTCAGCTTTTAACTTGGCTAATTCTGTAAGCATAAGTCCTTCAAGGTTTTCCAGCCTATCTATAGTTGACACACCTTCCAGGTTTTTCAATCCTATACCTTCCAAGAGCTTTATCTGTGCAGGATCACTAAACTCAGGAATCTTTGTTGCATGTGTCATCCACAACAATTGTAAAGATTTCAGGTTTGGTATATTACCTATAAGGTTTAAATTTGCTACCGATTTACTTCGCTTCAGATACAGGTTTTCTAAATTAGGGAACTTTGTATTTATTAGTTCAAGGTTCTTCAAATCTGTATAAATACACAAAGAAGTCAGGGAATGTAAGGCCGGGAATTTTTCCAGATCTATTTTGGCAGCAGCTAATTCTTCTAAATCGGGAAAATTCTCCAACGCAGCCATCTGTTTTCCGGACAACCCAAAATCGGTCTTTAAAACCCTTAAATTCGAATGTCTGGTCAGAGGTGAAAAATCTATACTATTAGCAAAATTAGACCTTAATTCAATCTCTTCCAACTGATAAGGTGTGCTGAGTTGGTCCATATTTTTTATCAGCGGCCAATATTTTCCGAAGATATTTAATCGTTTAACATTCGGAAGATGTAAGATCATATCCATCCCGGAACAGTGATCCGGATCTTCTGAATTTTTGCTGTATGTATCTAAATGAATACCCACTTCCAAATCATAAGAAGATAAAAAATCATTGAGTGCAGATAATTTTGTAACAGACTCATAATTTACTATTTCAATACCTTTTTTCCCTTTAAAAACGGATGGTGTGAATTCTGTGATATTCTTTGATTGCACTCTTACTAAGGGTTCCATATTTGTTTTGTTGTTTTTTATTTCCTAATCTGCATATGATCATTCATTTGTATTTTTATCTGTTAAGAGCAAGCCCTTTTCATCCCATTGCTTCAGGGCTACGCTTTTACCATTATAAATTTCATCCTCTTCCTGTATTTGGCCGCTCTCATACCATTTCCTTACAAAGCCGTGAATACATCCTGCTTTATATTCCTTTTCAACCTTTTTTTGCCCATTCTTATACCATACCGTATTTTTCCCGTCCGGAATACCGTTTTTGAAGTATTCCTCCGACGCTAATGTTCCATCGGGATAATACCAATATGCTACACCTGTAAATAGCGTTTCATTATAATAATAGTAAAGATCCTCATCATGAGACAGGTCTTTTCTGTTAATCTTTAAAATATCCATACCTCAATTAAATTAAAGCACTTACTATCTTTTTTCAACGATTAATTCAAGGGAGTTATCTTCTAATGAATTATATTGGTCCAGATGAAAATGATCTGTAGATTCACTATGAGCTAATTCCTGAAAGTGATTAGCTAATGAGAACAATCCTTCTATATTGGCGCTAATAATAACTGTTCCTTTTTCTTCAGATAAGGAAATGCTGAAACCATCCACCCATTTAAACACCATTCTTTTCTGCTTTTATAGGTTTTAATACTATTTTACAATATAAAAGAGGCAGTTGCATCCCGGAGAACTGCCACTAATTACACAATTCCTACTATAACAAATATTGATCCTATATATTCAGAATTACTTTTAAGCTACTCTGTAAATCTGTCTATACTAATTATTTATTTGTTTATTACCGGCTTAAATAATCAGCCTGAATTTGTCAGGACTACCCGTTCCTTTCAAGGCCTTGAGAAATTCTTCTTTGAATTCATCCGGAGATTCTGCAATGACAGATACTTCTTCATAAACGGGTTCGTTTCCACATACTATTTTTCCTTTGTTATTTCTTTCTATTGTAGAAGCTAAATAGGTATAACCACTTTTTACAGAAAATAAAAAAGGAATAATGAGCATTCCGGAGAGCTATAAAATATGATTATAAAAAGAATACGCTCGCCAGTGCATAAAAATACAGACAAATAGATAAATATACAATTTCAAGATGTTGTTTTTAATTTCAATGTATGCAAGTAAAACACGAACAGACGATTTTGTATGCAAATTGTATGCAAATAAAAAAAGCAGCTACAAATTTTACTTTGTAACTGCTTGACTTCGGAGCTCTTCCTCTTGGACTTGAACCAAGGACCCTCTGATTAACAGTCAGATGCTCTAACCAACTGAGCTAAGGAAGAAGATGGTCAAAAATTTTGACGCGACAAAGATAGATAATTTTTTTAATACGCATTACTATTGAAAGAAAAAAATTATAAATAACTTATTTGTTTGACCGGAATATAGTCGGTGCGACAATACATTTATAAAAAGATAGGAGGATAGGACTGATAAGATATAGGCTACCCTTCTTCAGGATGGATATAGTTAGTAGAAAGGATATAATAGAAAATGGAGAAAACAAAACCTCAGGAACCATACTTTGTATTCTACCTTCTTATTACAATAAGATTGGCATGCTGTAAAATGATATGAAAAATTTCTTTTTTGGTTAATTTTATTTTCTTTTTCAATCATATTTCTGACTGGGGTTCTATCCTAGACTAAAATAGTTGTGTGATAAAATAGATCTGGTAATACTATGTCGGACAGAGTGATAGTATCTCTAGTCTGTATTTCTGATTGACTCAAAGGCATATTCCTTTGAAAATTCATATATATGATCAGGAATAGAACTTACCTGATTAGGAATGCTAAAATCTAACTGGGATAGTGTAATATAAGGATTCAATCTCAAATTTTCAATCAATCGGGTAATGTCCTTACCATTTACCGTATAACTAAAAACCTTGTGATTAGGAATAACATACGAACGGTAGATAATAATGCGTTGAGTATATTCCCGACATTGCGGGTTGTACATAATTATGACATTGTAATTACTTTTTACAAAATAGTTCAAAAGTTGTCTTACTCTTTCGTCCATAATTTCAGATCTTAATCGGTTTTCAATTATCCTAAAATGAATGCTGCTGGTTTTTGTTATTTGATTTTAATAAATGCTAGCATTTTATCCGGTAAGTATGCCACGGACAATTTTAGTTTGAAGTAAATTGACAATCACTGTGTTTCAAAAACAATCGTTTTTATATAAAACAGTGATTTTAATAAAGTAGGGGTTACTTTTTTACCTGGAATTACATTCTAATGAAGAATTAGGCACGGAATTTATTAACTTTTTTCCATATTGTGGATAAAGCCGAAGGTTCTCTTCCTGTCCGGATATACAAATAATCAATTTATCAGAGAACCAATCAGCGGGGCTCGTTAAGATTTTTATTAAACAAACATACAAATCTTTACCGTCCCATCTTACCTGTACTGGATATTAACATATTGGTATGTCTTTAAAATGGAACTATAGAGATGATTAAATAGTATATCTTCACACGTTCTGTTATTTGTTTCTTTAATAATATAGAATATAAATCCGACTGCTTAATGGCCCGCCGGAAGGGAATAATTATTTCACAACAATGATGACAACTCTTCTGTTTTCTCTTCTGTTTCCTTCGTCTGTATTAGGCACCAGTGGTTCGGATTCTCCTTTGGAAATGACGGTGATACGGTCTTTACTGATAGCATGTTCAACCATATAATCCCGGACTGCTTCTGCACGTTTTAGGGCAATATTTTCATTTGTATTTTTTCCTCCGAGGTCACAGGTATGGCCTTCACAAATAATGGTCCATTCCGGATATTGTTGCAGGAGGATAATTTTCTTATCCAGTTCCTGCTGCTGTTCCGGCATTGGAGTAACCTGATTGGTCTCATATCCGGAAACAGGTTGCCGGAGAATGGTAAGAGCATCTTCTATTCCGGCTGCCAGTTGTTGTTGCTGTCTTTCTTTTTCCTGCTGTTCTGCAAGTTGTTCCGAAAGCCTTTTAATTTCGGCTTCACGCCGGGTGGCTTCTTCTTCGGCCTCTTTACGTGTTTGTTCCGTATGTTCATCTGGTACAGGGGAAAGGGCAGCTTTTGCCATGGATTGAGGTTTCTTTTTCTTTCCTCCAAGAGTATACGCAAGGGTTATTTTAATCCCTGCAGCCAGAGGTTTGACGTTGCCGGTAAGAGCCTCATTGTTTTTGTTACGGGAAGTGAAGACGCTATTGGTAGTAAAGTCCCGGGGAGACGCGGTATTATAGGCAACGAGACGTTCGGAAGCCACATCCTTCCGGATGTCGTTAAGTCCGTAATCTATATAGGCACCGGTATAAAGAGATAGTTCGTCGGTAAGGGGCCATTTGAGCCCGGCTTCGGCAGAAAGGAAAAAGACAACTTTATAGTTCAGGCCTTTATCTGTGTCTCTATTGGTAAAGGTACCAAATCCCATAAATTCCTGATCGGTGTATTCGTAATTGTCTTCGCTGTAGTATCCGGAATTCCGGATCGTGGCACCGGATGTCTTATACTTGCCGGAAAGAGGAATCCCTATTTTCGCTCCGGCATTGGCATAGAAGATATTTTTACCGGTGGTCCGGTAATGGTACATCAATGGGATATTAAGGTACGTAGCATTTTGTTTTTCTTTGTAATCGGTAACGGTACTGCGGAAGTCGAAGGTATCGCCGTCTATATCAGTTGCCGTATAATTGTCATTATACTGGTTACAGGTCATTTCAGCGTTGAAGAAAGATAATTCAAGACCGGTACCTATTCCCATCTGTTCAGAGAATAAGTAGTTGTAACCGATGCTGATGTTTCCTCCGAATTTATTTTTCTGAGCTCCTAACACAGGAGTATAAGTCAACGTAGAGAGGCCAGCGCCCCCGGAGAAAGTAAGTTCCTGATTTTGCCGGGTTTGACCAGTAGTAGTAGCGGCAATCATAGTAGCGGCAACCATTATTACTGTTTTTCTGCACAAGTCGGTACCTGTGCGGAAGAAGTCGGGGCCGCTATGCGACCCGGTAAGGCTTTTTATTAAGGAATTATGCTGTTTTGTGTTCATTATTTTTGTATTTCAGGGTTTACTTAACGATGATTTTAGTCTCGTGTGTGAAGTCATTGGCGCCGTTTAATTTAAACATGTAAGTTCCGGAAGCAGCATCAAAACGGAATGTGGTTTTTTGTCCGGTGACCGGTACATTTTTGATGCGGTTGCCGCTCATGGAGTATATGTCGATGGTAGCTCCTTCGAGGAACGTTTCGTCGATGTCGGCATCTACGACAATTTCGCTCCCTGCTTCTACCGGGTTCGGATAAACGGTCACGCGGTTGCTGCTGAGTATGGGCGATCCTTCACAGGTGCGTAAGGTACCTTCGAATTCATTTGCGGTTACTTCCACATAGAATATGTCAGACGGATCGAGTTCTTCGCCGTTGTTGCCGGCCGACCAGGATTGGTGGTCCGTGAGTTCTTCGCCGTTGCGGTACCATTTGAAGCTGGTAAAGGTATATCCTCCGTTGAAGTTGGAATTGTTGATTACCGTGAGGGTATTGTTCCAGCGGATTTTCACGATGGCATCGAAATCAAAACGCTTCTCTATCATTAAGGTATACGTTTTGTTTGCTTTGCCATCCTGTGAGGTAACGGTAAACTGAACGGTTTTCAACATTGGCTTGTCAACGGTTACGGTAAATGATTTTCCGGTATCGACCGTAGCATCTTCTTCGGTGGTAATTACTACCGGAATGTCAGACAGGTCGCTGCATCCGAGGTCGTAATACATATTTTCGCCGATGGTGATGGCTTCGCCGTTTACTGTCAGGGACAGGATCCGTGTATCATTGCTGGTAATAGTTAATACCTGGGTCCGGAATACTTCATTGTAATTATTATTTCCGGCCTGCTTTGCAGTAATAGTCACGGTACCCGTACGGTGTATGGTAATGGTACCATCGTTCGTGATGCTGGCAACATACGGATTGCCGCTTTCATAGGTTACAGGAAGTCCCGTATCTACTGTTACTCCTACCTTAAATGGTTCATCTCCGGTTTGTTTATCCGGGATGGCCGGGAAGGTCATTACCTGATCTGCTTTTTCAATAGTCAGGGTAGCTGTTACAGAAGCAGCAGTGAATTTTTCATCTGCCAGTGTACTTGCGGTAACGGTATATACCCCAGCATCCGTAGGTGGCGTTTCGGATGGTCCGTATCCTGCATTGCTGTACTGGTAACGCACTTCAAGGTATTGCGCTTCTTCCGGGGAAATAATTACTTCTCCGATGGATTGCGCGGCACCATTATATGTAACCGTTTTATTACTAAGGGTTAACTGTGGGGATACGGCATTCGCAATAATGGTCAGATTGCCCGTAGCTGTTCCGGCTGTATGATTGTTATCCCCTTCCCAGGTAGCTGTTACCAGATAAGTTCCTGTTTCCACCGGCGGTTCGGCTGTTTCCTGATAAATAGTTTCTCCTTGTCCTTTGTAAGTGATCGTAAGCGGAATATCTGCCGGATCGGTTACCGGATCGTCTATTGAAATGGCTTCTCCGATATAAGGAACGGTTTTATTTACCAGGGTAATCACGGGTTGTTTTTGCGTGATCCGGAGGGTGGCGGTAGTAGAAGCCGGATTATATATCTGATCTCCGTCCGTCCATGCGGTAACAGTATATTCTCCTGCATCGACAGGCGGATTTTCCGTTTCCGGATAAAGGGTTCCGTCATGCAGGGCTCCTGCATATTTGTAATTGATTTCCAGGTACTGTGCTCCGGAAGGAGAAATGGTAGCTGTTACGGACTGCGCAGTACCATTGTAAGATACTATTTTATCCGTAAGGGTTAGCACAGGTGTTACCGGACCATCATTGGTAATCGTCAGGTTGGCCGTTGTTGTTGCAGATGTATAGTTATTATTGCCTTCATACATAGCAGTCGCCAGATAGGTCCCCGGTTCTACCGGAGGGGTTGCTGTTTCGTAATAAGTAGTAGCCCCTTGTCCTTTGTAGGTGACAGAGAGGGTAATACCTGCCGGATCTGTTACCGGATCATCAATAGGAACAGGACTTCCGGTATAGGTCACACTCTTATTTACCATTATAATGATGGATTGTTTTTTTGTAATTTCAAGTGTGGCCGTGGTAGAAACAGCTCCATATGTCTGGTCACCGTCTGTCCATGCAGTGACAGTATAATTGCCTGCGTCAACAGGTGCGGTTTCTGTTTCGGGATATATGGTTCCATCATATAGTGTTCCCGCATAGTTGTATCGGATTGTCAGGGATTGTGCTTCTGCAGGTTCTATTACGGCATCGTCTACTACAACAGGCTGTCCGGTATAGGTAACTGTCCGGTTATTGAGGCTTAACCGTAGGGAACCTTCCCGGGTAATTGTCAGGTTGGCAGTAACCGTTTTCCCTGTATGGTTATTATCGCCTTCATACGAAGCAGTTACCAGATAGGTTCCTGGTTCTACCGGAGGAGCTGCTGTTTCGTAATAAGTAGTAGTCCCTTGTCCTTTATAGGAAACAGAAAGGACAATACCTGCCGGATCGGTTACCGGATCGTCTATAGATATAGCATTTCCGGTATAAGGCGTACTTTTATTCTGTAAAGTGATACCAGGTTCCTTCTGTTTGATTTCAAGTGTAGCCGTAGTAGAGACAGGCCCATAGGTATTGTCTCCGTCTGTCCGGGCAGTAACGGTGTATGTGCCGGCATCGACAGGTGCATTTTCCGTTTCGGGATAAAGGGTTCCGTCATACAGTGTTCCTGTATATTTATACCGAACAGGCAGGTACTGTGCTTCGGCAGGTTCTATCACGGCATTGTCTATGACAACAGGCTGTCCGTTGTAGGTGGCTGTTTTACTGCTAAGAGTTATCCGGAGGGCATCCTGATCAGTAATTGTCAGGTTGGCCGTGGCCGTGGCGGCAGTATGGTTATTGTCGCCTTCCCAGGTAGCTGTGACCAGATAAGTTCCCTTTTCAACAGGCGGATTAGCCGTTTCACGATAGGTAGTGGTACCCTGCCCTTTATAAGTAATGCGCAGGGAAATACCTGCCGGATCGGTTACCGGATTATCTATGGATATGGTGTTTCCGGTATAAGGCGCACTCTTATGCTGCATAACAATCACAGGCTGCTTTTGTGTAATTTCAAGCGTAACTGTAGTAGAAACAGAACCATACGTCTGATCTCCCTCTGTCCATGCGGTAACGGTATAGATTCCCGCATCAACGGGTGCGTTCTCTGTTTCCGGGTAAGCGGTTCCATTCCTGAGGGTACCTGCGTATTTGTATTTGACTGGCAGGTATTGTGCTTCGGCTGGTTCTATTACCGCATCGTTTATGGCAATGGGCTGACCATTGTAGATGGCAGTCTTGTTGCTGAGGCTCAGCTGCAGGGCTCCCGTCTCCGCAATGGTCAGGTTGGCTGTTGCCGTTGCAGCAGTATAGTTATTGTCGCCTCCCCAAGTAGCAATAACCAGGTAATTGCCTTTATCTACAGGTGGCTCGGCTGTCTCGTTATAAGTAGTAGCCCCTTGTCCCTGATAGGTAATAAGCAGGGGAATGCCTGCCGGGTCAGTTACCGGATCGTCTATGGAAATCGGTTTTCCTGTGTAAGGTGCACTTTTACTCTGCATGATAATGCCGGTTTGTTTTTTCCTTATTTCAAGTGCAGCCGTGGTGGAAATAGACGCATAGTTATGGTCTCCTTCTGTCCATGCGGTAACGGTGTAATCCCCGGCATCGGTAGGAGCATTTTCCGTTTCGGGATATGCGGTGCCATCTTTGAGGGTACCTGCATATTTATATTTAATAGTTAGGTGTTGTGCTCCGGCGGGCTGTATGGTCGCATCATTTACTTCTACGGATTGTCCGTTGTAAGTTACCTGCCTGCTGGCTAAGGTGATGGCGGGTATGTTGCTGCCTATGGTAAAACTACCTTCTGTTTGGGCTGCTTTGTGGTTGGCGTCGCCCGATGTGCTTATGGTCAGGGTATACTCCCCTGCATCTGTCGGTGGCACAGGAGTAGGTCCGTAGGTATTTTCGGAATTGATATAAGAATATGTCAAATCCGGGAGCAGTGTATGTACGGTAGTACTTCCGGTGAGAGTAGGTTGGTTGATTTCTACCGGAGTTCCATCATATTCTTTGCCGGATAGGGTAATGTGGATTACCGGTCGGGCTTTTTCCACTTCGAATGTCACGGGATCGCTGGTAAGCGCTTCGTGGTTGTTATCTCCGGCGAAGCTGGCGGTTACGGTGTAAATGCCTGCTCCGAGGGCATGGTCTGTACTGATATTATCTTTTGTATACGTGTAGGTGATGGCCGGTACCGTTCCTACGTTTCCGGTTATGATGGCCGGGCTGATGTGAAGCGGTTCTCCGGTGTAGGTCTGTGTTTCGCTGTTAAGAGTGAGGTGTATACTGGCTTTTTGGATCGTTAACTGTACCGTGTCGCTTTGCATAGCTTCGTAGTGGCTATGTCCGCTAAAACTGGCTATTACGTCATAGATGCCAGGACTTACAGGTAGTTGTGTAAGTTTCTGTCCGTTTTCGTTAAAGTAATGGTATTGTACCCATTCTTTTTCTCCGATAGTAACCAGTTGCCGGTCGGTATACTCTTTTACATATACGGAGTCAATGCTGTGGGGTTGTCCGTTGTAGGCAACGGTTTTTCCTTTGATTTCGAGCCATGTATTCCATTGGGCTTCGTAGGCTCCGAGGTCTACCACACCATTGTTATGGAAACGGTCGTTGTCTTCGTAATCATATATGCAACTTTGGATGTCGGGTGTACTTCCGGCGGCATAATAGGAATTGTTTCCTTTGTTACGGGCAGGGCTGAGCTGCACCAGGTGAAAATCTTCCGCTTCCGGGTCCGTAAACCGAGGGTTGGCATCGATATTATTTCCGGCATTGATTCCGTTAGCAGTCTTCCAGTTTCCGCTGGCATCGAACGCATCCTGCAGAAGGGTGTATTCGAAGGTTGCCTGTCCGGTTCCCGAACCTGCCACGAGGTTGTAAATGGCTCCGTCGCGCCGGCTTTTATTATTCCAAATGATGCTGTTGCGGGTACGCGGGTTGCTGCCGGTAGTGTTATACATAGCTCCTCCACGGTCTAACGCTGTATTGTTGGTCATGGTGACATTGGTGAGCGTGGGTTCGCTGGTAATACCCATGGCCCCTCCTTCGTTAGAGGTGTTACCGGTAATAATGGTATTGACAATGGCGGGATTGGAACCGGTACCGGTGTAAATCCCTCCTCCTCTGTATGTAGCCGTGTTGTCTTTTATAAGGACTCGGTTTATAAGTGGGGAACTTTCTGCCAGGTAAATGGCACCTCCCATTGCGGTGGAAGAGGTAGCGGTATTTTCTGTAAATCGGGTTCCGGTAATAGCTCCGGAACTGGTGTTTTGGAGATAAAGTGCTCCTCCGCTCGAGTAAGAGGTATTGTTATTGAAATTACTGTTGGTAATGACGGATGTTCCTGCAAATACAGCCATTCCTCCTCCGAAGTTCTGTGCTTTGTTATGGCTGATGGTAACGTTTTCCAGGGTAGCGGATGACATGTGGTTGTATATTCCTCCTCCGTAGTTTCGGGCATAATTCCCGGTAATAATGGTATTACTAATCATAAGCCCGGATGCTTGATTAAGGTAAACACCTCCTCCGTATCCGTTGCGGTTAGATGAGTTACCATAGGCACGTCCTCCGGTGATGGTTACTCCGTCCAGGAGAGCGCTTCCCATATCACCGGCTGCGGTGACCACGTGATAAACGCTGTCTGTTGCAACACCGGAATTACCGATCACTCCGTTTAATATGGTCGGGTTATTTCCGGGCTCACGGGCTGCAGGGCTGGTTTCCGTTCCGGCAAATCCCCCGTATATTTCTATATCCCTGATGAGATAGAATGATTTGTCGCTTGCAGTCTGGTTGTTCGGATCCGTTAATTTTTCGGGCACATAAGTTCCTGCTTTAAGCCATAGTTGTTTTACATCGGGATTAGCTTCGGCAAATTCGAGGGCGTTGGCAAGTCCGGGGAATGCATCCTCCCAGTTGTTTCCGCGCTTTTCTCCGTCACCTGTCTCGGAAATATAAAGGATACCATTGCTATCAGGGCCCGCAGGCTGACTGTGCAGTTCGTATGCCCCCATATCTACATTCCCTCCGTATATCCGATCATTGCCGGCAAGGTCGGTAGGATAGCCCATTATGTAACTGTTATTTCCTTTACCAATGGCGGGACTGTAGATCGTCAGGGTATAATCGCCTGTTGTGGCATCGGTAAACATAGCATCGCTGGCAATGTTGTTTCCTTTGTCTGTACCAAAAGTGGTTTTCCAGGTGCCATCGGAGTCGTAGACTCCTTCTATTAGAGAGTTATAAAAATCAATCCTACCAGTGGCTCCGTTATTTATAAGTGCCATAGCTGTATTTCCCCAGAGGATACTGTTTTTTATTTCCATGGTGGAGGTATTATATATCACATACCATGATGTATGATGTCCCGAAATAGTCGTATTAACTATTTCAGCTGTTCCCTGATAATTGTATATGGCTCCGCCACCGGTCATGGTAGCAGTGGTTTTATTTTCTGCCAGCAGCACATTGGTAAGGGAAGTATGGGCAGTAGTGCCATTGTTGTATATTCCGCCACCACCGGAGGCTGTTTTTGCGGTGTTATTCCTGATTGCGGTATTGGTAATCAGGGATGTGGCATTGTTGTTGTATATGCCACCGCCGGCTCTTGCTTCGTTGTCTTTGATGATGGATTTGTTGATTGTAATGCTGGAAGTATTGCCATTGTTGTATATTCCTCCTCCATACATGTTGGACGTTGCAGCCTGGTTGGAATAGTAGTTTCCGGAAATAAGCATGTTTGTCATTTCCAGTGTTGAATTATTGTTATAGATACCCCCGCCATGTGAACTTCCTGTTGTTCCGTATATATTATTGGTAATAGATACGAAAGACATGACCGGTGAAGAGCTGTTAATATACATACCTCCTCCCATTCTTGCACTGTTGGCATCAATCTCTACGTATTCCATAATCGGGTCGGAATTGGTGTTCAGGTGCATCCCACCACCACCATAAAGGGCTGTATTGTTGTTGATCTTAGTATGTTCGATTGCCGGGGAAGAGTTCTGGAGATACATACCTCCGCCGTAACTGGTCGAATAGGTTAGCAGGTTGTTCGTTATTTCTACATTTGTGATGGTCGGATCCGAATCACTCATGTATATACCTCCTCCATACGTAAGCGCTTTGTTTTCTTTTATCTGTATGCCTGAAAGGATGAGATTTGTTACCTGGTGAAGGTATATGCCTCCTCCATAGTTCCGGTATATGCGTTTATTACTGTCTCCGTCTACCATTACAGACGATGAACCGGTGGCTTTTCCTCCGGTAATGGTTACGCCGTCCAGGATTGTGCCAGCCATGTCTCCGATGGCTGTCACCACATGGTACACGCTGTCGGGTTGACTTTGTGCATTGATAAATGCTCCGTTAAGGATGGTTTTGTTGGTTTCGATGTCACGTGCATCCGGAGTGCTTTCCGTACCATCAAACCCACCGTATATTTCCACTCCGGCTGGCAGCATAAAAGTTTTATCCTATTCCAGGTCTCCGTTTCCGGCAAGATGGATCGGTACATAGGTGCCGGCTTTGATCCAGAGTTGTGTTATAGTGGAATTTGTTTCTGCGAACTTCAGGGCATTGGCAAGTCCGGGGAAAGCATCGTCCCAGCTGCTTCCTGTTTTTGTGCCGTCTCCGTCTTCGGAAATATAGAGGATACCGTTGACATCGGGCCCGGCCACCTGCTGTTGGAGCTCATAGGCACCCATATCCGGGTCATTGTCGTAAATGCGGGTATTGCCGGCAAGATCCGTAAGAATACCGGCCAGGTAGTCTTTGTTTCCTTTGTTTACCGCCGGGCTGTATATAGTCAGGGTGTAATCGCTGGATGCAGGATCGGTAAACAGGGGATCTTGTGATATATTTCCGCCATGATCTGTTCCTGTAATTTCCTCCCATGTGCCATCGGCAGCATGTGCCCTTTGTATAAGAGAATGATAGAAGCCGGTAGTATTAGGATTCTGCGAAGCTATGTTGTTTGTTCCGGTGCCATTGTCCCATATAATACTGTTTTTTACGTCTATTCTGGTTGATCCGTTATTATATAGCCCGCTTCCATACAGGGCTGTATTTCCGGAAATGGTTACGTTGATAAGTTCCAATTCGCCATTTTCGCTCATTATTCCTCCGCCGAATGTGCCGGAGTGGGTTAAGGTATTTCCTGTTATGAGTACATTGATAAGTTTGGGATTTGAAGAAGCACCTGTACTATTTATTCCTCCTCCGGTATATCCGCAACTATTATCTTTTATGATGGCGTTTGTAATGACAGGTGATGAGTTTTCATTGTATATACCCCCGCCACGCATGCCTGTATCAGTTATTGTTCCATCCTTCAGCCGGTTGCCTGTAAGAATGAGATCAGTTATTTCCGGGGATGAAGAATTGGTGAAGTATATTCCTCCTCCTCTTGTAGGATTTGCTGGTCTTAATATATTCTCTGTAATGCGGATAGACTTCATCACCGGTGATGAATTACTGAGATATATTCCGGCTCCCCGGGATCCGTTATTTTCCTTTATCTCTAAATTGTCAATAACAAGTGTAGAATCAGAATTGCTGAGAAGTATTCCACCTGCAGACACAGGACTGATATTACGATTTACCGTAACGTTGGAAAATACGGAATAGGTGATATTCGTCATGTACATACCTCCTCCACTACCGTTATTAATCCTGTTATCCTTTACCGTGAGATCAGAAAGTGTTAATCCGGAAATAGTTGACATGTAAATACCCCCATCATTGTTACCGCTGTAATTATTATCTACTGTCATATTGGTAAGGGAAATATCGGTAGTATTCCCTATATATATACCCCCACCGAATCCGGCTCCATAATTCCCTGTTACGGATATATTGGCAAGGGAGAAACCGGAAACCTGCTGAATACAAATGCCGCTTCCGTTGCTTCTGGAAACATTCAGCCCGTTTACCGAAACATTGCCGGTACCTCCGTTTCCCCCTGTAATGGTTACTCCGTCGAGGCAGGCTCCGTTCATATCGCCTACCGCTACTACTACATGGTACACACTGTCGGCTGCTGTTCCCGTTGCGCCGGTTACGCCACTCAGGATTACTTTGTTTGTTTCGTAGTCACGATCTTCCGGAGTGATTTCGGAACCGTCAAATCCACCGTATATTTTTATTCCGGCAGGAAGGAAGAAGGTTTTATCGCGCTCCTGTGTGCCATTGCCGAAAGCATATTCCGGGGTATAGGTTCCGGCTTTGATCCGGATTTCTTTTACATCAGGATTCGTACTTCCTACAAGCAATCCTGTTGCCAGGCCCGGCAATGCATTGTCCCAGCTATTACCCAACTGAGTTCCGTCCCCTGTTTGGGAAACATAGAGAATGCCGTTATGATCGGGGCCGGAGGGCAGACTTTGCAGTTCATACGCTCCCATATCTACCTGCCCGCTTCCATATATGCGGCTATTTCCGGCAAGGTCTGTATCAATGCCGGAAATATAGGAATTGTTTCCTTTATCTACCGCAGGGCTGTATACGGATAAGGTGTAATTCCCGGATGCGGGGTCGGTAAATAAGGGATCGGAGGCAATATTATTGCCACCGTCAATACCGATATTCGTATTCCACAGGTTATTGGTATAGCCGTTTTCTATCAGGGAATGGAAGTACTCCGTATAGTCGTTAGCTCCTTTGGTAATATTGTTTTTGCCGTTGTCCCAGATAATGGTGTTCTTTACGCTACTACCCGTAGCCCCTATGTTATATAATCCTCCTCCATAATTTCCGGTGTCGGTAGCCTCATTACCGGTAACTGTCGCATTCGTCATTTCAAAAATTCCTGCGGCGGTATACATACCCCCTCCCCTGGAAGCGGTATTACGTGCAAGGAGAATATTGGTAAGGGTAAAGTGGGACGTAGCTCCCAGCGAATGAATGCCACCTCCGAAATAATTAGCGGTATTGTCTGTAATAATAGCATGGGTAATGACGGGCAAAGATGCGTTATTACATATTCCTCCTCCGTAACCTGAGAGGGATGCATTGCCTTCTACGCGGATATTTTTCAAGGTTGCTTCTGCAAGATTCAGATAAATACCGCCTCCATAGGTATTGGACTGGTTTCCGGTTACGGATACATTGGAGATAGTTAAATTTGAGGTTTCCTGCAGGTAAATTCCTCCTCCGTAATTTTTATATACATTTTTTGAATGGATGGTTACGGATGTAAATGTTCCGGTGGCTTTCCCTCCGGTGATGGTTACGGCATCGAGGACAGCATCCTGCATATCGCCGGTTGCAACTACAACATGGTAGACGTTATCTGCCTGCTGTATGTTATTGGTAAATACACCGCTTAATATGGTCTTATTTACGGTAAGGTCGCGGTCTGCAAGGTCGGTTTCGGTACCGGCGAATCCGCCGTAGATTTTTATTCCGGCAGGCAGGACGAAAGCCATGTCTTTTTCTTCCGTGCCGTTACCGGCTATATAAGCAGGTGTATAAGTGCCGGCTTTAAGCCAGAGTTGTTTTATTTCCGGTATACTTTCCGCATACAGCAACGCATCTGCCAATCCGGGGAATGCATTATCCCAGCTATTTCCCACGCCTGTGCCGTCGGCAGCTACGTATAAAATGCCGTTATGATCGGGAAGAACCGGGTCGGACTGGAATTCGTAGGCTCCCATATCCACGCTTCTGCCATAGATGCGGGGATTTCCTGCGAGGTCGGTGTCGGCACCGGTGATATAGTCGCTGTAGCCTTTGTTGATAGCGGGGCTGGATATATCGAGGGTATAATCGTCTAAAGCGGGGTCGGCAAACTTCGGATCGGATGCGATGTTGTTGCCGCCGTCGGTGCCTACGCTTGTATTCCAGGTAGCTCCGCCATAACTTCCCTGTATGAGGGAGTGTTTGTGTGTAAGATCTGTTGCGAGGGCGTTGTATATGTTATTGGTACCATTGCCATTTTCCCAGATGATAGTGTTTCGTATTTCTGCTCCTGTTACATTGCTGTTATAGAGGGCACTTCCCTGGTCAGCGGTATTATTACTGATCGTAACATTCGTCATGGTAAAGGTTATATCGGGAGTAGTATGACTGGTGTTCATCGCTCCACCTTGCCCTCCTGCCTGGGTTACCTTATTTCCTGTGAAGAGCACATTGGTAAATTCTGGGGCAGAAGACGCACCGGCATTACTTACTCCACCACCGGAATAAACAGCTGTATTATTACTAATAATAACATTCGTAATAACGGGAGAGGAATTATAATTGTATATTCCACCGCCGGAGATTAACAATTTGGTTGCATCAGCAAGTTTATTTCCGGATATAATAATGTCTGTTATTGAAGGGGAGGAAGAAGCATTATACATACCACCGCCCATCGAATTATTCTCTGTTCCATAGATATTGTTGCTAATGGAACCGGATTTCATTGTCGGAGAAGAGGAAGAATTATATATTCCGCCACCACTTCTGGCTGTATTATTATCTATTTTAAATTGTTCTATTTGTGGGTCAGAGGAACTGTTGAGATACATTCCTCCACCGGAAGCAGTGGCTGTGTTGTATTGGATATCTATATCTTGCATAGTGGCAGGCGTGGAGCTTTGCAGGTACATTCCACCGCCATTTGTATTGGCAGTATTATGTTGTATGGTGACACGTCTCATATCGGGATTGGAGGTAGACAGATGCATGCCTCCGCCGGTATATCCGGCATAGTTATTTAATATTCGGATATCCTGCATGTCGGGGTGTGACTCGGACAGATATATTCCACCGCCGGCACTGTTCCGGGACGTGTTGTATTGTATAGTTATCTCCTGTATATCCGGGCTGGAATTACTCAGGTACATTCCGCCACCATTGTTATCGGAAGAATTTTTTTCTACTGTTATATTGGCAAGTGTAAAATTGGAAATGTTATGCAGGTATATGCCTCCTCCGTAATTCTTAGTTATCCTATATGAATTATGAGTAATGAAACCTAATTCATCCGCTTTCCCTCCGGTAATGGTTACGCCGTCGAGGATGGCTCCGCCCATATCGCCGGTGGCAAGGACTACGTGGTAAACACTATCAGGTAGGAAAGAGCTATTGGTAAAGGCTCCGCTTAAGATGGTTTTATTGATTTGTGGATCCCGTTGGCTGAGGTCTGTTTCCAGACCGGTAAATCCGCCGTATATTTTTACTCCGGAAGGAAGTACAAAAGACTTGTCGCGCTCCTCTGAACCACCACTGACTATATTCTGAGGTATGTAGGTACCGGAGGTAATCCAGATTTCTTTGATGTTGGGATTGCTTCGGCAAGCTTCCAGTACATCGGACAGTTCGGTAACAGCGTTGACCCATGAGCTTCCGTCACCTGGGAATAGGATGTCTCCTTTGACATATACAATGCCATCTGAGTTAGGATTAATAGTCTGGGAAAAAAGAATGGTCGTGATAAAAAAGAAATATACCCCTGTGAGTAAGAGTTTAAAGATTTTCATAGCTGTATGTTATTATTTTTGTCTTCTTGTTTGCTTTTTTAATGGGAGTATTTTTATTTTGTCCTGATAAAAATAAGTAGAGGCTTTATCTTCCTTCCATATTTGATCTTTCACATATTAGTTTAACATTTCTAATGATCCGACTAAAAGGGTTTAATTTGATTCTGATCGCTTTTCAACTTTCTTGACAAGGGATGTTAATATAGTAGTGATTAAACCTTACCAATAACCGGTAAATTATGGAAATATTTTTACAGTCCAAATGTAGTTTGAAGACAAAAAAAAGTTGTCCGGAATGATAATTCCGGACAACTTTTCCGGACATTTAACAAAATTTAAAAGTTTTCCTTCCCATACATGAGCAGGCTTGATCCGTTAAATGGCATACGAATCTTTGAGATATATACTATCATTTTATTCGGGTATAAAAACAAGGAAAATCCCTGTCCGGTTTCTTATCTCAGTAGCTTTTGTTCCTCTATTTCCTGCAATATCCTCATTTGCTGAATGGCTATCTGATTAAGTTTGATTAACCGTTCTTTTTGTGTCATACCATCATGAATAAAAACAGCATTCAGATTTTCCATATTGGAAAGGCAGATCAGTTCATGAATGGTAGCATAATCCCGGATATTTCCTTTCAGTTCCGGATTGGCTTTCCGCCATTTCTTTAGCGGTGATACCAAACAGAGCCATATTCAGGACATCAGCTTCATGGGAATATACTTGTGAAACCTGTTGTGCAGTCAGTTCAGCAGGAATAAGGTTGTGTTTAATGGCATCCGTATGAATGTGATAGTTTATTTTGGAAAGTTCCCGCCTGGCAGACCATTCCAAAGCTGTTTGTTCCTGTTCTTTGAGCCGTTGGAATTCTCTGACAATATATATTTTAAACTTCGGACTGACCCACATCGCAAACTCGAAAGCAATATCTTTCTGAGCATATGTACTGCCGTAGCGTCCGGCTTTCGCTTGCAAACCAATGGCATGGGTTCGGGCGACAAACTCTTTCACACTGATTTTGAAGTTATTCAGACCTGCTTTACTTTTAATTATGGCGAATTCGCCATAATTAAAATCCGCGTTGTAAACTTGTTCCCAAATTCCCAGATATTCTAATGTATTTCTATTACGTAACCAATCTGTTACAAAAAAATCACCATCTTTTGCCCGGACCATATCGGTAATACAAATATAATCTTCGTTTCCTATCTGAATTACTGCCACTTCTGGATCTTTTACTTTTATCTTTGCCATCTTACACTAAAGTTTGGAATAATTGTTGAAGATAAATACAACGAAAGGAATACTTTCCTGCATATCCGGAAACTCAAAAGCATACGAATGAGGGGCAATCCTGACACCTTAAAGTTTTCCATCTTTCTTTTATCAATTGAACTATGAAATCCGGTGGAAAACGGGACATAGTACATCGAACCGAATACCCGAAGTTTTTAGTCTCTATCTGCCAAATTTCCTCCGCAACATACGCTGGCATCATACGTTGCTCTCTGTGTTCGTAAATCTTGTATTGAATAAGTTGTGACTCCATCTGAATTTATTGTTTATTTTCTGTTTTGTTAAGCCTTTCTGAGAGGTAAGGATATATCCGGCGCTTATGACAAACAATGTTATGTTTGTAAAATGGACTGTAAAGATTGTAAAAAAGTAAATGGAGGCGTTTAACTATAACAGGGGAAATTTAAACTATAAACCTGTAAATTTTAATCTTCTTCTCTTTTTATTGCCGGCTTAAAATACAGGTACAAGAATAAAAAACCAAATGGGTGTATAGCAACTTGTAGTTTTATTAAATTTCAGGATTAGATTTGGCGTACCTTCCGGACTAGCCATGGTTGAAAGCAAACTTCCGACCCTTAGGTAAAAGTCCGGTAGTAAAAGGATGCAGGCCGGATGCTGAAGATTCCATATATACCGGATAGGAGGCAGGGAAATAAAAAAGAAAGAATGCCGGAAATTACAAAAAACTTATGTTTTCTTAATCACATTCTTACTCTCTAATTTGCCTATTTTAATCTTCAATCTATTTATTTAATGAGTTACTTCAGTATCGACACCGACTTTTGTTTTCCGGTATTGTGCGGGGGTAAGGCCGGTGGTCTGCTTGAACATCTGATAAAAGGAACTACGACTGTTAAAACCGGCCTGTTCGATAATTTGTTCCGTCGAAAGATGTGCCGACTGTGCATCGGACATAATACGGATGGCTGCTTTTACCCGGTACTCATTTACAAACTGATTAAAATTGACACCGAATGACCGGTTGATAATCCGCGAAAGCTGACTACGGTTAACTCCCAACATACCGGCGAGTCCTTCCAAGGTAAGCTCTGGATCGGTATATGGAGTGTGGGTATTCATGAACTCCTTTAGTTTTTCAGCCTGCTGTGTTTCATCCTCAGTAGGGAGACTTTCGCTTTCTACGTCATCCTTTAAAACGGGCATAGAAGTAGAATTATCCGAATATTTCGCCCATTGCTGTGCTTTTACGGCAAGTGTTTTGTAGGCTGCCTGCTTACTCCTGTAAAGCCTTAAGATAATAACCAGAAAAACAATGGAAAGGATAAGAATAAACAATACAACAATAATAAAATTCCACTGGTGGCGCAGTGTTTCATCTCTTGCCAGGAGTTTACTGCGTGCAATTTCCTGTTCTGCCCGCAGGATATACTGCGATGTGGCAGCTGCCTGTTCGCGCTCATAGATTGCTACCAGGGAGTCCTGATACTCCTGCATCTTCGGAATATTGGCTATGATTCCGTTATAACGCGAAAGGTTTTTATATGCCTGTTTCAGCCGTTTATTCTGATTATACCAGTCACGACGGGTATATACTAAAATGCTGTCAGCAGCAGAACCTACATTTTCCGGTTCTCCCAGCCCGAAATAACAGAAACACTGGCAGGCATACATGCCGGCTACATGGCCGTAATCGTCGGTAGTTTTAAGGTAGTCCAGTACTTCCGTATTAAGCGCGAGGGCTTTCCGCCAGTTGCCTTTATCCATCTCGTTACAAGCCATGTGTGCCAACGCCACAGCATCGAATACCGGCCGGTCTTCTACTATATCACCACTCCCCCATGTAGAACGAATATATTGGTCGGATATATCAAATTCCCCGATCATTCCATAGGCCATTGCCAGGATTTTACGGCCTTCGAGATTGGCACGGTCCGTGAATGAACGAGCGGGATTATCGGTAATGGCATGCAGGGCAAGTTCGATACTTTTATCGTAATCTTTAAACAGGTAATATCCTTCGCTTATCCGAAAATACGCATTCCGACAATCGGGATATTGGTCTTCTGTAATATTTGCAAGTCGTTCTTCCATGATGAGCGCCAACTCAAATCCTTTATCGTATTGCCGATATTGCGACCAGAATGCCAGCATAAAAGCCCGGTACAGGCATTCCATTTCGAGACAGGTTTCCCGCTTCCGGCCGGCATCGGCAGACAACCGCTGCAAAGCAAAAATCTTGTCGGAAACTTGTGCCGCATCCGTTTCGGGTAAATTTATTACCTGATTAAACCGTTCCGACAGACGATGGTTTTTAGTTACTGAAGGAAGCGGATGTGATTGGCTGTTATAGTGTGCCAGAGCCTGTTGGTATGCTTGTTCTCTTTCAGGGGTTAACGTTCGACGGTATTCTTCAATCTCCGGATATACATTATCTGAGTTAGGCATCTCATTTCCGGTACCGGTACGGCCGAAACAAACCTGCCAGACAAACAAGTTCATAAACACAGTAAGTATGAATGGAAAAAAAGATTTATATAATGTATTATTATCTTGAAACATAATATATGTGATTAATTATAAATCATAAAATATAAGTAAAGACCGAATCATAAGTATATTGTAATGTTCGTATGTTCCGGAAAATCACCAACCCCTTTTCGTGTACCACAGGGAAAGTTTTGGAAAAGAGAGTAGGAATAGGAGTAATTTGTAAAAAAGGGGTACCGCTCTTATTAAGAATCGGATATTTTTCATAGATGTCGTATTTTTTGTTTTTCTTGTTTATTTTTTATGGATGAATTTTCTTTTTATGCTGAAATACCGGATTATATTTTATACTTATTGTTGCCGGAAATAAAAAGGATAGTGATACTTTTTACTTTAAACTTGCTATATTTTTACTTTTTAATTATTTTACAATAAGGAATAATGCAAGTGAAAGTAATTATTTTGGTTTATGTCCTGTTTCCAATTTGTACATTTCTTTTTGAGAGTTGTAAAATATGAGTGTACAATTCGTAAATTTTAAGAATTATTTGATAGTTAAATGAAGGAAAAATATTTATATTTCAATTATTTATAAATTATTATTTAAAATAGGAGAAATATAAACAACCATAACATTCCGGAGTCAAAGATAGGGTGAATCAGGAAATATAAAGCAAAAGAATGGAAGAAAAAATCATGCGTTTCAGAGAGTAGAGGTTTAAAAGAATCCGGTTAATATAGGATAAAAAATCAAAAATGGGGAAGGAGTTTCTGTAAGGATGATAAGAAGGAAAATGAAATTGTTCTATAAAGATAATGGAGATTAAACTGAAAACTTATAAATCTTACTCTCTTACTTGTAGAAACTGATTTAAAAGAAGAGCCAAAAGTATAAAAAGTTAAATTATGTGATATAAGTTTTTTTATTTCAGTGCAAAATTTAAATTTAATACATTTAATTTTATTTTCATCTTTACTTTTGGTATCGTTCCGGTAAATGATAATAAATCAACCTATTAACTATATTAAAAAAAGGGCCGCCCCTTTTCTTAAAAAGGAGCGGCCCTTTTGTGTAAAAGGAACGCCCCTTTTGGGTAAGAGGGGCGCCCCTTTTTTAAGAAGGGAAAGGAGAAATATTTTCCACTTCAATAAAGAAATAATTATTTAATTAACGGGATAGATTTAAAAGGTAAAATCTATATTATACATCTTTCTATTTAATTTATTTTAACTAATTTAATGGTATATATAAGGCGATAACTCAATACCTTTCATGGCAGTTTCTATATTGTGTTATTTTTCTTGTGTGCTTTATAATTTGAATATCCCTGCTGTAAGTCCAATGAATTATCTGATAGATAAATACTTTTGTGTTGTTCTTTCTTTAAAATCTGATAACGGAAAATGGAGCTTGTTTTGATTTCATTCGTGATAATTACCGCACTGACCGGAATGATCGGTTGTATGTGCGCTCTTTTGCGGTATCGGCATATTTATTATCCTGATTGGAAAACCATCAGTTTATACATCATTTTATATTTTGCCAGTTCCTTCTTCAATTGGTTAAATATGCTTTTCAGTATATGTTTCCGTGATTATTTACTTATTACGAATACGATCTGGTGCTTTACCGTGATGGTAAATCCCGTATTCCTATTTCGCATAATAGATAATATGACAAGAAGAAAATATTCTGTCGGGCGCAGGTTGCTCTCCTATGGCCTGCCGATAGGTGGGATAGTGGCTATTTTCATTATTCTGCTAAGCCGTCCGGCTTCTTATGGTGGGGTGGCTCTTTTGTTTCTGCCGGAGAATAATCCGGTGGTGATACTGATTTCAGGAATCGGATCATATTATATGCTTATTAATTTATATATGCTCCGGAAATACCGGAAAAAACAACAGGAAGAAAATACGCTATCGGATGCAGATAATGTACTTACAGGCATATTTACCGGTATTTGTATCATCTTGCTGATTATGTCACCTGTGTGGTTTGTTTATTTCTCTTCCGGGTGGATATTTCTTATTATCACCGGTTTGTTGATGCTGGCTTTTTCTTTTTTTCATATCCTGCTTGCTACCCGGATTATTGAAATAGAAAAGAAGCCGGTAGAGGAATTGTCCGAATTATATTCTCCGGAAAAGCAGAGCCATATTCCGGAGAAAAATCCGGATGCCATTACTCTTATTTTACCTGAGCCTCCGGCAGGGTCTTTATCTCTTGATAAACGAAGTTTCAATAAGTGGATAAAAAGCCATAAGCCATTCCTTAATCCGGAATTGAAAATAGAGGAACTGGCCTGTATGTATGGAGTTTCAGTAAGGGAACTCTCAGGGTTTATGAACCGTGAATACGGATTGAATTTCAATCAATATATCAACCGTTGCAGGCTGGCTGAATTCCAACAGTTAAAGGCAAAAAACAAGAAAGCACGACTGGCCGAACTGGTAGCAAGGGCCGGATTCGGTAGTATGGCCAGTTGCAACCGTGCAAAGATCTGGATGGATAAAAAAACAGAGGTATGAGAAATGATATGATGGATTATTCTTATTTTGTGCTTTTCTCTTTGCCGGCCTTTTCGGCATTAGTTTGCTTATGTATGTTCCTTTGTTCCGATAAAGGATTTACTGCACGGAAAGACCGGCAGGTGTATATCTCTCTGATAGGGTATTTCATAAGTGTTTTTATTAACTGGATTACGGTTGCTCTTTTGTTTTATTTTAATGAGTGGCAGGTGTGGCTATATCCATTACGGTACACTTCTCTTCTGTTGTTTCAGGTTTTTTTCTACCGGTTTATTTTTATGATTACGCGATTACCAAAGGATAAGCCTTTTTCTGCCTGGCATTATATCGTTCCGGTAATATTGGGTTTATTTTTTGTAATTTATTTTCTTGTCACTCCCGGATGGGTATTGGAGGCGGCATTCGGATCTTATATCCGGCCGGTAGAGGGGAAAGCGGTTTTTAACGAATTGATTTTTTCTAATTTTAAGATCCGGTTGTTGTATGATATTATTTATATTACTCTTATAATCAAACGCATTGGTCGGTACAGGCAGGAAATCGGTAATTATGCTTCGCAGTTACAACAGTCTTACCAGGGGTGGTTGAATGCACTTATTGTTCTGAGTGTTGTTATGATTAGCGGTCCGGCAATAGTTGCTTTTTCTACTGATCGTATGTATATGGCTTCGCACTGGTTATTTCTTCCGGTTATTTTATTGCTGATACAGCATGTTCTTATTATTTATAATACTCTTATTCATAATTTTATCATCCCGGAGGAGGTTCCGGAAGATGTTTCTTTTCTTTCCGGCAACGGAAATGAGCAGACAACTTCTTTCAAAACCTTGAATAAAAATGAATTTGAACGATTCCTGGCTGAAAAGCGTCCGTTTACTAATCACCACCTTAAAATTACGGATCTGGCTAATTCTCTGCATACCAACCGTACATACCTGTCGGAATTTATTAATACGGTTTACGGAATGAATTTCAGTACGCTGATTAATGAACGACGATTAATCTATCTGGATGAGTTAAGGAAAGATCCGGCCATAAAAGAAAAAACAAATCTGGAACTTATCTATATGGCAGGATTCGGTTCGTACCAGAGCTATGTAAGGGCAAAAGAGAAAGAAAAGGAACGGACAACGTTGAAGGTATGAAAGAATTTCATATCCATCTGCTATGTTCATTTTCTTTGGAATAGGACCCGTCGCGGATAATAAATCTTTCGGACTGCACGGATGGATAAGAATAGAAGTAGGGTTAAAAGAAAAAGCAGATTATTGATAAATTACTTCTTTCATATAAAAGCTTTCCCTTCTTTGTCCATCAGCCTGATCTTTCAGTTCTTCCTTTTTCAGCATATGTACCTTAAAAAGCGGACTGGTTCTGTTTTCTGAAAGATAGGAAGTTTCCATGCCGGAATCATTCCGGGTTGTAAATTCAAAGCCGGCATCCAGAATGTCCGGTTTAATGGCAGAGATATTCGCATTGGCTTTCAGTTCTACTGTTGCATCTTTTTTATTGGAAAGCATAACCGCCAATGCTTCTGCACATACTACCTGAGTAACAATTACCCAATTCTTTTTCCATATTTTACGGATATCGGGTTGCAATAATTTCTGTTGTAAATCCAGTAAATCATCTATTTGCAGAAAGGATACATCTTTCGCCCGGAAATAAACCGAATTTGCTTTCTTAAAATCAAACATAATCCCTGCATCTGCTTCCGTCAGTTTACTACCCGGACGAGGAAGGGTTCCGGCAAATTTAACCGACAGGTTTACCTGACCTTCCGATTTATATTCAATAAAGTCTTTATTTTCTTTTGTTTTACTCTTAAACTCTATCTTCAACGCTTCGGATTGAAGATCGGTAAATTTTGTAAATATATTATTTTCAATGGTTCCCACGTCTCCCAGTTCAATGGGGATACCCGGCATCCAGGTGGCAAAATAACCGAATTTCCGATACATTTCTTTTGTATATTGTCTGACTGGTAGATTCATGATAGAAGGATTCAGTTAAGTTTTTTTAATGGCTTTCTTAAGGCAAATGTATAAATATTTATTTAATTTTAAACAAATAAAAACTACTTTGTTAAATTATCATTTATCACCTTATTCATATAATCTAAATGTAGTCTCCATGAAAAATACACCGCTTAAACTGGGTACTTCTACCAATCTTATCAAAGGATATAATCCGTTATGGATGACAGAGACGAAAGGAAATAATGCTCTTTTCGAAGTTCAGAATCCGGCTGTAAAGGAAACACCGGTATCTCTTCCTGAAAGGAGAGGAGAATGGAGTTTTCCATATATATCTTTGCACGACTGTGCGACCTCTTTATTGGACGAGTTGTTGCCATACCGGATAAAAAATCCTGCCGATAGCCTGGAAACAGCGGTTATACCGTCCGGGGCCTTATTAATAAATGACAGGGACAGACAGGCAGCCATTAAAACACTATCCGGGACATTGGGAGTAGACCTTGGGAAAGATAAATGCGGATATGTGCTGGTACAACTAAAACGTGTCGATGATGAAATATTCCACTCTTCCGGCAGGGACGAATTCTTTACATATCCGCTTCCTACTTCCGTTTCCGGGGAAGATGGGATTACGGACGAGTATAAAGGAAGCATGACCGGTTTAAAAAGAATTAAGTCAGGAGAGGAACCGTTTTCCCCGGAGATGGTTACTGAAAAGGAGGCCAATGACTATTTGAACTTATTTTATAAGAGTGGTACCCATTTTGTTTCCGGTGTTACATTGGGAGATACTATTTTCCAGATTTTTCAGGTTGCAGAAGCTCCTTTTAAGGAAATTAAGAAAACATATAAAGATAGTCCGGAAAAATTATCCGGAAAAGAAGCGGTCTTATTTGCCCAGTTTACCACAGATTACAATACCGGAAGCTTCGGATATGTACAGCAATACGGAAAAATAATGAATCTGAGCCGGAGTGAAAGCCTGGCACAATCTGTCAGGGAAGGGGAGTGGTATGAAAATGTTTTTGCTCAGGGAGACAGTATTTTTGCTCCTTTCCGTCTGAATAGTGCTATTTCGTTAATAGACCTTAATACTAAATTTCTGGATGTTACTGCGGCAAAGACCTACCTGACTTCCCTCACCCTCTTTATGGAATACAGCCGGAGGTTACCCTGGGAACGGGTATTTAAAGGTGCTTTAATACAAAAATACCGTACTGCGGTAAAGCCGGGTTTTCATGTGTATTATGATTCCCGGTTCCGGGAGAATCTGAAAAAGAATAATCCGGCGGGAATGCTTTCTACTATTTCCACACCGACTATAAACTTATATAATCCGTTCTTTGATCTGGCAGAATTAAAACTTACTGTTCCGGAAATCGTAAAAACATTTACTTTGACTACGAATATCCTGACAGACAGCCTGAAAAATGAAACTTTCCTTCCCGGCAAGGATGTGTTTATCCATGTACAAGTTGCAGTGCTGGAAAATAAGGAAACATCGATGATAAAATTAACGGATGAAGGAATGAAAAACGTTACCCTGTATGCCCGGCACTTTTTCGGAGCATTAATCGTGAGTAACGCGTCGGAGACCAGCCACTTCTCTATTATTGACGGACTTAAATACCTATCAGGTGAAACAGATGAAGATGGAAGGGAGCTTGTGAAAGTACAGGGCTCCGTTATTTTTTCCGGGGAAGATATTCCTGCCACTGATATCCCGAGGTATAAAGATAATCTGGAATACGTATATGCCTTTGCCGAATCGGTATATGGGATGCTGGATACAACGGAAAATAACTCTCTCTTATCATTCGTCCGTGACTGTTTTTCCTGGATCGTACAATGTATCCCTGCCGATACGAAAGACATTAACCTGCTGGAATTAAGAATCCGGGCACTGGACCTGACTCATATTGATAAAGATACCTCCATCGGAATATTCGTTCCTGTTCTTCCGGAAAGTGCTTATGAAAAGGAAATAGATAGCATGCTGGATTATGTGGATGAAATCAATAAAAATATGGATGTGTACCAGCGACAGATAGAGAACAGAAAATTGCAGGAGTTAATTATTGATGTCGCAAAAGACCTTAACAAGAATATTGTAGACACCGGAAAATTATTACATGATTATCTCAAATCCTGCGCAGAAGAACAACAAGCTCTTTCTGACTGGTACGAAAATATTATTAACGGAAAAAAGAAGGAACAATTGGCACAGCAACTTGCCATCGATGAACTGGATAAAGAATTAAAGCTAGCTAAAGCAGACCTGATCGCAGATGTTCAGGATTATGAAGAGGCTTTAAGAAATAAACAATTGGAAATCTCTATTAAAGAGGGAGTGAATTTCGGATTAACAGTAGCGAGAGATTTATTTTCCCTCGGAACATCTATCTTTATTCCTGCCAGCTCCATAGGGGCAGTAAAGGAACTGGGAAGCCTGGCCCAACAGATACAGAAATTCCTTAATATTGTTTCTTCGCTGGATAAATTCTATAAAGATATTACCCAATCGATCGATACACTTAAAGATGCACAAAAGGAATTTGAAGGAATTTCAGGACTGCTTAGTTCCGATATGAAATGGGACGAGTTAGGTATCCGGTTCGATGAGATTTTGTCTTATGTTCCCGCAAAACTAAATGTGGGAAAAGAAAAAACAAAGCTGGTGGCCTCTTTTAAGGTTTTTATTTTAAAAGGAAAAGCCTATACTTCCGGAAAATCGACTTACAATGCCACAAGCAGGGAAATTTATATTCAACAAAGCAAACAGCGGCTGATAAAAGAACAGATTGAACGGTTAAATCAACTGGGAAAAGACCTGAACCCCTCCGATATCAAGGATCTGGAAATAGAAAAAATCGATCTTACCGGCCTTATCGGAAGCTTATCTTCCATGCAGTCCCACATGTTAAGTATGTTGTCCAGGTCATTTATTCTGCGGGATCAATCTTTATCTTATATTTATTTGCAACCTTCCACCCCTGTTACTTCTTTCAGTACATTAGGAATTAAAAGTGCGCTGGTAGATCAGATACAAAACACCAATAAAGCCAGGGCAGAGCTGGAAAAACATCAGGCATTTACGACAAACCCTCAGGAAGTGTATATAGAAATTCCTTCCGGATCGTTGAAAGAAGGAGGAATCTATCAATTTAACCTGCATCCTGATTTCTGCGATTTTCAGCCTTATGTAGATGTAAAAGTAAAGGCTGTGGTTGCTAAAGTGGAAGGAATACAATCAACCGACACAGGAGAATATGTGGTAAAACTAAGGTACAGGGGACGTCCGTTTTATAATAAGGGACTTGACGGGCGTATACTGACATTCAATACGCTGGAAAGAGGGCGTGCTTATATTTATAAGGTAGAAGGAAATCGTCCCCAATTCAGTGACCATGGAGAATCATGGTCAGAAAACGCAACTATGATCACTCCTTTTTCCTGCTGGGAGATTTCTTTGCCGACAGTTACGAACAAGAACCTTCTATTTGATGGATTGACAGTAAAAGTTACTCTGACTTTTATTCTTCAAACCAGAATACTGGAAGAAAAAATAAGAATAAACTCCGGGGAGTATGGTTTTCTACCTTCCGAACAGGAATTGGTAAGTGCGATGGGTTCAGGCGGTACTAAGCTGAATGGATGGGATGCCGTCCTGAACATGCAGCTCAACAATATCAATGAGGTATTGAAGAAGCAGTACGAGGAACTGAAAAAAGAACACTTGTATGGAGGCAAAATAACTGTCGATACCCGGATAGAGAAAGAAAAGATAAAAAATATCACACGGTATGATAGTACTTATTTTAACCTCGAATATGGGTATCCGCAATTGGAATTTCTGGTAAATGCAGATAAAAATACCCGTCTGATTATGCAGATAACAGCGGGAGAAATAAAATCGGGTAGTCGATATGCCGGAGTTAAAACCGAAGAAAACAGGATTCAATTGGAAAAGATTGCAGACCTTTACGACATACCCAAAGAATCCATCCATGAAGAAACCATTGAGGGAAAAGTGTTGCTTGTCATGGAATATTTTTCACAGGTAACAGAGGTAAAAAACGGTCAACTGGAAGCTATTATCCAACTGAGCACAGTAAAAGGACTGGTAAAGCAAAATCAGCAGATATGCAGTATTGTGCTGGATATGGAAAAAGGGACCTTCGAAGCAAAAAATATAAAACTGGATATGAGTGACCCGGAAAAGTTGGCATTCAGTGAAGCGGTAAAAAGTTATTTTTCAAACAATCCGGTCTATTATATTATCAACTCCCTGGACCTCAGTAAGATTTCCACGCTAGCAGATCTTAAGCCGAATCAGTTCTTGTTCAAAGTCCTTACTACCCGCAATAATAACCATCTTCTTCAGGTATTTATTCATACCAATAACCGGCAAATAACCGATCCGGACTATAGTCACCTGAGCCTGAGCACGGATATTGAGGAGCCTGTCTCCGAAGGAAGCCAAACCAGTATTATGATCAGCAATGAACTTTTTTTCGCCAGTATTTTACCGGCGTCTGTTTGTGAAAATAAATGGATGCCAAAAGGGAAAGATCCGCAAGATAAAAAAAAGTTCTGGTACACTATTTTAAGCGGAGCTTCTATAGAAGAAAGCATAGATCTCTCAGCAATGAATAGAAGTTACAGGTATGGAGACTGTTATGTTTTTGAGAAATACGAAGCTAAAATCAATCCTTACAGGTGGGATCTCGATGATATGACATTAAATCCTGAGAAGACAGGAACAATAAAGTTAACCTATTCCGGAAATAATAAATTTATTACTATCTGCCATAAAACGATCTATAACAATATGGGAGGAAAAACAACCTCTAAAGACGAACTTAATTCGACTTTATTATTAACAATTTCCGGTAATCTTCCGTTGACAATTTCCGGTTTGGGAAGGGAACAGGACATTATAATTAATTTAAAAGATCAACTTCCGACAATAGTGGTAAAAACTTCCGGCGGAGGAAGTTGTGGTTGTGATGATATACAAAAACATATAAATAATAAATTGGGAGAATTACTTATGCCTGCATTAAAGAAAAATCTGTCCATGGATTTCAAAAGTATTTCCGTATTTGTCCTTAAAAACCTTCTCTTTCCTTTCGACAATTATATTAATCTTCAACAAGTATATGTACCCGGTGATGTATTGATTTTAGGGAAATTCGAGAAGTAAAGGGTCCACATTAACTATTTGTCTGATCTTACAAAATAAAAAGGCCGGAAATGATGAGTGCCGGCCTTTCCTGTTATTATATTTAAATGGAAGAGGGAAAACATACCCTGAGCTACCGGTTAAAATAAAGCCTTATCGTTATAGTTTCCGGAAATAAAAATCCCGATAATCATATAGTTCGCTATATAATTATCGGGATTTCCTTTTTTCATTTTCCGAAAAAGAAATTCATTCAGGGGAAATTTAATTAACGGTTTTTGCAAAGGCTGCCTGTGCCGTAGCTACTTCTTTCAGGTTATTCGAAAGTTCTTTTCTTTTTTCATTGTATTCTTTTTCCAATGCGTTGAAGTCTTTTTTGGAATATCCTTCTGGCAAAGAAGCATATTTTTTACCGGTTGCAATTACTTCTTTTACCGATTCCAGAGATTTTAGCACAGCATTTTTGTAATCCTGTGCAGTTTCAGGGCCATTTAATGCTTGCATTTTCTCTATTTTCTCGTCAATATCAGCCGAAGCAGCATCCGCTTCCGCTTCAAGACCGGAAAGATTATTGGTTTTAACAGCCTCTGTAATTTTTGCATCGAATTCCTCCAGGGTTTTATTAGCTGCCTGGAACGTTTTTATAGCCGTGTCATTAAAAACTCTCGGACCTACAGTACGTGTGGAACCATCTCCACAACTAAATAAAATCACAGACATAAGAGCAACGGCAAGAAAAAATACTTTTTTCATGAGAATAATTTTTATGGATTAAATGAAATATATTACAAACATATAAAAATTATTGATTAAAATGTCATTTTTAACTTAATATCCGTTTTTTCTCTCCTAATTTATTTGTCAGTAGTGATGGATAGGTGGAAAAAAAGGAATCAGGTCGGTAGCTGGATGGTCATACAAATTAGTTTCTATCATTTTTCCTGAAATATATCAAAGCGGTACTTGCCGTCAATTAACCGAAGCTCACCCATCGCCGGATATTCAATATGCATCCCTGCTATCCGGATATTATTTGTCAAAAGATAATGGAATAATTTTTCCCGGGTTATACTTGCCTGCAACGGGTCAATATCATGCACGGTAGCAATTTGCGGATAAGGCACCTGGATGGGCATACAATTTACCAGGTCCCCCCATATAAAAAGGGTATTGCCGTTCGATTCCAATAAATACCCCGTATGTCCGGGTGTATGTCCATAAGCAGCAAGCGGGGTAATACCGGGGAAAAGTTCGGTAGCAGCACTACCGGCTTCCTCCGGATCAAATAATTGTAACTTATCCTGATAGCTTTCTATTGTCTTTTGAGCATTCAGAAAGCCACTCCGTTTATTTTCGGTTACTTTTTCCATCTCTTCTTTACTTGTCCAGTAGGAATACTCTTTCCGTGGAATATACAGGGCTGCATTCGGAAAACTTTTTTCTCCGTCACGTAACAGGCCACCGATATGATCTCCATGCATATGGGTGAGAAGGATAATATCAATATCCTCTATATTTTTGCCGATTGAATGGAGGTTATCGAATAACTTTATCCCAAAGCCGGCATCTATCAGGATCGTTTTGTCCGGTGTTTCCACAAGAAACACATTGACAGCACTCGGATATACTCCCGATGGTATTTCTTTTGCTATTATTTCTTCACTGGCACCGATAAGGATATCCGAAGTCCCTTCCCGTTGCATTTCCGATAGTAGTGTGATTGTAATATCACCTGCTTTGTAAGTAAAAATCAATTTTTCTTCCTTTTCATTTGCCTGCAGGAAGAGAGAAAAGAAGAATAAGAATGGTAAGAAAATAAGTAAATTCCTGTTCATACGGTATTGGTTTTGATTGGTAAAATTTTTTGTTTATATGATATAGCAGAAAATAAAATTAATAATTGGTTTTCCGGAAATATTTCATTCGCTCATGGCTATTTTGAAAGATAAAAATAGCAATTAAAATTTTTGATCTCTCTTTTTTACTAAAAAATTCACTCCTCTTTTCGGAATCCGAAGTAATTTCCTGCCTGGAAAGAAGTTAATTTAAATAGTTTGCGGCAGGATTTTTCAGCTAACTCCTGTAAATTACATTTTCAGCTTTCTTATTCCGTATAAATTATTAAGGGGAAAATTTTTCTTTTTAACCATCTAACTTTTAGGGAATGAAGTTTGTTTCTTTATGAAGGAAAATAATAGTGTGGAAAATATGAAGTTTTTGGAATGAAAAAAAAATACCTGCTCTTTCTTTTGTTCATCATCCTTCTTTTTAGCGTTTCTCTGAATGCACAGCTTTTTACTCCTGTCAATAAAGACCTTTCCCGTCCGGTTTCTTTTAAAGGAGATACGGTTCCAAAAAAGAACTGGCTGCAGGCAGGAGCAATTACATTCGGATTAAATATCGGATTATGGGCACATGACCGGTACATCCAAAAAGGCGATTTTTCCTATATCAGTTGGCATACCATAAAAGAAAATTTCAAACATGGATTTATCTGGGATAATGATTATATGGGTACGAATATGTTTCTTCATCCTTATAATGGAAGCCTTTATTTTATTGCAAGACGAGCCAACGGATTGAATTATTGGGAATCAGGCGGACTGGCTTTGGCAGGAAGTGCCATGTGGGAACTTTTTATGGAATGTGAATATCCTTCTACCAACGATATCATTGCTACTCCTATCGGAGGAATGGCAATAGGGGAATTTCTGTTTCGTTCCTCAGATCTTATTCTGGATGACAGAAAAACCGGTTTTACTCGTTTCGGATTGGAATTTGCTTCTTTTATTGTAGCTCCTACACGTGGAATAACCCGAATCCTTAACGGAGAAGCCTGGAGGAAAAGACCCCATTCCGGGAAATACTTTCCAACACCGGATTTGAAGATCGAAGTATCGGCAGGACTCCGGGTGCTGGAATTGAAAAAACCGATTCTGGATACAGGGGTGGGGGGAGTAGCTAATATTCAGGTAGAATATGGTGACCGGTTTGAAGGAGACAGCCATACTCCTTATGATTATATTACTTTTAAGTTGAATTTAAATGCACATAGCTCTCAGCCGTTTCTTGGTCAGTTGAATATCATGGGACGTTTATATTCTACGGAATTAATGAATAACACAAAAGATTTTTTAAGTCTGGGTATGTATCAGTATTATGATTATTATGATTCCGATACTATTTCAGCCGTATCATCCGATGTACCCTATAGATTCAGTACTCCGGCATCCTTCGGGCTGGGGTTAATTCACAAAAGTAATCGGCCCGGTAATTGGGGATTTAATTCTTTTTTTCATTTCAATGGAATTCTGTTAGGCGCCTCGTTGAGTGATCATTACGTATTAAATGACAGAGATTATAACTTAGGAAGCGGATTTGGCTGGAAACTGGGTGGTGCGCTCTCTTATAAAGATATTTTCAGTGTTTCTTTAATGAATGAAACCTTCCGTCTTTTCACATGGAAGGGATATCCTGAGAACATTAACTGGGAAACAGTAGACGAAAGGACCTTAAATGCACAGGGGGATACTTCGCAGTCTACAACGCATTCTTTTTGTTTAAGATTCGATTTGAAAGTGAGGAAAAACCTATATTTGACCAGTATGTCTTATGCTTATACACGCAATACGAATTACAGGTATTTTCCGGATGTATTTTCACAGTCTTTTGAAACACGTTTGTTAATGACATATGTTTTCTAAGCCTTTCTCACTGATTACTTCTCTTTTAAAATAGGAGGGTTAATTTTAATGTAAAAAATCTTATTCTTTATTTTGAAAACTTAAACTATGTTTTAAATCCGATAATTTCTTTTGACTTTGTAAAATATTAAAGGAATACGATGTATCTTTGCATAAAGATTTAATATAATCGCTTTGCTGAAAAGGGTGATCGATTCAATAAAGATAGGATATAAGGATAAGGTAAGTAATCTCCTGTTTTTCTTAATGTATTTGTAAAATTAATAGTATTACGCAGGGACTCCTGCTACGAAATAAAGAAACAGGTAAACTGAAGAAATTCTCAAACTTTTTTGATTTTATACAAGAGAAGGTAATAGGAATACTCCGTATTTACTTTCCGGAATATTTATTTATGAGCACTCCGGTTCCTTATTAAACAGCGTTGGGTGATAAAAATAATTTAATTATTTGTTGAGGTAGTTAAAAATATCTTTCCGAAACAATGATTAAGTTAATTTTATATATTATTATAAAACAATTGTTTGCGAGGTTTGTTCTAATAATATTTAATAAATATTTGAGATTTTATTTGAAAAAGATGAATTAATATTTGATAAATCGTTGATTCATATTATTTTTGTCACAAATTAAAAATTGCTATAACTCATATGGATAAATTTGAGAATACTCCGCTATCCTCAAAAAGAAAAATTCATCTTATTTCTATAGGCAACAAAATAATGAGCGATCTTGCCATAGCCCTTATAGAAAAAAGTATGAAGTGAGTGGTTCGGATCCGGAAATAAAAGAACCTTATCTTTCCCGGTTGAAAGAGAAAGGGGTACACCTATACAAAGGATGGGATCCCGACTTCATTACGAATAACCTGATGGCAGTGGTTCCTGCTCCTCATATTGATAACACGAATCCTGAGTTAATAGCCAGTAAAGAAAAAAGAGTACTTACTGTTTCTTTATCTGAATTTATATTCGAAAGAACAAAAAATAAAATCCGGGTCGTTGTTGCCGGAAGCAAAAACCGGAAATGTTTTCTTTCTCTTCTCCTGAAGACGTTAAAAGAACAGAATGTAAAAGTTGATTATGCCCTTAATTCTGAAATTGAAGGCATTGACAAATCCATTGCATTAAGTTACGATGCCAGAATTGCCGTTATTGAAGGCGATGAATTTTTTACTGCTACTATAGATAAAAAACCGTTGTTACATTTCCTGCGTCCTCATATTGCAGTCGTAACTGACATCAATAAAGAATGTGTGGCCGGTTATTCTTCTTTTGAGGATTATTACGAAGTTTTTCATAAGTTTGTGGAGCAAATCGAACGGGACGGCAAATTCATATATAAAGCGTCCGATGAAGAATTGCAGAAGCTCGCTTCCGGAGTAAGAGAAGACGTGACAGCCATTCCTTACGAAAGCCATGCTTTTAGGGAAGAGCAGCAAAATATCACATTAATAACCCGTTTCGGAGAATATATCGTAAAAAGCCAGGAACTATGTTTTCCTGTAAATTTGTTTTTGGAACATATCAATGGCATTCGTCTTTTATGTCGTCAGTTGGGAATACAGGACAGGGATTTTTATGCTTCTATTGCAGAGCCTGCTTTTGACCCGGAAGCTGACAGGAAAGAAATACCCTGATTTAAAAAGGGATTTTCTTATGGTATCCAACAAAGACCTGAAAAGGGAGAGAAAAATCGAATATGTTAATTGCTAACCGGAAAAAGAAAGAAAATATTGCGGAGTATTTGCTTTATATGTGGCAGATAGAAGATATTATCCGTGCTTATCATTCGGATATTGAAGCAATACAACAACACATTATTGATAAATTTGACCAGCCTGAGGAAGTAAAAAAACAGATAAGGAACTGGTATGAGAACCTGATCGAAATGATGAAAATCGAACAGGTGAATGAGAAAGGACATCTTCAGGTAAATCAGAATATTCTTATAGAACTTACCGACCTGCATGTAAGAATGCTAAAGTCTTCCCGGCAACCTTTTTATGTTTCCGCTTATTATAAAACCCTGCCCTTTATTGTAGAGCTCAGAAGTAAAGCAGGAGAAAGTCAGAAAGGGGAACTTGAAACCTGTTTTGCCGCCTTATACGGTTATTTATTATTAAAATTGCAGGGAAAGCCTGTGACAGAAGGCACTCAAAAAGCTGTAGAGCAGATCAGCCGCTTGCTGGCTATCCTTTCGGAAAGTTATAAAGCTGACAGAGAGGGAGGATTGGAACTATAAAAATCTCTTACCGCAGAGCAATAGGGTGATTGGTAAATAAATCAGGAAAAATACCATCAAATAATTTATAAATCCCGGGAATTTGTTTAAATAGTTGCATCTTTGCAGAAAATTTGTAAAAAGTCGGAAAGCATTCTGTTTATTATTTCATCGTTTATAGGAAAACAGAAGCTAACCATGTATAATAATGGGTAGAATATTATTAAATACAGCAAAATGGCAACTATTTTAATTACAGGCGCAAATGGTCAGTTGGGAAATGACCTTCGTATCGCATCTTCCGAATTTCCGGAGTTTGATTTTATTTTTACGGATGTCGCAGAATTAAATATCTGTAGTCAGGGAGATGTAGGTGGATTCTTAAAGGAGCATGCGGTTTCTTATATTATTAATTGTGCTGCTTATACGGCTGTCGATAAAGCAGAAGACGAGAAAGAAATGGCAGGCCGCATTAATCACGATGCAGTCCGGTATCTTGCAATGGCTGCAAAAGAACACCAGATAAAAATTATTCATATATCTACCGATTATGTATTTGACGGGACTAATTATCGGCCGTATGTAGAAACAGATCCGGTTGCGCCGGTATCGGTATACGGAATGACCAAACTGAAAGGGGAGGAAGCATTAAATGAAATATATCCCCAAAATAGTATGGTGATAAGAACTTCCTGGTTGTATTCTACTTTCGGAAATAATTTTGTAAAAACGATGATTCGCTTAGGAAAAGAACGGGACCGGTTAAATGTTGTTTTTGATCAGGTAGGAACGCCTACTTATTCGGGAGATCTGGCGCTGGCTATTTTACAGATTATTGATTTTTCCGAAAAACAAGGATTTCGTTCGGGGGTGTATCATTATTCTAATGAAGGGGTATGCAGCTGGTATGATTTTACAAAAAGTATTCACAAAATGGCAGGGATAAGTTGCCAGGTAAGTCCCATCGAAGGAAAAGAGTATCCGGCAAAAGCTTCCCGTCCTTATTATAGCGTACTGAATAAACGAAAAATAAAGGAAACGTTTTCTTTAACCATTCCCCACTGGGAAGAAAGCTTAAAAAAATGTGTCAATATACTAATAGGATAATGTGTTAATGTGCCAATGTGCCAATGAGAGAAATTGACAAAATCAATTTTTGGATGATGAAATGTACTAATGAGTGAATAAAACAATAGAAAAAATACATAACGTCGGTGTTTCTTACCGGTTGTTATTTATTTCTTTATTCATATTTTATTAATACATAAATAAAATATTTTATTATCAGATGCAGACACTAACCTTATCCTTTCCACTCATTGACACATTGGCACATTGGCAAATTAACAAATTGGCACATTCCCACATTATCACATTAACAAATTTAATATAAGTATGTCTCTTATTGAAGAAATAAACCGCAGAAGGACTTTTGCGGTAATCAGTCACCCGGATGCGGGGAAAACTACCTTAACAGAGAAATTGTTACTTTTCGGAGGAGCCATTCATGTGGCAGGAGCAGTAAAGTCCAATAAAATTAAGAAAACAGCAACTTCCGACTGGATGGAGATAGAAAAACAAAGAGGTATTTCTGTCGCTACTTCCGTGATGGGGTTTGATTATAATAATTATAAAGTAAATATCCTGGATACTCCGGGACACCAGGATTTTGCCGAAGATACCTACCGGACCCTTACGGCGGTTGATAGTGTAATTATTGTGGTAGATGTCGCAAAAGGAGTAGAAGCGCAGACACGAAAATTAATGGAAGTCTGCCGGATGCGGAAGACACCGGTTATTGTATTTGTTAATAAACTGGACCGTGAAGGAAAAGATCCCTTTGATTTGCTGGATGAAATTGAGGAAGAACTTAAAATAAGCGTCCGTCCGTTAAGCTGGCCCATTGATATGGGACAGAGTTTTAAAGGTGTTTACAATATTTTTGAGCAAAAGCTGGATTTATATACGCCCAGCAAACAGACAGTAACCGAATCTGTCGAATTTAAAGATCTTTTGAATCCTGAACTTGAGAATTATGTAGGAACAGAAAATGCCGAAAAGCTGCGCGCAGATATTGAACTGATTGAAGGGGTATATCCTGAATTTGATAAGGAAGAGTACCTGAAAGGAGAGCTGGCACCTGTATTTTTCGGTTCGGCGTTGAATAATTTCGGTGTGAAGGAATTGCTGGACTGCTTTCTTGCCATCGCTCCGGCTCCCCGGCCTGTACAGACCGAAGAGCGGATTGTCCGGCCGGAGGAAGAAGCATTTTCCGGTTTTATTTTTAAAATTCATGCCAATATGGATCCCAATCACCGGAGTTGTATTGCATTCGTAAAGATCTGTTCCGGAAAATTCGAACGGAATGCCAACTACAAGCATGTTCGTTTTAATAAGATGATGAAATTTTCCAGTCCGACGGCTTTTATGGCACAGAAAAAATCTGTGGTAGATGAAGCTTATCCCGGAGACATCGTCGGTTTACCGGATACCGGTAATTTTAAAATCGGGGATAGCCTGACCGCAGGAGAAAACCTGCATTTTAAAGGATTGCCGAGCTTCTCTCCGGAAATGTTCAAATATATCGAAAATGCGGATCCTATGAAAGCAAAACAAATGAATAAAGGCATTGACCAATTAATGGATGAAGGAGTGGCTCAGTTGTTCATTAACCAGTTTAATGGCCGTAAAATTATCGGAACAGTCGGGCAGCTTCAGTTTGAAGTCATCCAGTACCGCCTGCTTCATGAATACGGGGCACAATGTCGCTGGGACCCGCTCAATTTATATAAAGCCTGCTGGATCGAAAGTGAAAATACGGAAGAACTGGAGAACTTCAAGAAAAGAAAATACCAGTTTATGGCAAAAGATAAGGAAGGACGGGATGTTTTTCTGGCTGATTCTTCCTATGTCCTGCAAATGGCACAAGCTGATTTTAAGGATATTCAGTTTCATTTTACTTCGGAATTTTGATAAAAGGTAACGGTTTTTTCCTATCTTTGCACTCCTGAATTTAGCGAGGAAGATTTGGATTAGTCCTGAAAAATTAGTTGAAAAAATATACAAACATGTCTTTACCATTTATGACTGCTGCGGAGGCAGCAAAATTTATTAAAAACGGTGATGCGATCGGGTTTAGCGGTTTTACTTCTGCCGGAGCCCCAAAGGCTGTCACCAGCGAACTGGCAAAAATAGCAGAAGCGGAACATGCAAAAGGAAATCCGTTTAAAGTAGGAATGTATACCGGTGCATCTACCAGTGATATGCTGGACGGTGCCTTAGCAAGAGCTAATGCGGTACTTTTCAGAACTCCCTACCAGTCGCACAAGGATCTTCGTGCTGCAATTAATAACGGAGAAGCTCCTTATTATGATTTACATTTGTCCCAGATTGCACAGGAATTACGGTATGGCTTTTTGAAAAAAGTCGATGTGGCAATTATGGAAGCATGTGATATCTCAGAAGACGGTACGATTATTCTTACCACCGGAGTAGGTATTTCCCCTACCATTGCCCATCAGGCGGATAAGATTATCATTGAGTTGAATCATCACCATTCCAAAAGCTTAAAGGGAATGCATGATTTGTATGAGCCGGCTGCCCCTCCCTATAGAAAAGATATTCCGATTTATACCGTAAGAGACCGAATCGGTACTCCTTATCTTAAGGTAGATCCGAAAAAAATCGTTGCCGTTGTGGAAACGGATCTGCAGGACGGTTTCGCGCCGTTTACTCCACCGAATGAAGTAACGGTAAAAATCGGGGATAATGTGGCTAAGTTTCTGGCTTCTGAATTGAAAAAAGGAATTATTCCCAAAGAGTTTCTGCCTATTCAGTCAGGAGTAGGAAATATTGCCAATGCAGTGATGGATTCATTAGGTAAAAATCCGGAAATCCCGACTTTTACCATGTATACCGAAGTAATTCAGGAATCCATATTTACCCTTATGAAAGAAGGCCACGTAAGCTTTGCCAGTGGTTCTTCCCTGACGATTACAGAGGAAGTATTACAGGATATGTACAGCAATATGGATTTCTTCCATGATAAGCTTGTGCTTCGTCCGCAGGAAATATCCAATAATCCCGAAGTAATCAGGAGATTGGGATTGATTACGATTAATACCGCCCTGGAAGCGGATATTTTTGGTAATATCAATAGCACGCATGTTACCGGTACACGGATGATGAACGGAATCGGAGGGTCAGGAGACTTTACAAGAAATGCGTTTATTTCTATCTTTACTACTCCTTCCGTTGCGAAGGGTGGAAAAATATCGGCTTTTGTACCCATGGTTTCACATCATGACCACAGCGAACATTCCGTAAAAGTAATTATCAGTGAATACGGAATCGCGGATCTCAGGGCAAAAGCTCCTATAGAACGGGCAAAAGCCATTATAGAAAACTGCGTTCATCCTGATTATAAACAGTTATTATGGGATTACCTCAAGCTTTCCAAAGGCGGTCACTCCCCACAGAATCTGTACGCTTGTTTTGCTATGCATCAGCAATTACAGGAAAGCGGAGATATGAGGAACACTGATTGGTCCAAGTATTAAAAGAGATTCCGATTCTATTTATATAGAGGATAATGTATTGAATAAAACAATGCCTGCCTATCTGAGAGGTGGGCTTTTTTTATGGCGATAAAGCAATTACCATCGTAAACCCAATATTGTCAATTTAAGCGCCGTGTGCTGAGGCTTCACGGCTAGTGATATGACGCCACTCCGTGGCTTGCCGGTGAGATAGCCATATATAGGAGTATATTCCCACATTATCTCATTATCTTATTATCTCATTGAAACATTAACCCATATCAAAAGAGCAATGTCCAATGCTTCCTAACCCCATAGGGGTGACATATCATTAGCCGTGCTGCCTCAGCACACGGCAATTATTCATCAGAAAAAATTTGCTTTTACAGCAGAAAATCCGTATCTTTACACATGTGGTTAGCGGGGATATATTCTCCTTTATCAGCCGGAAATAGAAAGATATCTTCCTTTAAAAGGGCTTCACCGGAAAACAGCCAACACTTCTGCAAAATAAAAAATCATCTTACCGGCATTTCATCGTTCAACCGACGACAGACGTTCGCTCAACCAACGATATACGAACGCCCAAGCAACGCTGAACATTCGTTCAACCCATGTTGGGCGATAACATTCCCCTTTTGTTTAGATGATATTTCCCTTGTAATTGTACGACATTGAGCGTTTGTTTGTGTCATATTGGCTTTGCATTTTCCTTCCTCGGGACACCGCCGTGGGCTGAGGCCTCACGGCTAGTGATATGACGCCACTCCGTGGCTTGCCGGTGCGATAGCCATATATAGGAGTATATTCCCACATTATCTTATTGTCTCATTGAAACATTAACCCATATCAAAAGAGCAATATCCTACCACCAATGTTTTCTAACCCCGTAGGGGTAACATATCATTAGCCGTGTTGCTTCAGCACACGGCAATTCTTTCTTTTCAGATGATTATTTCTTCCAGCAAATATCCTCGCCCGTACAAAGACCGGATACGGATATTCATAAAATCTGTCAGCTTTTTTCTCAACCTGTTGATGCCTACATCCAATCTGTTATGAAAAGTATATTCGTTATCTCCCCAGATTTCGATTAAAAACTCATCCCGTTCTACCAGCGTTCCTTTCTTTTCCAGTAGCTTCCGCAATATCTGCTCGTCTTTGTCCCTGAGTTTGATTTTAGCCCCGTTGATTTCCAGGTAAGTATTATGAAGCATAATGGAATACCCACCGGCCTCAAACTTTTTCAGGTCTTTGGGGAGGGACAACAGGTTTTTTACCAGGGCAAGAAGTGCCTGAGGCAGCACCGGCTTTTTTATGTAGTTGATAGCGCTCAGCTCATACCCTTTTATTTCACTTTCCGAATCTATCTCCGAACCGGTCATCAGGATAATAGGAACAGAGAGATCCTTTTTACGAATGTCTTTTATTATGTCAAAGCCATTTTTGTTAGGTAATACGATATCCAGTAAGACCAGGGCCGGAGAGGTAACTTCAAACAACGCAAGTGATTCCGCGCCATCTTCCGTATGGAATACTTCCAGTCCATTATCTTCAAAGAACTCTTTCAAAGGAAGAGCTACTTCCGGATCATCCTCTACCATTAATATTTTGTTGCGTTCCATATAGGTGGTTTTTAGAGAGGGACAGGAAATGGTGTTATTTCCCTCCTTTCCCTTCAAATGCAAGGGAAAGATTGACCTCGTATCATTAATTAAATATTCTTCTTCTTTATAACTTACCCTACCTATAATTGTCCATTAAGGATGGATAAAAATAGTGATTATAAACCATTTGGCAAAAATAAAAAGGAAAAATACATTCATTGCCGCCCTGTTCTTTTCTTTCCGCCTGTCTGTGGGATTCCGGGTAAGTATTCTTCTCTTTATTTATTTACACGTACTTCTTCAAGTAAATATCCCTGTCCATATAAAGACCTGATATGAAGGAGCCCGAAATCTTTGAGTTTTTTTCTCAACCGGTTAATAGAAACATCCAGCCTGTTGTTATAAAAATAATTATCTTCTTTCCATACTTCAATCAGTAACTCCCTTCTTTCAACTACTCTTCCTTTCTTATCCAGCAATTTGCGGAATACCATCGCATCTTTATCTCTTAGCTTGATTTTACAGTCATTAATTTCTACATACGTATTATGTATCATTATCTGATGCTCTCCGACCCTGTATTCCTTTAAATCTTTAGGAAGGGAAAGTAAATTCCTGATGACCGCAAGAAGAACCTGAGGCAGGACCGGTTTCCGGATATAATTGATGGCTCCCAGGTTATATCCTTTTATCTCGCTTGTCGTATCTATTTCGGAACCTGTCATTAATACAATGGGCACGGAAAGATTTTTCTCTCTTATCTCTTTAATTGCTTCAAAACCGGTTTTTTCAGGAAGGATAATATCCAGTAAAACCAGATCCGGCGAAAATGTTTCAAACAAAGAAAGGATTTCGCCCCCGTTCCCGGTATGAATTACCTCTAACCCATGATCTTCGAAAAAATCTTTTAACGGTTCAGCTAAGGCTTCGTCATCCTCAGCCATTAATATCTTATTATTCTGCATATTAAAATATGGAAATAAAAAGTATGTGTTTATATTCTGTCGGAGCAATCCTGCATACCACAGGAGTACCCTTTCTATTTTTATGGATACGGTACAGGAAATTAGTTTAAGGTGGATACATGTCTAAAAAATCAATCCTTTATTACTAAACATCTGTTTTTACCTCGTTGTTGTTTTGCGGCAGGTAAATTATAAACTCACTTCCTTCACCCAGTTCGCTGCGCACTTCAATCTTTCCTCCGTGTGCTTCCACAATGGCTTTTACATACGTTAAGCCAAGTCCGAAACCTGTTTTGGATTTTGCTTCTTTTGCATTACTTCTGTAAAATCTGTCGAAAATATATTTGATATCAATTTTTGAAATACCGAAACCATTATCTTTTACATGCAACACGATATCGTTTTTCCTGTCTTCCACGGTTACCTCGATCCGGACTTCTTTTCCGGAATATTTGATGGCATTCTCAATCAAGTTATCCATTACATTGGAAAAGTGGAGCAGGTCCACATATATGGTTTCCCGTTCCGTATGAACTTGATAATCAAGCGCGATCAGTTTGCCTTTCACTTCTCCCTCATATTTATTTTTCAGGGAATCGAAGAACGGGATCATTTCCACGGAAGTTTTATCCAGGACGATGTTCCCTTTCTCATTGTTACTGATCCGTTGGATTCTTTCTGTGTAGGCAGTTAATTTGTTCAGTTCCAGCAAAGAACCTTGTGCATATTTCCGTGCTTTTTGATAATCTTCTTTATCCAAGTAATAAGAAATCAGACTGGTTTGCGTTACCGCGCCGGAGATCGGTCTTTTAAATTCATGTGTCATGGCATTGATCGAGCTTTGCCGCATCTTTTCTTCTTTGAATTGTGCATAGATGGTTCTCATAAGATAAAGTAGACCCAGAATACCAATGGTGATAAGCAGGATGGATAAACTCAACTGGTAAGCCATACTTTTCACAACCGAGGAGCCGGGATCTTTCATGTACATCTTCAAGCCAATGCTTTCCAGAATATCCAGTTTAATAAATCTATCCGGGACCGGTTTAGTAAAATTATTTTCTTTAGGATAAGAATCTAAGATTTCTTCTGTTGCCAGATTTATATATTCAAAACTAATGTCTTTTAGTGTAAATTTTGTCGTTTTTATTTCTTCTTGAAAAATACTGTCTAATTTTTCTAATTTTAATGGATAATTATATTGAAGAAAAAATTGAGTAAGTTTATTCTGAGATTTTGTATCATGCTTATGAATACGAACATGAAATGTTGTATCTGCAGTAACATAAGTTCTTTTAATATATCCTTCTTCATCTGAAGATTGAGCAAGATTTTTGTAAAAGAAATCTCCCAATGTCTCTTGTCTTTCAATAAGTTCTTTGTCCAATGCATTTTCTAAAGATTTGTTAATTGCTTCATTAAATTCCTGAACGTATGCATTATACATGTTATATATCCATATAATCTGATTGAAAATTATAAAGAAGAAAGTAAAAAGAGTAATCCATTTAATATAATCAGGTTTTACTTTCATAGTCAGTTTGTAATGGAAAGCAAATATATGGGTTTTAGATAAGAATTGGGTAAGAATTCCCTGCTTTTTTCTTTCTTCTGTTTATTTAAAATTATGTTCTTTTGTATCGTTTAATTGTATATTCTATGATTTATGAAAAAGTTACTTTTTTTATGTTTTGTTTCTTGTCTTATGGCAATTTTTTTATTATTAAATGTAAATGTAAATACGACTGATAATAAGTTCACTGGTATTCAGGTCAATAATTTAGAGGCCTTGGCAGGAGGGGAAAATATACAGTCATGTTATATGATAGGTACTCTTTATTGTCCATACTCTACACAGCCTGTTATGGCTATAGGTTACAATAATTAAAACAGAAAAGTTAATGAGGAAAAAAAGCAATTTATTTTTATATGATTGGTTTGTTATTTGTTTTTTTTGCTCTCTTATGTTCATTTTACTTTCAGGGTGTAATAATAAAGATCCCTGGAATTTTCCGGAAACTATAGAGTTAATTTCTGAAAAAAGAAATATTGATATTGTTGATTTAAAATATCCTTTTCGGGTTCGCTTACAAGACAGTTTATTGTATGTAATGGATTTACATCCAGTAGAGTATTACTGCCACCGATTTAGTTATCCGGCAATGAATTTTAAAGGAGCTTTTGCCAAAAGAGGAAATGGTCCTCAGGAATTGGTAAATTCCTATAATATTCGGGTTGGGAAAAAAGAAAATATATGGTGTCTGGATGCATACAAAAAGAGTATACTGGAGTTTTTTCCCGAGAAAATGTCAAGTATACAGGAAGGAAAAATTCCTAAAGAACTGATCACAGCTCTTGATTTCGATTTTTATAATGATTCAATCATTATTGTTCCGGATTACACCGGAGAAAGTCGATTTTGTCTGATGGATTTAAAAGGAAATGTACGAAAAAAATATTTTTCTATTCCTACTCATCAAAAAATAAAAGCTGGGGAATCAAAAATTGTTTTGGCTCAAGCTTGGCGTCCTTTTTTGAATTACAATCAGGAAAATGGAATTCTTGCTTTAGTTACACAATTAGGAGAGGTGATAGAGATTTATGATATGCATAATGATACCATAGTAAATATAATGTATGGAAAAGCAGGAGAGCCTGCTTATGACTTTCAGAACGGACATGCAGTACCAACTGGAATTATGGGATATAGTGATGTCTTTGTAGGGAAAGAAAATATATACGCGATATTCTGGGGATATTCCTTTAAAGAAATAAACAGGAATTACCAGTTGCAGGGAGGAGAATATATTCATGTGTTCGATTTAAAGGGGAATCCCCTGAAAGAATATAAATTGGATCATTATGTTTCAGGTTTCCATGTGGATGAAGATAATAAGAAATTTATTGCGTTGGCATTGGATACTGATCAGCCTGTAGTGGAATATAGCTATCAATGAGAAACCGGATTGTTGTATGTCTGATAATATTGGCTGGGTTATATGCCTGTTCTACCAACGAAGAAAGAGAGTATATCGAGGAGTTGATTACCGAATGGTCCGGAAAGAAAATAAATTTTCCTGTTGGGGTAGAGACCTTACAACTTACGGATGATGAAACTTCTGAAAGTACGGCTTCATCTGATCCTCCTTATAAAATATTGATTTATACGGATTCGATCGGATGCATGAGTTGTAACCTGAAATTGTCCGTCTGGAAGCAGTTAATGGAAGAAGCAGATTCATTACTAGATGGGAAAGTAGAATTTTTATTCTATTTTCATGCGGTTCATAAAAAAGAGATTGAATATTTATTGAAAACCACTGATTTTACTTATCCGGTCTATCTAGATTATGAAAACCGGATCCATAAGTTAAATCATTTTCCGGAAAAGATGGAGTACCGGACTTTTTTGCTGGACAAAGACGATAAGGTGGTTTTAATAGGAAATCCTGCTTTAAATCCGAGAATCTGGGAGTTATATGTTAATACGATAGCCGGAGAGGAAAAAAAAGTAACCGGGAAAGTGCTTACCACGGCAGAAGTCTTACAGCAGGAAGTGGTAGTAGGAGAGATGAAATCAGGAAGTCAGTATCAGGCTGATTTTGAAATAAAGAATACAGGAGATGAACCTCTTGTTATTTCCCATGTCGATGCCAGTTGTGGTTGTACAAAACCCGAATGGGAAAGAAGACCGGTAGCGTCCGGAGAAAAAATAAAAATTATGGTAACGATAAATCCTGATACAAAGGGATATTTCCGTAAGATCCTATATGTATATGGAAATACAGAAGAAAAAATTCCTTTGGTAATAAGTGGAGTTGTTAAATAAATAATACCGGGAAATATGAGCACACGAAATGAAAGGATGGATAAAATGGTCGTGGAGGCAGAGGCCAAGATGAATGGATTGTTCTGTACGATGCTGGAATATTTGCATACTTTACATAATGCTTTTCCAAAAGAAAGTTTATACCTGGAATTATTGGCAAAGACATATCTGGAAGCCGGAAGGAACGAAGAAGCCCTTGAATATTGTAGCAAGGCGCTAAAGATAAATCCGGCAGCGTGTAAAGATATGAAGAATTTGCTCAATTTAGATATTTTGTCGTAGTTCTGCGTGCTATTTATTTATAATAGATGGCGTGGAATTAGAAGTTACGGGTTCCGGAGTAGTTTACCGGTTCCCGGCTGAAAAGGCGGGCCTGTGAGGGTCTGCCTTTTTTGTTTTTACAGAGTGAAAAGGAAGTCAGGATGACTTCTACAAAAAATAGTCGAGAAGTAATTTCCATTGAATTTTTATTTTTTGTGAGATCATTTTTAACCATAAAACTAGTTGTTATTAGTATCCTATTTTCCTGTACCGGACCTTCCCGGTTGGAATATGCATTGAATTTCGCAGGAGAAAATCGTTCCGAACTGGAAAAAGTGCTTGCTTATTACAGCCGGCAGCCACAGGATACCTTAAAATATCAGGCTGCCTGCTTCCTGATAGAAAATATGCCTTACCATTATTATTATGACCATGAAATACTGGATTATTTTAAGGCGGACTTATGTTCTTTAAAGCATACGGTTCCCGAAGTGACGCTGGGAAAAGACCGCGTAGATCCGGAAGTAACTACTTATCTTACCCATAAATACGGCACTTCGTTTTTTACCGGACTTCCTGTCAAAAATGATGCACAGGCCATTACCGCAGACTTTTTAATCAATAATATTGAACAGGCTTTTTACGTATGGGAAAAGCAGCCTTGGGGAAAATATATTTCTTTCTCCCGGTTTTGCCGGGAAATTCTTCCTTACCGGACCGGAAACGAACCGTTGCAGGAATGGAGAACTATTTTTTATGCTACTTTTCAACCGGTATTGGATTCCCTGTATACGGGAGATGACCCGTTGAAAGCCAGCCAGGTAATATATGATGCCCTGGTCGCTACCCCGTGGACTTTTATTAGTGAATTAGACGCTCCTCATCTGGGAGGAGAATTCCTGTTAAAAGAGAGAATGGGAAATTGCCGGGAATATGCGGATATAGTAGTATATGCATTGCGTGCTTTGGGAATACCTTGTGGCACGGATATTATTATCCAGAATCCGGACCATTGTTATAAAAAACATTACTGGAATTATACCCGGGATAGCCTGGGAGTGCTGAAAGAATTCGAATTGTATGAGATCCGTCCGGAAATAAATTCCAGGAATGCGGAAAGAAAACGTGGGAAAATCTACCGGCAGGAATTTGAACCGGATAAAGACCATATTGCCCTAATCTATCCCGAAAAGGAAATCTATCCTTCTTTAAAACATCCGTTGCTGCGGGATGTGTCATTTGAGTATTTTCCCGCTTATTCTGCTTCCGTTCCCCTGGAAAAGAAATATAAAAAAGAAGAGATTATTTATCTTTGTGTATTTAATAATAGTTCCTGGATTCCTGTTGGCTGGGCTTCGGTGAAAGACGGGTATGCGGTTTTTAAAGACATAGAGCCGGATATATATTACATGGGAGCTTTTTATAGGAATGGAACCGTCTTTCCGGTAACAGATCCTTTTCGTATAAATCAAGAAGGCAAAATAATATATGCTACTCCTGATCCGGTATATACGGAAACGGTGAAACTGACCCGGAAGTTCCGGATAAAACCTCACCTGGAAAATATCGGGGAATTGTTGATCGGGGGAGCATTTCAGGGAGCGAATATGGCTGATTTCCGGGATGCCTGTACGCTGTACAGGATCACGGAGCAACCGGAAATGAGGTATTACGAAATTCCGTTGTCTTCCCGGGACGAATACAGGTATGTACGGTACGTTTCTCCTGACCATAAGCATTGTGCAATGGCCGAGTTGGAATTTTATACGGAAGGGAACCGGGAACTTACGGGAAAAGTAATCGCTTATGAAGGGGAAGAAGACGGCAAGCCGTTGGAGTTACAGGACGCTTTTTTTGCTTTTGATAAAGATGTGCTTACTTTTTTTTATTCGAGAGGAGAAACGGATATCTGGACAGGGCTGGACCTGGGAAAACCTTACCCGGTTACTGCTATCCGGTTTCTGGTCTGGAACGACGATAACTTTATCCGGGAAGATAATCTGTATGAGTTGTTTTATTTTATAAAAGAAAAAGGAGCGGTTTCCCTGGGAAAGCAATCCGGAAATAAACAACAACTATTAACCTATGAAAATGTTCCCCGCAATGCCTTGTTGTGGCTTCACAACCATTCCGGAGGAAGAGAAGAACGGATTTTCTTATATGAAAATGGCCACCAGAGCTGGTGGTAAAATGAAAGAATAGCTTGGATTTTTTTATAAAAATTAATACTTTTAACCAATGAAACCTATGTATCCGATTTTAACCTCTGATGGTATGAGAAGAATCTTTCGAGCTTTTTCTATGACTTGTGTTATTTTACTTTGTTCCTGTTCGGGAAAAGAACACCGATACGAAAAGGAAGAAAATACTTCCTGTTTTTCTGATTCTCTTTCCCTTTCCCATGGGTATTTAGACCTTTCTCCGGAAGTGGAGCCGGAAGTTGAGATAATTCCATTGCACCTAGATCCGGAAATTAATCTTCCGGATATTGACCGGATTTTTTTTCAGCAAGGAAATTATTATTTAATTTCAAAAGAAGCATCTGCTATCTATAAGTTCACCGAAAAAGGGAAGTATGTTTCTACTTTAACCGGTACTCCAAAAGAGGAAGAAGGCTATACTTGCCTGGATGCCTGTTACCTGCATAACGGAAATATTTGGATTGCGGACAATAGCCAGCGGAAAGTTTTTTGTTATGATAAAAACTTTAACTTTTTGGCTACCTATGAAATTCCTCGGGAAAGTCATCATTTCCCGGATTCCGATTACGAAGTAAAGCAAATGTGGTACCTTCCCAAGTATAATGTTATTTATTTAATAAATTATTTTACTCAAATAGCAGAGGTAAAAGTATTTGACATTCTTTTGGCGTTTGAAGGAGACTCTATTAATTCCATACAACAACTTACTCAAAAAGCAAATCCTTCCATTCTGCCTTTGAAAAGAAGGACCGACAGATTTATATTTCCGGTGAATTTATTCTTACTGCCGGCTCAAAAAGAAGATACTGTAAAAATATATACCGAGTTGGATGGAACCACAAAACAGTTTCTTTATAATAACATTCAGGAATTTATACACCTGCCAGGAACAAAAATTATTGTCCGGTTTAAACAAGATGAAAAATCAAGGTTTATTTATCATAATTATGAGCCTAAAACCAGTATCCTGTATGAGGGCTTTACGCACCGGGAATTGGGAGACACATATTTTGTGAGTGCGACTTTTGAGGAGAACACAAACATAATATATGCCTTATGGAATTCTCCTTTCTTCTTTCCCACTTCATTAAAAACGGATGCCTTACAAAATATATCGGAAAAAAAGTTTCAGGAAAGTAAAGGGTTACCGGAAAAAGATATGTCTGATAGGAAGCAACCGGTAATTATTAAATGTAAGATAAAAGAAGAATCTTTCTTGAATAAAGCACATTCATGAATTTATTAAAAGAATACATATTATTAACTCAATTCCCTATGCGTACTATAACCTTTATTCCTTTTCTCTTCTTCTTCATTTGTCTGGCAGGGTGTTCGAAAAAAGAAGAAAAAACTGAAAATCTCACTGAAAAAGAAAATAAAAGATCCCTGGATAGTATTACTCAGTCCTACGGTTATTTAGACCTTTCTTCCGAAGTCGAACCGGAAGTGGAACTGGTTTCCCTTGAACCAACAAAAGAATGTAATTTCCAGGAAATGGATGATGTTTTATTCGATCAGGGAAATTATTATCTGGTTTCAAAAGAGGAAGGCAGTATCTATAAATTTTCGGGAAAAGGAAAGTATATAAATACTTTTAATAAAAAAGGGGAAGGTGCCAGTGAATATTCACGTCTGGATGCGTGTTTAGTAGCTGACGGAATTGTCTATGTTGCGGATAATACGCTACGGAAGGTTTTTTTCTTATGATAAGAAATACCGCCTGATCGGTATCTATGAAATTCCTTCGGACTGCTTTTTGAACTCCGTTTTTGACTATAACGTAAATGTTATGGTGCGGTATCCGAACATAGAATGCGTATATTTAATAAATTATCTTACTCAAATAGCAGAGGTAACTGCTTTTGATATCACCTTTGTGCTGAAAGATGAACCCATTTATCCTTTTAGTGAAAATCTGCACCAAAATGATACAACGCTTATTCCTTTGAAACGCAAAATAGATCGATACAGATTTCCGGTAAATACTTTTTTATTACCTTCGGAAGAAGGAGATACTACAAAAGTATATACCGAACTTGATCCTTCTACAAAAAAGTTTCTCTATGAAAATGTCTACGAGTTTGTTTATCCCAAGGCTCCTTATATTCTTGTGTTTTTTAAAGAAAATGGCAGGTCCCGGTTTATTGACCATAATTATGATACAAAAACCAGCAAAATCTATGAAGGATTTACCCATACCGGATTGGGAAAAACACATTTTCAAAATGCTAATTTCCGGATAGAAAAAAATACGATATATGTATTATGGAATTCTTTTTTAAATATCTCTTCCCCTTCGGAGATAAAAATATTGAAAGATGCACTTGCCGGTGACACAGAAGGATTAAATAATCTGCAGATCCAAGGTACGGACCATATACAACCTATCGTTATTAAATTTAAGATCAGGGAAGATTCTTTTTTGTATAGACCCTATTAATTTTTTCCGGATAGTTTTTATGATCTCTTTTAAATACAACCTTATAAGCTGTTTTTACAATAAAAATTGAAAATACGGATCAGATGCTATGAAAAGATTACTTCAATTATTATTATTTCTGTTTCTTTTCGCTTCTTGCCATGAGAAAGAAGACCGGCTTGAACAGGCACTTCGTCAGGCCGGAAAAAACCGGAAAGAACTTGAAAAGGTATTGTCCCATTATCAACAGTTACCGGACGGAGAACAGAAATACAAAGCAGCTTGTTTCCTGATTGAAAATATGCTGTATCACTATCAGTATGAATTTCCCACCATATCGGAATACTATCAGGAACTGGATTCTCTTTTGGTCCCGGAAAAAATGACAAAGGAGTATATAGAAGAATTACGGGAGAAAATAAAAACCGTGGAATATAAAATAGACCAGAAAGAAATCCGGATAAAAGAAGATATCCGTCACATTACCGCGGAATTTCTCATCAGACATATTGATCATGTTTTTGAGCTGAGCAGATATCCCTGGTGTCGGGAATTGTCTTTTGAAGATTTTTGTGAATATCTTCTTCCTTACCGGTTGGCAAGGGAACCTTTAGAAGACTGGATCCCTATTTATCAGGAACAACTGTCCGGTTATATCAGGCTTCTGGTGGATGTGGAGGCAACAGACAGCATGGTCTGTGAAGCTTTTCGCCTTTATTTCCTGGGTCCGAACGAATGGTACATTTATCATTTTAAACTCGATTTTCCTCCGTCCGCGTTTTTTAATAAAGGAGCGGGGACTTGTTATGAACTGGCTATGTTGACTACTTATACACTCCGAAGCCTGGGAATACCTACTGCCTGGGATTTTACACCGCAATGGGCAAACCGTTCTCAGGGTCATGACTGGAACCTGGTGTTTCTGGCTGGCGATAAACAGGCTCCTTTTTAGTTCGGAGATCATTTACCGGTAGGACAACATCTGCTCCCTAAATCAACGGACAAAGCACCTAAGGTATTCCGGAAAATGTTTGCAATCCAGGAAGAAAGCCTTGCTATGCAGGAGCTGAAAGAGGAAATTCCCCCGTTGTTTCAGGATCCGTACCTGAAAGATGTTTCCGGAGTCTATTTTGATCCTGTAGATGTATCTATGGAGCTAACGGTTGCTCCTCCTGAAAAGAAAAAGATCGCCTATATCATGGTGTTTGATAATGTCAACTGGCAGCCTGTTCATTGGGGAAAGATAGAAGGGAAAAAAGCTACTTTTACGCAAATGGCAAAAGAATGCATGTACATAGTAATGTATTACCACAACCAGCAATTTTATCCGGCTTCCGTTCCGTTTTATATTTCTTCGGACGGAAGGATCACATTAAAAAATGCCGATCCGGAAAAAAAAGAAACTCTCTCTTTATTCAGCCGGTATCCTGATTTCGGAATGATTTTACATGCCAGAAGAATGGAGCATGGCGAGTTTCAGGGAGCAGATAATCCTGAGTTCACAAATGCGGAGGTTTTTTATAGAATAGAAAACCCTCCTCCATTCAGCTATCAGCATGTTCCCGTTAAGAATGAAAAGAAATTCCGCTATATCAGGTATATGGGTGGCAGAAACAGTTTTGCCAATATTGCGGAACTTGAATTTTATAAGCATGACAAAGGAGAACTCCGTAAGCTGTCCGGCCGTATTATCGGAACCCCGGGTTCCTGCTGGGATAACCCTGCTACAACCCGGGAGAAAGTATTTGACGGGGACCGATTCACATTTTTTGATGCTCCCGATGCAGATTCCTGCTGGGTAGGATTAGATTTGGGCGTTGCACAACCGATTGCTGAAATCCGGTTCTTACCCCGTCATCCGAGCCACCATCTCCACACAGGGGATACATACGAACTTTTTTACTGGGATAAAACCTGGTTGTCCTTAGGAAAAAAGATAGGGGAGGAGTGGACCGTAACGTATGAAGAGGTTCCTCAAAATGCGTTATTTCTTCTTTATAATCATAGCAAAAGAGAGGAAGAACGGATATTTACTTACGAAAAAGGGACACAGATATGGTGGTAAGAGAAATAGAATTTATCTCTGTTTGGTTGTGCTTTGAGGAAAATAGCATTCATACTCCTTTTGGATAAAACATAGCGTTTTTCTTTTGAAGAAGGGGATGCTGCCTTTTTTGAAAACTCTTCCTGAAAAGAAGGAAATCATTTCTCCGGAAGATATAGTACAGCAAAATACAATTTTACCGGAAGAAAAATGGCTGGTCTTGTAAAAATTATCTAATATTGCAGGCAATTAAACAGGGGTTATATGAGCAGGAAGGAGGTTATCACAAAAGATAATAAAACAGGAAAAAAGAAAGTCCGCACACTGGTATCTTTTTTTGTTACTTTTATTGGTGCTACTATTCTTGCCATCGCTTTACGAATATTCTTCTTTGCTTCTTTTACTATTCCTTCGGATTCTATGGAGCCTGCCCTCGTCGCCGGAGATCAGATAATTGTCAATAAACAGATCCCCGGTCCGAGAATAATAGAAAATTTCCTGTCTTTATCAAAAGGAGAAAAGCCTGTTCTGAAAAGAATAAAAGGATACCGGAATGTGAAACGCAATGACATTCTTGTATTTAATTACCCTTATACCGACTGGAACCACCTGGCACTGGATTTGAATACTTATTATACAAAGCGTTGTGTAGCGCTTCCCGGCGACACCTTTTATATTGACAACGGGATTTATAAAGTCATGCAGTCGAAAGACAGCCTTGGCAGTTACCATACGCAACGGAATTTTTCGAAAATAAATCCGGAAGAAATTGATCCGGTTATTTATAATTGTTTTCCTTTCGATGACCGATATGGCTGGAATTGCCGGGAATTCGGGCCCTTATATGTTCCGGCAAAAAATGACAGGATAAAGCTGGATACATTAAATATCAGGTTGTACGAAAAATTAATTCGTTATGAAACCGGAGAAGAAGTATCCGTAAAAGAAAATCAGGTAATGCTGGGTGATAGTATCATTACGGACTATACGTTTCGGAAAAATTACTACTTTATGGCCGGTGACCTGGTTTCCGATTCCAAGGATTCCCGCTATTGGGGCTTGTTGCCGGAAGATCATATTATCGGCAAAGTGATAATGATATGGAAATCCAATGATCCGTACACCGGAAAACTGAGGAAAGACAGGATATTACGAACTGTAAAATAAGCATTGTGAATAAATAATTCCATGAAAGATTTTCTGAAAACAGGAACAAATATCATTTGTATCATTCCCTTTTTATTTCTGTTAAGTACTCCTTTTGTAGTAGAAGGAGCTTTAATAAACGGGGTTGTATCCGGAAAATATTTCTGGTTTTATAAAGGAATGGAGGTAAGTTCTCTGGCAGTTATTCTTTCTTTCCTTATTAACCGCAGGAAAATAAGATTTTCTATCATGGATTTTTTTATAGTAGCCTTTTGCCTGTCCGCAGGAATAATTACCTTCCGGATAAACGGTGAGATAACGACTAAATTAATATCCTTGTTCTTACTGACGGTCTGTTATTTTTATTTTCGGCTTATTCTTTCTCAATGGTCCTGGAACATGTATATCCTAACCTGCTTTTTTATGCTGACCGGATGGATAGAAGCGGTATGGGGAATAAGGCAGTTATATGGATACTCCTTGTCTTTCCATAGCTTATTCAGAACGACCGGGTCATTTTTTAATCCGGGTCCCTATGCCGGATATCTGGCCTTTGTTTTTCCGATGGCTGTTTATTACTTAATAAGTGATTATCCGTATATCGCTAAAAAGAAACTTTTTAAAAGAAACTGGCCTTTTTTCCTCAGATGGAGCCTTGCAACAGGTACCTGTATTTCCATGTTGCTGATATTACCTGCCACCATGAGCCGTGCTTCCTGGATAAGTGCTGTATGTGGAAGTATCATCAGCGGTTGTTTCTTTATTTTCCGGAAATACGATTTTTATCATTTCTATAAAGCCCATGGAAAAAAAATAATCGGCGGACTTCTTATCGGAGCATGCTTGTTTATAGTTGCCGGCAGTAGTATTTATTATTTAAAAAAGGATTCGGCAGATGGGCGGATGTTCATGTGGAAAATTACCCTTCCGGTTATTTATCATCATCCGATGGGAGTAGGTCTTGGGAATTTTTCCGGTGCTTATGGCAATCAACAGGCTACTTACTTTGCATCAGGAAAAGGAACTATTCAGGAAGAAAACATTGCCGGGAATCCCGAATATGCATTCAATGAATACCTACAGATTTGTGTTGAAACAGGAATGGTGTCTTTCCTTTTCTTTGTGGTTATCCTGATTATGACTATCCGAAAAGCCTGTCGGAGAAAATTAATCGCTTTGGCAGGCGCGTTGATTTCCCTCCTTGTTTTTGCGGCAATGTCTTATCCTTTCAGGGTGCTTCCTTTCCTCATCGCTTTTTGCTTTCTGCTGGCCGCTTCCAATATGGAAAAAATCCGTAGAAACGGAAGCCTGCAAAAACAGGATAAACTCCGGATTAGTAGTTTGTTGGTAATTTGTTTTATAATAACAAGTTATTGTTTAGTTAATCGTTATCCTGTCTACACTGCTTATTTACAATGGAGCCGGGCAAGAGTTTTTTACCAGGCGGAAATATATGATGTGGCAGAAGAAAAATACGAAGCGCTTTATCCTTTTTTAAATGACCAGATAGATTATTTGTTTGAATATGCGCAATCCCTGTCAAAAAACGGAAAGTATGAAGTAAGCAATCAGGTTCTGACAAAAGTGTCAGGTATGAGTGCGGATCCCATGATTTATAATATCATGGGGAAAAATTACCAGCAATTAAATAATTATTATCTTGCGGAGCAAAATTTTATAAAAGCTTCACACATTGTTCCTCACAGGTTATATCCATATTATTTGTTAGTCAACTTTTACCGGGAAACAGGGAACGAAGAAAAAGCCAGGGAAGTGGCTGAGTACCTTCTGAAAAAGAAGCCGAAAATAGATTCTCCTGCAGTCCGGGAAATAAAGAAAGAAATGAAAGAATATTTAGAAAATTACTCATCACTATGAAGAAGAGGTTATTCAGGTGGCTGTTAATACCCGTATGTTTCCTTTTCTCCTGTTCAGGAACTAATAAAGAAAAGGAGAAAAATGTATCTACTATTTTGCCGGATGAAAAAAGCCAGGTAAAAGCCATGTTGCTTACCTATTCCGATTTTCATCATGAAATTATCTCTAACGGCACTATTTCATCCGGTAAAAAGGCTGATTTATATTTTGACGGCAAAGAAATTATTCAACGGATCTTTGTGAAAAACGGCAGTTATGTAAAGAAAGGACAACCACTTGCTGTCCTGGACCAGTTCAAATTGAAAAAGAATCTTTCACAGGCAGAAGATAACCTGGAGCGGGCAAGGCTGGAATTGCAGGATGTGTTGATCGGGCAGGGATACAGCCTCTCCGATTCGTCAAATATCCCGTCGGAAGTAATGAAAATTGCTAAAGTAAGAAGCAACTATGACAGCAATATGATCCAGTATGAATTAGCCAAACATGCGTTGGAGAACGCTGTGCTTTATGCTCCCTTTGATGGCGTAGTTGCTAATTTATTTTCTAAAGAATATAATCTGCCGGAAAGTTCCGTACCCTTTTGTACCCTGATCGGACAATCTCAGTTAGAAGTAGAATTCACAGTTCTGGAAAGCGAATTACCCATTCTTAAAATCGGTGATAAAGTGATGATCTCTCCGTTTTCCGTTGTAGATTACACTGTAGAAGGACGTATTTCTGAAATTAATCCGGTCGTGGATAAAAACGGTATGGTGAAGATAAAAGCTTCTGTAAATGGAACTAATAAAGGAAAGCTTTACCTGGGCATGAATGTAAAGGTACGCATTCAACAATATGTCAGCCATCAGTTGGTAATACCAAAAGAAGCAGTTGTCTTACGCTCAAACAGGCAGGTTGTTTTTACGCTTGAAAACGGAAAAGCAATGTGGAAATATGTACAATCCGGACTGGAAAATTCTACGGGATATGTCATTAACGAAGGACTGCATGTCGGTGACAGTATCATTTACGAGGGAAATATAAATCTGGCAAATGAGACGCCGGTAATAGTTAAGAAGGAAGAGTCGGGAAAATGAATACACCCTATTCTTTCCGGTTCCTGATTCCGGTTATTAAATTATGATAAAATTTCTTATTCAACGGCCTGTGGCTGTGCTCATGGCCTTTCTGGCTTTTTTTATTCTGGGCATTATTACGTACCTGAACATACCGGTATCTCTTTTGCCTGACATTGCCATTCCTGAAATTACCGTACAGGTAACCGGAAAAAATACCTCTGCGCGGGAATTAGAGAATACGGTGGTTGCTCCCATCAGGCAACAACTCCTTCAGATCGGAAAACTGCGGGATATCAGAAGTGAAACTTCGGACGGCAATGCCCTGATAAGGCTGAATTTTGAATATGGTACGGATACCGACCTGGCTTTTATCGAAGTAAATGAAAAAATAGATGCGGCCATGAATTACATTCCCCGGGAAATCGATCGTCCCCGGGTAATAAAAGCCAGTGCTACGGACATTCCGGTATTTAACCTGCACCTTACCTTAAAAAATGATATTCCTTATCAAGAGGGAGATGTTACCGGTTTCCTGGATCTTTCCGAATTAGCGGAAGCTGTTATAAAACGACGTATTGAACAACTTCCGGAAGTTGCCATGGTAGATATGACCGGAAAAATCGAAAAACAGGTATTGATTACTCCCGACTACAACCTGCTGGAAATTACCGGGATTACCTTGGAGGATATCCGGCAGACCTTACAACAGAATAATATTGAACCGGGAAGCATGACTGTAAAAGACGGATATTATCAGTATAATATCAATTTTTCTGCTGTCATACGCACAGTAGAGGATGTCAGAAATATTTACCTGAGGAAAAACGACCGGATATTCCGCCTGAACGAACTTGCTGACATCAGAATTGTTCCCGCAAAAAGCGAAGGAGTTTCTTTTTATAATGGAAAGAGGGCGATTACATTAGGAGTGATAAAGCAGGCGGATGAAAATATGAAGAATATGCAGGCTGCTCTTTCTTCTACCATCCATGACCTGGAAACCTCTTATCCTGATATTTCCTTTTCTATTTCTCAAAGCCAGACAGAATTACTGGATTATACCATTTCAAATTTGCAACAGAATTTAATCCTTGCTTTTCTGTTTGTTTGTCTGGTTTCCGTTTTTTTTCTTAAAGATATAAAATCACCGCTGATTATAGGGATGAGTATATTTATCTCCTTAATTATCAGTTTGCTGTTCTTTTACCTGTTCCGGATTTCATTAAATGTTGTTTCTCTTACCGGGTTAATTCTGGCATTGGGAATGATGATTGACAATGCCATCATTGTAACCGATAATATCGGACAATACAGGCAAAAAGGCCTGAATCTGGAAGAAGCATGTATCAAAGGAACAAACGAAGTGATTGCTCCGATGCTAAGTTCCTCGTTTACTACCATATCCGTCTTTCTTCCGCTTATTTTCCTGAGTGGAATTGCCGGTGCCTTATTTTTTGACCAGGCATTTTCCGTAACCGTAGGACTGCTGGTGTCTTATATCACAGGAATTGTGCTTTTACCGGTTCTGTATAAATTAATTTATCAGGCAAAACCTCCTTTTTTTATAAAGAATAGGAGGAAGAAACAAAATAAGAAGAATGTTCCTTCCGGGCAGACTTCTCTCGAAAAATATTATCATCGGGGAGTGAATTGGATATTTTGTCATAAATGGATCACATGCCTCACAATAATTTCTGTTTTTCCGTTGTGCATTTTGTTATTCTTTATTATCCCCAAAGAAAAAATGCCGGCGATCAGCCAGCATGAATTAGTGGTATCTATTGACTGGAATCAGAATATTCACCTGGATGAAAATATTTCCCGTACAAACTTATTTTTGCAGGAAATAGAACCGGAAATAACAGAAAATTCTTTATTGGCCGGACAACAACAATATTTATTAAACCGGGAAAGAGAAAAAACGGTTTCTGAGGCAGAGGTATATGTAAAAGTTGCGGAAAGCAAAGACATTCCCTCCTTACAGGAAAAAATAAAAACTTATTTTCAGACTTATTATCCGGATGCCATTGTTTCCTTTTCTCCTGTAGGAACTATATTCGAGAAAATATTTGTCACAGGCGAGCCGGACTTATGCATTGAATATTATAGTAAAAGTAATCTTTCGGATTCCGATGTGCATACGATACGAGGTATTTATCAGGATTTAAAAGAAAATACCGGCACTTCTCCGGTTGGAATTCCTTTCCGGAAGCAGTTGAATCTGCATATTCACAAAGAAAAACTTTTGCTGTATGAGGTTTCTTTCAATGATATTTATCAGGTGCTCAAAACCGGTTTCAAAGAAAATGAAATTACTACGTTACGTTCTTATCAGCAATATCTCCCGATTATGATAGGTGGGAATGAAAGTGATATCTATGAAATTATAAATAATACGCTGATAGATAGCGGGGCAGAAGAAAACGGAAAGAAGATTCAGCTTCCGCTAAGCACGTTTATTACCATCACCCCTTCGGAAGATATAAAAAACATTGTGGCAGGGCGCGCCGGGGAATATATTCCTTTTGATTTATACGACGTGGAAAACCCGGAAGAAATCATGGAACTGGTAAAAAAAGACACTACCTGGTCGAATACCTGGGACATCAGCTTTTCCGGTGCGTTTTTTTCTAATAAAAAGATGTTGGGAGAACTCATGATCGTATTACTTATTTCCCTTATGCTTATGTATTTTATACTGGCTGCACAATTCGAAAGTTTCGTTCAGCCTTTGATCGTACTGATAGAAATACCCATAGATATCGCAGCAGCCCTTGGCCTTCTTATTTTACTGGGGCACTCTTTGAACCTTATGTCTGCCATCGGAATCGTTGTGACCTGCGGTATTATTATTAATGATAGTATTCTTAAAGTAGACATGATGAATCAATTACAGAAACAGGGACTGGATGTCATAAGTGCTATTCATGAGGCAGGAAAAAGAAGGCTGAATGCGATTTTGATGACAAGCCTGACCACCATCGTTTGCATGGCACCTTTGTTATTCAGTTATGACATGGGATCGGAGCTTGAGAAACCTCTGGCGCTTGCCACAATCGGAGGAATGGCAATCGGTACGCCGGTAAGTCTGTTCGTTGTTCCTTTGGCTTACTGGTTTATGTATGGAAAACGGAAGAAAAAACATTCTTTAAAGAGCAAATAAGTGTGTTTTTAATTTTAACTATTTACAAATGAGAAGAATCGGAATATACACTGTGCTTATATGGATGCTGCAGGTTCACATGCAGGCACAGACTGTTACACTTGATCTGGAGACCAGTATTGAACGTGCAGGCGAAAGTTCATTGGAAGCTTTTCGTGCTAAAAATATTTATCAGGCGGGATATTGGGAATATCATGCTTTTAAAGCGGAAAGGCTGCCTTCTCTGACGTTAACCATGACCCCCTTGCAGTACAGGCGTGATTTTACCGAAAGATATGACTTCGGGGACAATATTGATATTTACCGCGAACAACGCACCCTCTCTTCTTACGGAAATTTATCGGTAAGTCAGAATGTCGATTTAACAGGGGGAGTGGTATTCGTAGATACGGAACTGAATTATATGCGGAACTTCATGAATAAGACAAATTCCCAGTTTACTTCGGTTCCGGTTCGTATCGGGTATTATCAGTCTCTTTTCGGTTTTAATGCTTTTAAATGGGAAAAGAAAATCGAACCGTTGAAATATGAAAAAGCAAAAAGGCAATATTTATATGCACGGGAGGAAATATCCGAAAAAGTAATTGTTTATTTCTTTGATCTTGCTGTTTCCCAGGCGTTATATAGAATGGCGCTGGAGAATGTTGCCTCTGCGGATACACTTTATTATATAGGGCAGGAGAGGCATAAAATTGCCGCTATCCCCCAGGCGGATTTATTAACGCTTAAATTAGATGCGGTCAATGCAAGAAATACCCTGAAAAATACGGAGATCGAAATGAAACGGGCAATGTTTGCTTTTATTTCTTTTCTGAATATGGAAAAAGATACCGAAATTATTCTGCAATTACCGGAAAGACCTCGTGAGTTAATGATTGCCCCGGAAGAAGCCCTTCATTATGCGCAGGAAAATAATCCGGATTTCCTTTCTTATCAGGAACAGATTCTCTCAGCCGAACGGGAAGTAGACCGTACAAAAAAAAGCAGCGCCTTTGATGCCGGTTTATCGATGAGTGTAGGATATAATCAGGCCGGCCGGGATTTCCGGGATGCATACAATGACCCGATCCGGCAGGATATGGTCAATATTACATTGACCATTCCTCTGATTGATTGGGGGGTAAGAAAAGGAAAAGCAAATATGGTCCTTAATAATTTAAATGTAGCCAGAATTTCCGTTCAGCAGGAAGAAATTTCCCTGGAGCAGGAAATAATTATGACCGTAAATGATTTTAATATTCAACAGGACCTGATTTCCAGCGCGGAAGAAGCACTTTCCCTGGCTAACTCTGCCTATGAAAGTACCAAAGAAAGATATGTCATAGGAAAAGCAGATATCAACAGCTTGACGCTTTCCCTGAACCGGCAGAAGGAAGCACAAACAAATTACCTGGCAGCATTGAAGAATTATTGGTTAAGTTATTACAGAATCCGGAAATTGACTTTATATGATTTTGAACGGCAGAAATCCTTGAGTTATGCCTTTGAAGAATTATTGAATAAATAAAAACAGAATCGGAGAGAAAGGCACATCAAACATCCTGATGTGAGTATTCCTGTTTTACGGGATTCTGCTTCCTCTCTTATATGGAAAAAACATTGAACTCTAACAGGCACATATCTTCTTTTTCTATCATTCTCACTTTTGTCTGTCTGGCATTAGTGGGATTGGTACTCATACCCCGTTTAACCGTCAAACTGGCTCCTTCCCGGTCATTGCCTCAGATACATGTTCATTTTTCTATGCCCGGAAGTTCCTCCCGTATTGTCGAAATGGAGGCGACTTCCCGGCTGGAAGCCATGCTCAATCGTCTGTCCGGGTTAAAAAAAATAAATTCCTCTTCCGGAAACGGATGGGGATATATTTACCTGGAATTTGACCGACACACTAACATGGAGATGGCACGGTTCGAAGTTTCTACTATCATCCGTCAGACGTGGCCCATGCTCCCGCAACAAGTCAGTTATCCGGAAATTTCGTTGAGCCGGGTGGATAATCATGCCAATACTCCCTTTCTTTCCTATACTATTAATGCTCCGGCCAGTCCGTTGCTGATTCAGCAATTTGTAGAAAATCAACTTAAAACAAGACTTTCACAAATGGAAGGCATCTACCGGGTTCAGGTCAGAGGAGCATCTCCTGTCGAATGGCAGCTCATGTATGACTATAAACAGCTCGAAAATACCGGGATTACCATCCGGGAAATCCGGACTGCCATTTCACAGCATCTGAATAAAGATTTTTTAGGAATTGTTTCCATACAGGATGAAAAAGGAGACAAGCAATGGATAAGAATAGCGCTGACATCTGATATACAGGATGATTCTTCTTTCGAAAATATAAGTATTCTTAATAAAGAAGGAAAATTAGTCGCCTTAAGTCAATTGGTAGAAATAAACAAAGTAGAATCTTCTCCTCAAAGTTATTACCGCATCAACGGATTGAATTCCATTTATCTTTCCTTATTTGCAGATGAAAATGCAAATCAGTTGCAACTGAGTAAAAAAGTGAGGGACGAACTGAAAAATCCGGAATACCTTTTGCCTGACGGATATGAAGTACATCTGGCTTACGATGCCACTGAATATATCCACGAAGAACTTACTAAGATTTATTTTCGGGCAGGATTAACCTTATTTATTCTTTTGTTTTTCATATTGTTGGTATATCGTGATTTCCGGTATACTTTATTGATCCTGATTTCTTTATTTATTAATCTGCTCGTTGCGATTATTCTTTATTACTTATTTCATCTGGAAATTCAGCTCTATTCTCTGGCAGGCATTACCATCTCATTAACGTTGATTATTGATAATACCATCGTGATGTTGGACCAGATTATCCGGCGCAACAATATGCAGGCCTATATGGCCATTCTGGCAGCTACTCTTACCTCTATCGCTTCTTTATCCATTATATTTTTCCTGGAAGAAAAACTCCGGCTTAGTTTCCGGGATTTCGCACTGGTGCTTATGTTTAACCTTTTTGTTTCCTTATTTATCGCTTTATTCTTAGTCCCGGCATTAGTGGAGAAGATGAATATCAAAAAGAGAGATAGAAAGAAAAAACATCCGCAGCCCGAAAGTAAAAAAAGGAAGAAGTTTTCTTCAAAACGCCCGGTTATACGATTTAATAAAATATACGCAGGGCTGTGTATTTTTATGAGGCGCTGGCGGGTTCTTTTTATTCTTTTCCTTATTCTTGCTTTTGGTTTTCCCGTTTTTTTATTACCGGAAAAAATAGAAGACGATACGAAATGGGCGGGTTTTTATAATCGTACATTAGGCAGCGATTACTTTAAAGACATTATAAAGCCATATACGGATAAGATTTTCGGAGGAACAATAAGGCTATTTGTCGAACATGTATATGATGGTTCCTATTTTGCCGACAGGCAGGAAACCTCTTTATTGGTTACGGCTACTTTGCCCAGCTACTCGACATTGGAACAAATGAATCATTTAATTCAGCGAATGGAGAGTTATTTAAGCCGGTTTCCTGAAATCAAACAGTTCCAGACAAATATATACAGTGCACGGCAGGCAAATATTGAAATCCGTTTTACAAAAGACCATCAGAAAAGCAATTTCCCTCACTTATTAAAGGCACAACTCATAGAACGTTCCCTTGAGTTAGGAGGGGGAAGCTGGGGAGTCTTTGGGTTGGGTGACGGATTTAGCAATGATGTAAGAGAGAATGCCGGATCATACCGGGTAGAAATGTATGGCTTTAATTATGATGAGCTGCTTGTGTGGGCCCAACATTTTAAAAATAAATTGTTATCCCATCGCCGGATAAGGGAAGTAAGTATTAATTCCGAGTTTAGCTGGTACAAAGACGATTATGAAGAATTCAGCTTTGTCATAGATAAGGAACAACTGATCCGGGAGAATTTACAGCCTTACCAGCTTTATCAGTCACTGGAAAATGTGTTCGGAAAAGATCTGTATGCCGGGCAACTACCCGGTGAAAGCTCCATAGAAAAAATATACCTGAGCTCCGGACAAGCCGGAAAGTATGATCTCTGGAATTTGAATTATATTCCCCTGAAGATCGGAGAACGGGAATATAAACTATCCGAGCTGGCTGTTATAGAAAAAGAACAAGCTCCTCAGAATGTGGCTAAAGTAAATCAGGAGTATCGCTTGTGCCTGCAATACGAATATATCGGCTCTACGGAACAGGGCAGAAAAGTGCTGGAACATGCGGTCACGGAGTTTGAAAAGGAACTACCGGTCGGATATATAATAAAAGATGTCGGATTTGATTACTGGACAGCAGGAAAAGGGAAAAAAGAATATTACCTGCTATTCCTTATTTTTATAATTATATATTTTATTACCAGTATCTTATTTAATTCTTTAAAACAACCTCTTTTTATTATTTTTATCATCCCGATTTCTTTTATAGGAATTTTCCTGACCTTTTATTTTTTTCATTTAAACTTTGACCAGGGAGGTTTTGTTTCCTTTATTCTTCTCTCCGCACTTACTATTAATGCGAATATTTATATCATCGATGAATACAATAACATTAAAAAACAAAGCAAAATACGTTCTCCTTTAAAAATATATATAAAAGCCTGGAATGCAAAGGTCAGACCTATTTTCCTTACAATCGTATCTACGGTTCTCGGATTTATTCCTTTTCTTATCGGTACGGACAAAGAAGCGTTCTGGTTTCCGCTGGCAGCAGGAACTATCGGGGGGCTTATGCTATCCTTTATGGCCACTTTTTTATTTCTTCCTTTATTTATGGGCATCGGTAAAATAGAAAAAAAGAAGTAAAAAACTTGACATGGCTGTTAAAAAGTCGTATCTTTAGCGTACCGATAGCGCTTTGCCAGGGCAGGTAAATTACCCTGTAAAAAAGCCTCTATCAGCCTATCGTCAGGCTTTTCAGAATATTCGGTATGCTCTTTTCCAAGGGAATATTTCTCTTTTATTCCGATTTCATCGTTCCACCAACGTCAGGCGATCGTCCCACCTAGGTCAGACGATCGCCCTACCTAGGTTAAACGATCGTCCCACCTAGGTAGAACGATAACATCCTGCTCAGCTTTATACGACATCCTGCTGGGCTTTGCCTCACATTCTGCTGAGTTTTGTATCTCTTTTTTATCCGATACACAACGTTATGTTAGTTATTCTTACGGATGATCGTAAATGCCATGTACCGGGATTCCTTGCAAACAGGACAAAGGGGAAAATAACCGGAAATAACTCTGTTGTCAGGAGAAAGTTTCAACGGATATTTTTCTTTCATTTCATGGTGAGTATGATACAGGCTCCCTTTTTCTTTACGGAAAATGATTCCCAGCTTTCCTTTACTTCCCGGATCGATATATTTTTCGTAGATCCGATAGGAAAGATATCCCATGTTATATCGTAAATTTATTTCCACACAGGGATGCAGGTAATACTTACCATTTGTTTCATAAATCAGCATATCTATTCCTATGCATCCTTTATAAAAGGGAGAAAAATGGGTATTTAAAAAATCTGTTAGTAACTTTTTGACCTTTTCCAATAAGCTGGCAGGAATAAACTTAGTAATAGTCTTTTCTATGTGTTGCCCGGAACTTATTATATTTCCATCGTATTTTCCGTTTTCTTTTGTTTCAAATAAAGAAAGAGCCTTGAAAGAAGTGTCATCAGGATTATTGATGAAGAACTGCATGGCAAAATCTACTTTTTTAGGCAAGACTTTTTCAATAGAAATGCTTCCTTGTTTCTTCAGGATGCCTCTTAAGATTTGCTGATGAGAGGATGTATAGGCATTTTTCTCTATCCATACCAGCCCTTTTCCGGAGGAAGAATAAGGAGCTTTGACGATTAATGGTTGGGAGGAAGCATTTATATAAGCTTCTGCGGAGGTAATATCCGAAAAGAAGGAAGGAGAAATTTCTCCGGAGATTTCCGGTAGATGCCGGATAAGAAAATCCAGCCCTTCTTTTGCTTTGTATCGGCTTGTCAGGTCTTTGATTTCTTTGTGCCATTCCGGAAGTTGTAAGCTGATTTTTTCTCTTTCATTCAGTTTCCGGAACAAGTCAATACTTTGTGGGGAAATCCCCCATAAGGAAAGCTGTTGGTTTCGGATATTTCCGAACGGAGTATTTTCATTCAAGAAAAAAGGAGTGCCTAAGGAGGGGAGGAGGTCTTTTATCGTCACCTCATATTCTTCCGGAAATAAGGTAATGGATTGCGGAATATAAACATAGTCATCCGGATTGGCATACCAGGCCGGTAAAAAAGCAAGGTCTTCCTGCATTTTTCGCTGATTTGCAGGCAACATATAATAGGGAGACCCATTGGCTACTGCAGCTTCATGCCCCGGATTGAAATAATGAAGCATGAAAACTGATTAGTATAAATTGCTTACCACTACTTCATTTCCCACTCTGGTAGCCGTGTAAGGCTGTAATCTTCTTCCTCTTTCTAATGCCGGACCTGCAATAGGGCGGCCGTGTGAGTCTTGTGTAAGGATTCTGAATTCCGATTTGCAATGGTTACATCTTACCACTCCTTCACTGTCCGGCGCTGATATTAAGTATGCCCTGCTTAAATCATTCGGACAGACCCTATCGTAAGCCGTAAACCTGTCATCTGCCGTGTGATATATTAATACGCCCCCATACCCTATTTTTTCCGTTCCTTTTCTTTCCGTTTTTTCATAATAGCCTGGTATTTCACTTAGGGTATGATTTACTCCCGGATTTAAGCTTAGTCTGAAATCTACTTCAAAAAAAGGAAAATAAGAAGAAGTATCATTATCACAGGATAAGAAAGTCAGGAAGAAAATAAAAAGCAGAGGATGATAAAAACATTTTTTCATATAACAGTCATTTTGAAAGAAACGCATGGAAGGGGAAAAAATTGTTTTTCCGATAGCCATAAAAAAAGAAGTAAATACAAGATGTACTACTTCTTTCTGAATTTCTTAGGAGAAAACCTTACTTATTTTGTAAGATCCAAATCTGCTCCTGGTTTGAATTTTGCCACTTTTTTCGCAGGAATTTTAATTTTTTGCTTAGTGGAAGGATTCATACCTTCTCTTGCAGCTCTTTCAGCAACAGAGAATGTTCCAAAACCAACCAGGATCACTTTGTCCCCGGATTTTAAAGTTGTTGTTACAGATTCAATAAATGCATCTAATGCTTTTTTTGAATCAGCTTTACTCAAACCGGCTTTTTCCGAAATTGAGTTGATAAGTTCTGATTTGTTCATAAAGTAATATAATGTTTGTTAGACAAAAGGGTAAAATGTTTAAAACACGAGGCAAAGATATACTTTAATCTGACTTATGCAAACATTTAGGGAAAAAAAATCTGTTGGAATCAATGTGATAATCATACTTTCCGGCTAAAAAATATCCTTCTCTCCGAAATATAAAAAAAGAGAAAAAAATTTACATTTATATTATAAAAAATGTTTTTTTTAATATAAATGATTGATTATTATATAATTGTATTTTCTGTGCCTCCTTTCCTTTCCTCTTTGGAGTTTAGTTTCATCTTAAGAAAAAATAGATAAATATTTTTTTGTATGGTGGAAGTTTTATAGTTGATTTAAAAAATAGAAAAAAAGTTAAATTGTTTTAAGATAATAGATTGCCAGTAATTTTAGGACAAATAGTATCCTGATTTATAAATAAATGGTAGGTTCAAAAAATAGATAAGGAAATAAAAATGTTCAGCAATTTGTCCTCTTATCTGAGTGAGTTCAGTATAATTAAATAAATGGCGCAGGCAGGAGAGGCGAGTAAAACGCTGTCAAAACGATCTAAAATTCCTCCGTGGCCGGGTAAAATACTTCCTGAATCTTTAATTCCTAACGTTCTTTTGAATAACGATTCGGTCAAATCTCCCAACGTACCGAAGATAACCGTAACTAATGACATTCCTATCCATTCCCAGGAAGAAAAGGTATTAGGAAAATAATAAGCAAACATATAAGCAGTAATGATCGTCAACAATACACCGCCTAAAAAGCCTTCCCAGGATTTTTTAGGAGATATTCTTTCAAATAAACGATGTCTTCCGAACGTAGAACCTACAATATAAGCTCCCGAATCATTTATCCAGATGAAAACAAAAAAAGCAAAAGGAATTTCCGGATGATAGGTAATAACATTCCCGGGATCTGTCCGGTAAAAAGGCAATAAGCAGAGAAGAGCAAAAGGAAGTGCGATATAGAGTTGTCCTAATACTATATAGGCCCAGTTTTGAATAGGATCCTCTTTTTTAAGGTATAACTGGGAAATAAACAAATAAAGAAAATAAATAAGAAAAGGAATAAAAACAATCACTCCTAAGCGGGTGGAAAGATAAAGGAAGAAACCTGCCAGAAGTAAAAAGCCGCCAAATGAATGGACGGCTTTATTAATTTCTGCTTTTCCTGCTGTTTCTATCAATGAGTAAAACTCTCTTAAGCCGGCAAAAGTAATGATAGAGAAAATCACTAAAAAAGAATAGGCATTATATAATATTGCTCCTGCCAGTATTACGACAAATATAACTCCTGTTATGATTCGTTTAAAAAGATTACTCATCCGGATCCTAATTTATACTTCTGTGGTGTTATTTTCTTCCTGACCAGAGGAAGAACTTTCTTTGTTTTCTGATGTAAACATGTCCTCAAAACTTTCATCCGGTGTTTCCGGTTGTTCGTCATTTTCCGGTACCGGAGGAACGGGAACCGGTTTGGAAGCCAGAATTTCTTCGGAGCGGGAAGCCCATGGACGTTTACCGAATATTCTTTCCAGATCTTCGGCATAAATAACTTCTTTTTCAATCAGTACCTGGGTGAGTTGCTCATGTCCCTCCTTGTTCTGTGATAAGATTTCTTTTGCCCGTTGATATTGCTGATTAATCAGTTCATTTACTTCATCATCTATCATTTTGGCTGTTTGTTCACTGTACGGTTTTGTAAAGCCATAGTCCTGACCTGAGGAATCGTAATAGGAAATATTCGGTAATTTTTCCCCCATTCCTAAATATGCAATCATTGAAAATGATTGTTTAAACACTCTTTCCAGGTCATTAAGCGCTCCACTGGATATCCGTCCTAAGAATAAATCTTCAGCAGCCCGTCCGCCTAATGTGGTACACATTTCATCCAGCATTTGTTCCTTTGTGGTGATTTGCCTTTCTTCCGGTAAGTACCACGCTGCTCCCAGCGCTTTTCCTCTTGGGACAATGGTTACCTTCACCAATGGATGAGCATGTTCCAGGAACCAGCTTAGCGTTGCATGGCCGACTTCATGGATAGCAATAGAGCGTTTTTCCGCATCCGTAGTAATTTTATTTTTCTTTTCCAATCCTCCGACAATACGATCTACAGCGTTCATAAAGTCCTGTTTGGAAACCACTTTTTTACCGTTTCGTGCCGCAATTAATGCTGCTTCATTACAGACGTTGGCAATGTCCGCACCGGAAAATCCGGGAGTCTGGCGAGCTAATAATTCGGTATCTACACTGTCATCAATCTTAATCGGACGTAAATGCACCGCAAAAATTTCTTTCCGGTCATTCAGGTCAGGAAGTTCTACATATATTTGCCTGTCAAAACGTCCTGCTCTCAATAATGCCTTATCCAGAATGTCAGCCCGGTTGGTAGCGGCAAGTACAATAATCCCGCTATTCGTACCGAAACCGTCCATTTCTGTAAGCAACTGGTTCAGGGTATTTTCCCGCTCGTCGTTAGAACCCATGTTCACATTTTTTCCCCGGGCACGTCCTACGGCATCAATCTCATCAATGAAAATAATGCAGGGAGATTTTTCTTTAGCCTGACGGAAAAGATCCCTTACCCTGGAAGCACCTACTCCAACAAACATTTCCACAAAGTCTGATCCGGATAAGGAGAAGAACGGTACATTGGCTTCTCCGGCCACGGCTTTGGCCAAGAGTGTTTTCCCTGTTCCCGGAGGGCCTACCAGCAAAGCACCTTTCGGAATTTTTCCTCCGAGCTCCGTATAACGGCCCGGGTTTTTAAGAAATTCTACGATTTCCTGAATTTCCTGTTTCGCTTCTGCCAGTCCGGCTACATCTTTAAATATTACTTTTACTTTGCTGCCTTTGTCAAATAACTGAGCTTTGGATTTACCTACATTGAATAATCCACCGGATCCTCCGCCTCCGCCAGCCATGCGGCGCATCATATAAAACCAGAGGCCGACCAAAAGCACCGTAGGTCCGAAAAACCAAAGGATACGACTGAAAGTTCCTTCTCCTTTTTCATATACTACTTCAATATTGACATCATTTTCCAGTTTTATTTTTTCTATAAATTCCGAAAATTTTGCCACAGAGGGAATATTCACGGATATCTTAGGGTTTGCGCCTGCTTTTTCCGCTTCTTCTTTGAAAATTTTCTCTACGGAATCTTTTTTTACATATGCATCCAGTTTGTCCGCATCTGTAAATACAACCAGTTTCTCCAGGTCTCCGTCCAGAACGATTTGCTGAAAATCAGTCCAGCTTACCTCCTTGGAGGAATACATGTCTTTTGTGAAAAATAAACCTGCCAGTGAAAGTCCGATTAAAAGAAATAACCAATCCAGCCTGAATTTCCCGGGACCTCCTTTGGGTAGATTATTTTTATTGGGAGAGTGGTTAGGTATGTTTGATTTATTTTTATTTTCCATATTTTACTAATACGTGAGTTCGATTTCTATGCTGCGTAATTCTCTCAGGAATATCCATGCAAATATCAATCCAGATTCGGTATTTGTGTCAATTTGGCATCATTCCACAAGCTTTCCAATTGATAATGTGCCCTTATTTCCGGTAAGAAAATGTGGACAATAATATCTCCGTAATCCATTGCAATCCATTGTGCATTTTTTTCTCCGTCAATGGCAATGGGTTTTACATAGGCATTTTCTTTTACATATTCTTTAATGGAATCAGTAATCGCAGAAACCTGATTCGGAGAATTGCCTTCACAAATTACGAAATAGCTGCATATACACCCCGGAATAGCGGTTAAATCCGCAACTACAATATTCTTACCTTTTTTTTCCTGTATCCCTTCAATGATTTTTTGTAATAATAATTCCGTATTTTCTTTTGTTTGCATTCGTCATGATTAAAATTAAATATTTCACTGCAAGCAATATATATAATTTTTTCTACCTTTGCCGTTCTGTTTATCAGGAGATAAACAAAAAAACTCTTTTGAAATTATAAGTTATTGTACAATAAAAAGTTATCACGAAGGTTAGATATAAATAAAAAATCATCGTATGCGGAAATACCAACTTACTAACAACCTTGTCGGATGGATTGTTTTTGCCATTGCAGCAATTGTCTATATTTTAACGATTGAACCGACAGCCAGCTTTTGGGATTGCCCGGAATTCATTTCTACCGCTTATAAACTGGAAGTAGGACATCCTCCCGGTGCACCGTTTTTTATGCTGGTAGGTAATTTTTTCACTCAATTTGCTTCTGATACTTCTCATGTGGCTATGATGGTGAATCTTATGTCTGCTTTATGTAGTGCTTTTACCATTTTATTTTTGTTCTGGTCCATTACGCACCTGGCACGAAAAGTGATTCTGTCGGATGAAAAAGATCAGCCTTCTCTGGCTCAGACTATCCTGATTATGGGTTGCGGAATTGTTGGTGGACTAGCTTATACTTTTTCCGATACGTTTTGGTTTTCAGCGGTAGAAGGGGAGGTATATGCCTTTTCTTCTTTGTTTACGGCGGTTGTTTTCTGGTTAATCCTGAAATGGGAAAATGTGGCGGACCACCCTCATTCCGACCGCTGGATTATCGCGATTGCGTATCTGATGGGACTTTCCATCGGTGTCCATCTGCTTAACTTACTGGCGATCCCTGCTCTTGTATTGGTGTATTATTTCAAAAAATATCCGGATGCAAATGCAAAAGGAGCTATTAAAGCCCTGTTGGTATCTTTCGGTTTAATCATCGTTTTGATGTATGGATTGATCCCCGGATTTTTTAATGTGGCCGGCTGGTTTGAACTTCTTTTTGTAAATGTGCTGAAAATGCCGTTTAATACAGGATTGGTTATTTATTGTATATTGATTGTTGCATTATTAATCTGGGGCCTTTATGAAACATTGAAAGCCGAACCGAACATGCAACGTGTCAAAATTTCATTTTCTGCCTGTGTAATTCTGATGGGGCTACCATTAGTCGGAGGTATTTTCCTGGGAATTATATTAAGTATCGCCCTGATTGCTTTTCTTTTCACAAAGAAAAATCTGAGTATTCGGGTTATCAATACTTCTTTGCTTTGTTTACTGGTCATGTTGATCGGTTATTCTTCTTATGCGGTGATTGTGATTCGATCTTCAGCAAATCCTCCTATGGATCAAAATTCACCGGAAGATGTTTTCTCTTTAGCCAGCTACCTGAACCGGGAACAATACGGGGAAAGGCCTTTGTTTTACGGGCAGCATTATGCTTCGGAAGTGGTAAGAGATAATACCGGTAGAGCAATTAGTAAGGACGGAAAAGCAAAGTGGATTAGAAAAGAAAAAGAAAATCCCGATGAAAAAGATGCGTATGTTGTTTCAGGATATAAACAAACATACGAATATGATGATAAAATGCTTTTTCCACGTATGTATAGTACGGATCCGGTCCATATTAATTCTTATAAATACTGGGCCGGACTGGAAGAAAAAATGTTTGCCGGCAATAGTACTTTACCGGCGCCTTCTTTCATTCAGAATTTGCGCTTCCTTTTTTCGTATCAGTTAAACTTTATGTACTGGCGGTATTTTATGTGGAATTTCTCCGGTAGACAGAACGATATTCAGGGACATGGAGAAATAACCCGTGGAAACTGGATTACAGGATTTAATTTTATTGATAATCATATATTAGGATTAGGAGACCAAAGCAAATTACCGAGTGCTATGGCCAATAATAAAGGTCGGAATGCTTATTATCTGATGCCTCTGTTATTAGGATTATTAGGGCTTTTTTATCAGGCTTTTGCCGGGAAAAAAGGCGTGCAGGGATTCTGGATTACCTTTTTCCTGTTTTTTATGACCGGAATAGCGATTGTCTTATATCTGAACCAAACGCCTCATCAACCCCGGGAAAGGGATTATGCATACGCGGGTTCTTTTTATGCCTTCTGTATATGGATCGGGCTGGGGGTAGCCGGGCTGGCAAAATTATTAAATAAAGCATTGCCTCAAACAGTGTCTGCCATTGTTGCTTCGTTGGTAGCGTTAATCGTCCCTATTCAGATGGGAGCACAGAACTGGGATGATCATGACCGTTCCGACCGGTATATAACCCGGGATTTCGGACGGAATTACCTGGATTCATGTGAACCGGAAGCCATTATTTTTACAAATGGGGATAATGACACGTTCCCTCTCTGGTATGCCCAGGAAGTAGAAGGGTACCGTACCGATGTCCGGGTTTGTAACCTGAGCTATCTACAGACAGATTGGTATATCGATCAGATGAAGCGGTATAGTTATGATTCCAAGCCGTTGCCTATCCGGTGGAAACGAATTGATTATGTGGAAGGAAAGCGGGATGTCGCTTATCCTATAGATATGGTAGAAGGAAAAACCGTAGATTTACAATGGATGATTGATAATGTGCTTTTATCAAATTCTCCCGAAATTGAAAATATCCGGAAAAGATACGATGGACTGGATATTATCCCTGCGAAGAAGTTTGCTTTGAAAATTGATTCCGTGGACGTTGAACGAGCCGGACTGATGCCGAAGGATACCATGTATCACTTTTCCAATGAATTATTGATTGACCTGAGCCGTAAGGGCTACGTGACTAAAAGTGAAATGATGGTGTTGGAGATGTTGCTGGCAAACAAATGGGAACGTCCTATTTATTATGCCACGACAGTAGGTACGGATATGTATCTGGGATTATCCAGAAACTTTTTTCTGGAAGGACTGACTTACCGGATTATGCCTTATCAGACCAATGGCGCTGTAAACAGCGATAAGATGTTTGACAACATGGTGAATAAATTCCGGTATGGCAATGCAAAGGACCCGAAAGTCTACCTGGATGAAAATATATTGCGCATGTGTCGTACTTTACGGTATATGTTTGCCCGGTTATCAGGAGCTCTTATCGAAGAAGGTAAAAACGAAAAAGCAGTTATTGCCATGGATAAGTGTATGGAAGAGTTACCTGTTGAAACAGTCGGATATGATATATCCCTGGTGTTTTTTGCGGAAAGTTATTATGAGCTGGGAGAAAAAGAAAAGGCAAACAAGTTATTAGAAGGGTTAGGACGGAATAGTAGTGAATATTTGTTGTGGTATAACAGCTTACCGAATAACAAATATGCCAGTGTGCTGGAAGAAGTAAAAGAACATCTGAGTATGTTACAATCCATTACGGAGATTTACCGTTCGAACAATGAGCCGGAATTGTACAAACAGTATGAAGAAGCGCTGCAAATGTATGGTGCCCGGTTTATGAATGTTCAGAACCTAATGAATAAGAGATAAGATAACATTGAAAAGGGTGGAAGTGTATGTAATACCTTTCACTCTTTTTAATTAGTATAAAGATAGATCGTAATTATATAGTATGTTGATAGAGCAGCCTCCTTTCCTATACAGGGCTCTTTTTCCGGGCGTTATCTGGAGAATTCCCTCTGCAACCGGGAAACAGGTATTTCTTACTTTTGATGACGGACCGATTCCTGAAGTAACACCATGGGTATTGGATGAATTGGATAAATATGGCATCAAAGCCACTTTTTTTTGTGTAGGAGATAATGTTCGGAAGTATCCGGATGTATATCGGGAAATTATCACCCGGGGACATGTAACCGGAAATCATACTTATCATCATCTTCAGGGATGGAAAACATTTACAAAAAAATATCTTCACAATGTAAATAAAGCAGATGAACTGATCGGTTCCGGTCTTTTCCGCCCACCTCATGGTCATATTCGTTTCCTGCAGTTAGCTTCTTTGCTGAATAAATATAACATCATTATGTGGGATGTGGTGACCCGTGATTATAGTAAACGGATGACGGGACAACGTGTTTTTGAGAATGTGAAAAAATATAGCCGGAACGGTTCTATTATTGTTTTTCACGACTCTTTAAAGGCAGAGGATAAATTAAAATATGCACTTCCACGTTCCATTGAATATTTGCTGAAAGAAGGCTATACATTCAAATTATTAAAAGAAAATTCTTCCCGCTAACTCATGAAAATCTCAAAAACCAATGCCGTAAGATTATTGGACAGAGATAATATTCCTTATCAATTAATCCCTTATGAAGTAGACGAGAATGACCTGAGTGCCGTACATGTGGCAGATCAACTTAACGAGCCTGTAGAAAGGGTATTTAAAACGTTAGTCTTAAAAGGAGACAAGAGCGGTTTTTTTATCTGTATTATTCCGGGTGCGGAAGAACTGGATCTTAAGAAAGCTGCGAAAGTGTCCGGGAATAAGAAATGTGATCTTATCCTGATGAAAGACTTATTAGCAATTACCGGATATATTCGGGGAGCGTGTTCTCCGATTGGAATGAAAAAGCAATTCCCGGCTTTTATCCATGAATCCTGCCGGGAATTTGATTCTATTTATGTCAGTGCAGGACAACGCGGACTTCAAATAGAAATAAATCCTGCCCATCTGATTTCTCTGATAAATGCGGCAACAGCATATCTTATCATCTAAAGGAAAAGCACCGGATGAGGTTGGAAATAGGTTGCCAAACAAAAGCTTTTCCTTTATTTCATCTCAATTCTTTAAAACTTAAGTAATACATTTGCTCCTATCTGGAACGGTCTGCCTGATTGAACGAAAGAATTTCCCATGCTTTCATAATAAAAAGTCCGGTATTCTTTATCTAATGTGTTTTTGGTCCATATATCCAATTGGCAAATCCCCTTTACAACGGATACTTTCAGATTTAATAACCCGTAAAAGTCCTGATATGCATCGTTTGCTGCTGTCCAGTATATTCTTCCTGCTCCGGCATACTGCGCCCCAAGAATTAATTTGTCAATAGCTGAACCGGAGAAATGAAAGGTATAATCCGCCGCCAGTGAAAGAGTATGCTTGGGAGCCATCGGGGAATAATTATTCTTGTAATCGATTTGTAACGTTTCTTTTATTTCTTTTCCGTCCGCATCATTATAAGAACCTTTTATACTGTCTGTATATTCTTTAAAAGTAGCATGGGTAAATCCGTAATTAAAACTTATCCGCAGGTCGTTTATAAACCCGGTTAAGGATACTTCAGCTCCATAACTTTCCACCTGACCGGCATTTTTCATGGTTCTTCCCATTACCCCTGCGGATTGTACCAGTTGCATATCTTTGCAATCGATATAAAAAAGAGAAGCATCAGCAAAAAGCTTTTTATTCAGGAAAGAGCTTCTTGCTCCGATTTCGTAATTCCATGAATACTCCGGTTTGTACATGATCAGGTCATTTATCTGTTCTCCGGAGGGGTTTCTTTCATATTGTTCTCCGGCTGTAGGCATACCGGAAGGTTTTATGCGTTCCTGCATAATATCTGAAAATATCTGAAGGTTATATCCTCCGGCTTTGTATCCTTTTCCTACGGAAGCATACACCAAATGCATATCGTTAAACATGTATTTCAAAGATACCTTTGGTAAAAATTCCGTAAAATGCATGCTTTCTTTTCCGCTTAATGTATCTCCTATGAGAGAAAAAGGAACACTGGCCATGGGAGTTTTTACTACCGTCTCAATGTCTGAGGTGGTAGAGAAATAATCCAATTTAACTTTTTCATAATCAAGGCGTACCCCTAGAGTTAAAGAAAGTCCGTCCGTAAATAGCCGGTTGATAGTAGACTGATGAAACAATACTCCGCTATAACGGGGTGTTTTATATGTTCCGTCATTCAGGATATTATCAGAAGTGACTTCAATGGGGAATGGCATTCCTTCTATAGATGCCAGATTCGGGTTAATCACATCCCGGATTCCTTCATCTTTGAAATTAACAGGAACATTTGTACGTAGTTTCTGATAAAATCCGAAAGCTCCGAACAGCCATTGATAATTTTTATTTCCTTTGGCTTTGAATATCACTTCTTCGGTTACTGCATGGTATTTCTGGTCCTGTTGAAGGGTAAATATATTCGCCGGTTGAAAATCCTGGTCAAGCAGCATCCTGTCGTCGAAGTATTGATAAGAAGTGGTTGCGTTCATATCCACATTCTTCCCTTTGTAATTCAGTACAAGCCCGTTTGTAAATAACTTACGCCGGTAACCTGTTTCGTCGTTATAATTTATCGGAGCAACTTCTTTGTTTTCTTTATCAAAAAGCCTGTAAGGATATCCTCCCTGATCGCTATACTCATAATCAAGTGTATAATTCAGAAACCACTTATTACTTATTTCCCAGTCTAAACGGAAACGTCTACCGAAGGATTCCATGTTATCTGTTTTTTCACCGTTATATTCATTTGTGAAAAAACCATCCGTTCTTGTGTAATTTAATCCGATTGACATTCCGAGGTTTTCCCGTACCTTCCAGTAATGGTTCAAATGACTGCGAAAGGTATTTTCATTTCCATAGGATGTCAATATATGTGTACCCTGATATTTCAGAGGAGAAATAGTGCTTACATTAATAATACCACCCATCGCATTTCTTCCGTAGAGGGCGCCTTGAGGACCTCTTAACACTTCGATACTTGCAAGATCATAATAGTTAAAATCAAAAGCTGATTTTTCCAGGTAAGGAACATTGTCTACATATAATCCGACAGCAGGTTCATTCATGCGGGACCCAATTCCACGAATAAACAGAGAAGAGGTAATTTTTGATCCGTAATCAGGCATGTACAGGTTCGGAATAATGGAAGTTAATTCATTGGGTGAAATGATTTCCAGCGAATTAATCTCTTCTGCTTTCAGTACACTTACGGATGCAGGTATTTTTTCTAATGGAGTTTGTTCTTTAAAACTGACCACAGAGACTTCATTGATAGAGTACCGTTGGTAGATAGTATCTCCGTTGATTATTTCAAAACTTTCTTTTGTGCCAGGAGTACCACTTACCGGATGAAATAAGGAACCTGCAAAAAATAAAGAGGAGAGAAGAATATACGCTTTTTTCATATTGAAAGTGAATTACATTTTCGAAGTGCGAAAGTAATGGCTTTTAAGAGAATTTTTAATCCCTATCGATAGTAATTCTTTCCTGAAAAAAGAGAAATGGAATAATGGTAATATGTTGTTTATTAGTTGTTTGATGATTAAGTAGGAAATAAGTAATACCTACTCATCAGTAGTCGTAAGTTCTCCGAAGTAGCGATAAAGTTCGGCCTGGGAGCGGAAAATGGGTTCATTTCCCTGTCGTATTACATAGTCATTTAATTTGTAGGGAGAAAGATAACGGGCTTTTATATTATCTTTCCATTGTATTTCAAATACATTTCTTATAACTTTCTGGACATTCCTGTCATACACAGGTGTTCCGACTTCTACCCGCCTGTCCAGATTCCGGCTCATCCAATCGGCGCTCATGATAATGTACCGGGCTTTCCCTCCGTTACAGAAAACAGCCATTCTTGCATGTTCTAGTAATTTATCTACTATGCTTATTGCCTGGATGTTTTCGCTTACGCCAGGAACTCCGGGTTGCAGACAGCAGATTCCTCTTACGATAAGCCTTATTTTTACACCTGCATTTCCTGCTTTATACAAAAGTTTTATCATGCTCGTGTCAACCAGGCTGTTGACTTTAAGCAGAATATACGCTTCTTTTCCTTCTTTTGCATTTTCAATTTCCTTTTCAATATAGGATTCGAATTTCTGCCGCATTTGGTAAGGAGATACTAATAAATGTCTGCATTCGAAATGGAGATGTGGATTTTCAAGGAAAGCAAAAATCTTTTCCATATCTTCTGCAATTCCCTCATGGGCTGTGAAAAGTCCGAAGTCCGTATATAGTTTTGCAGTTGACTCATTAAAATTCCCTGTCCCTATGTAGGTATAGTTTTTTATTTTTTTCCCTTCCATCCGTTTTACCAGCACTATTTTGCTATGGACTTTCATCCCTTCAACCCCATGCAATACTTTTACATTTTCATTTTGCAGAAGTGTGGACCAGTGAATGTTTGCTTTTTCATCAAAACGGGCCTGTAATTCGATCATTACAGTTACTTTTTTTCCATTCCTTGCGGCATTGGCCAATGCATTTATCACTTGTGAATTATTAGCTACCCAGTACAGGGTAATGTATATTTCCTGTACATGCGGATCCATTGCCGATTCTATCAGAAAATCCACAAAGTGGGTAAAAGTCTGGTAAGGATAATTAAGAAAAATATCTTTCTTTTTGATTACTTTCAGGATGCTGGAATAAAGTTTAAGTTCCGGATGATAATGAGGCTGATAAGCGATGTCCTCCAACTTTGGATTAATATGAGGAAAACCCATCAAATCTTTTAAGTTGTGATAACGTCCACCGGGAATTACATTGTCGTCAGCCTTAATTCCCAGTTTCTGGATGATCAGCCAATGAAGGTCATGAGGAGTGCATGCGTCATAGACCAGCCGAATCGGCCTTCCGTAAGGACGTTTTTTCAGGCTTTCTTTCATCTTTTCCATCAGGCTTTTTGATAAATCATCGTCAAAATCCAACTCTGCATCCCGACTGATTTTAAAAGCAAATGCTTCTATTTTTTCAAATTCGAACATGAAAAAGATCCGGTCCAGACAAAGACGGATCACATCGTCGATGAAAATAATCTGTGTATTGCTTTTGTCTGTTTGGGGCAGGACAATAAAACGGGGAATTGTTTTGGAAGGGATTTCTATAATGGCATATTTAAACGCAATCCGTTCTTTCGTTGTATGGGTCATCCGAATTCCCAGGTACAAACTGTCATCCTGTAGCAAAGGAAGCTTTGTTCGTTTATTCAACATCAGAGGTATCAGCTTGGAACGGATATGGATAGAGAAATATTTCTGTAGCCATTCCACATCACTTTCGGACAATTCCTTTTCATTGACCACAACAATTCCTTCCCTTTCCATCTCAGACAGAATATGCTGGTAGGTATGTTCTGTTTTTTGTTGTAAAATAAGAACCCGGTTTTGAATTTCTCTCAGTAATTCCTGTGGAGTATATATTTCACCGGATTTCTTTTTATTTGGTGGAGTTAAGGCAGCAATTCTTTTCACAGAAGCTACCCGTACCCTGAAAAATTCATCCTGATTATTAGAGAAAATACCGACAAAGCGCAATCGTTGAATAAGGGGTACAGAAGGGTCCATTGCTTCCTGTAACACTCTTTCATTGAATGCCAGCCAGCTTATTTCCCGATTGTTCAATATGGATTTTGCCTTTATAACCATGTATTAACCAAAACAATTCCTGCCGGAAAATGTTTTCAATCTTCCCGGGAGACAAAGCTATTAATTTCACTTTAAAAATAATCGGTTTTTGTGTTACAAATTTGTTGCAAAATAAAATAGCAAGAGCCTTTTCTTTATTGTAAATCCAAGGAATAAATTTGGTATTTAACCGGATCCGAACAAATATATAAAGAGATGCAAATTCTTTTAAATGCTTGTAATAATAAAAATATCTTCTATCTTTGCACAGCAAATTCAGGGAGAGGTGCTCGAGTGGTTGAAGAGGCACGCCTGGAAAGCGTGTAAACCCCTAAAGGGTTTCGCAGGTTCGAATCCTGTTCTCTCCGCCTTTAAACGGAGTGATTAATTTTATTAATCACTCCGTTTTTTATGTCGATGTTGATTTTCTTTCCAATAATTTTTTTATCATAATTATTTATTGTTTTTAATACGTATAATTCTTATACATAAAACAGAAGCTAATATTAATTTATCTTTTCAAGATTTTCCTATTTTAGTTAAGAAACAAATTAATGAAAGTATTTTATCTTTTTTGTTTTTGTACTAAGAGGAGGTGAATTGAGAGGACAGAGTAGTTTAATTATATTATCTTAATTTATATTTGTTAAGTTAATTAATTTGATTAATTTTGTATAAAATATCCATAAAATTAGTCAAAATTAAACTATTCATGATGTGTTGTGTAAAATAGTTTTTTATTGCAACCTATTTATTTATAATTAAAGACAAAAATATGAGAACGAATTTTGTATGGAAGAAAATCACCGGATTATTTTTACTGACTATGCTCCTTTCCGGGTTATTCCAATCCCTTTATGCTGAAGAAATAAGTTTTTCCTGGGAATGGGGTATGTTTGAAGATAATCCCAAGTCATTTACAATAAAGGCGTCTGCCGGAAAAGAATTTTTAGTCTCATGGGGAGACGGAGAAGAAAGTAAATATGTGGGAGCGGGGGATACAGAAGTTATTCCAACCCATACTTACTCTGATAGAATAGAATATCAGGTTTCTGTTTTTACTAAGGTAACCGATTGTTATTTTACATACCTGGATATTGGGAACAAGGCAGTCAATGAACTGGATGTAAGAAATGCTCCCAGCCTGGTAGAATTGCATTGTCAGGAAAATGAACTCCAGCATTTGGATATAAGCTATAACTCGGCGTTAAAATATCTGGACTGTCACAAAAATGAATTATCTGATATAGATGGCACTAAGAATGTAAATCTTAAAACATTATATTGTCAGGAAAATGAATTAACCCACCTGAATATAAGTAACAATTCTTATTTAGAATACTTATATTGTTATAATAATCAACTAACGGATTTAGATATAAGTAAGAATCCCGAATTAAAATGGTTAGCATGTCATTACAATTTTTTAGAAAATCTGGATGTTACTACACATGTAAATCTGGAAAGATTAAATTGTGTTTCTAACTTATTGACAGACCTGGACGTAAGCTATAATCCTGAACTTGAATATTTACATTGTGCTTTCAATCAATTAACTGAGCTAAATATTACCAATAACCCGAAGCTGGTTCGACTGGACTGTCATAATAATCAGCTTACCGAAATGAATGTAATCGATAAAGAATATTTAGTCCGGTTAAATTGTAGTAATAATCTCTTAACTGATCTGAATGTGAGCAATAACATCGTGTTGGAGTATCTTGCCTGTAGTGAAAATAAATTGATATCATTAACGATGAACAATAATGCATCATTAAATTATCTGGATTGTGGTAGAAACCGCTTGTCAGTACTCGATGTTACAAATAATCCGGCTTTGGAGGAGCTTTACTGCCCTTACACTGAATTGACGGATTTAGATATCAGTAAAAATGTCAATCTTGTAATTTTGAGGGCTTATAATAATGAGTTAACCACACTGGATGTAACGAATAATGTTAAATTAGAGAATTTGGATTGCCGCAGTAATCAGCTAGTTACGCTGGATGTAACGAATAATCCGCTTTTGTTATCTTTGGATTGTGCGTATAATCAATTAACAGAACTGAATTTAAGTAATAATTCTTTACTGAGCTGGTTGCTTTGCAATAATAATTATCTGACAGAATTAGACCTAAGTAATAATACATATTTAACGGTATTGGATTGCTCAAATAATCAATTAACTTCTATCAAGATGGAAGGGAATGCTATTTCTGAAAATTTTACCTGCTCATTAAATCAAATTCCATTGTCTGTCCTTTATACAATAACTGAAAATACGCCAGACAAAGAAACTGAATTCGGTACCCAGCACTTGTCGGAAATAGATGCAAAATCCGATATTCCTGTAAGCCTTACCGGAGAAATGGTTCTGGGAGGGACAAACACTGCTTTAGAAGTAATGAAAAACGGAATACCTGTTTTAGCTGACAATAATGGGTATACGCTTAATTATATCAATGAAACTATTACCTTCCATGAGGATGGAGAGTTCGAAGTAACCATGACACATCCGCTGCTTTCTGCCTATCAGGCAAAAGTAATTGTGCCATTCCGGGTAGGATCTGTCGCTACTGAAATTAATGATCCGGTTTCTGTTTCAATCAATATGTATCCGAACCCGTCGGCAGATTATGTAACCCTTAGCGGACTTGCTGATAATGCTATGATATCTATATATGACTTATCAGGAAAAAGGATGAAACAATGTTTTGCAAGTAATCAGATTACTATCCCGATTGATTTGGAAAGTGGAATTTATCTGGTAAAAATTAGCCAGGAAGGAAAAGAAATAACCCAACGCTTAAGTGTAAATAAAAAATAAATTTATAGGATACATCAAGCCCGGGTCAAACTCCGGTTATTTTTCTATAGACCACAAGGACGCAACATACACAAACTAATTAATAGTGTATTTGCGTCCTTGCAGTTTATAAAAGAAATAACACAAATAAGAATGACCTGTTTTTCAGTTTTTCTTTTTGAAAAGAGGGTTGGGTATCCTGTCAGCAGAAAGAATATCAGGATATTATGTATGTTTCAATAAGGATGGAATTGTGTTTTATTCTTCTCTTGATATTTCTGAAACGGGTTTTCCCTGTGCATGATGGAATACCCGGGAGCCATACCCAATATTTGAATAGGTAAAGAGTTCTTTGTCGAAGGTTATATTTGCCCAATCATAATCATCCTTTTGATATATTTCTCCGGTTTTTTCATCGATGTGTTCGTTATCGAACCAGGTCAGATCGTAATACAGTGTTCTTCCGTCAACCAGTTTCAGCACATTCCATGCATGACCGGAAGAAGACCATTTCTGTACGGCCTGCACACAACTTAATTCCAGGATTCTTTCCATCACTTCATTTGCATATCCGTCACAGACAAAGTATTTTTTGCCGGGAGTACGTTTTACCGGGCCTCTATATCCGCTAAAGTTAGCCCAGTCGTATTCAATTTCATCACAAAGTTGTTTGGAAAATTCTATGATTTCCGCATATACCGGATCCCTTTGTAAAAGCTGTTCTGTTTTTTGTTTAAGCTGCCACTGAAATTTCAGGGTGTGGTATTTTGCATGTTCTCCGTACAGGGCTCCCAGATTGGCAGAGCCGGAATAACGGGCTTTTTCTCCCCATGTTTTCCGTGTATCTGCTCCTACATATCCTTTTGCTATGGTATAAGAGGCTTCTGCCAGCACTGCATTCTCATCGTCGCTCCACCAGACTTTTAATTTGGAGTCTATCATGTGAGGCTTTTCCATTTTTTCTTTTGTAAAAGCTCTTTCTGTAATCCATTCTCTTACTTTTGGCGGGAATTGGGTAAGATCGGCTCCATAATAATCTGTTTCCGTATTGGCTGCCGTATTTAATTCCGAATATACATATCCCGGAAAAGCCAACAGGAAGATTCCCATGATGGTTAATCCGGCATGTTTTATTTTAGTTTTCATTTTTATTCCTCCCGTAGATATTTTTAAATTAATCTTTAGATGTGTATTACCTCCACTTTATATATGGATGCAATCATTATCATACATACATATAGAGTAACCGCAAATTTACCTGATGAATTTTTTCCGATACTAACAAAGATAATAAATATTTAATGAAAACCGGATATTATTTACTGATGCAAAAAGATATTTCGGAAATAATCTAAGAGAAGAAGATAAAAAAACCGGAAGAATATTCTTCCGGTTTTACTCATGTTATTTCATGATCAGTTTTAATAAAATGAAAAAGCTTATTTTACCACTATTTTATAATTATCTTTTTTATCTACTTCCTGTACCTGTATAATATATATTCCTGAAGGCAGGTCAACCGGCATATTGTTTATTACATTCTGTTTGTTTGCCATTAATTTTCCGAACAGGTCATAAACTGCAACAGTCACAGCAGAAGAATAATTATCAATATAAAGAACTCCGTCTATTACATATACATTTCCTGCTTCATCCGCTGTTGTACCCCTAATGCTTGTGGCAATTCCTTCTTTTTCAAGGGTGTTATTGTCAGTGTCGCTTTCTGCAATGATTCCGGTGTCGTTTACTTCCGCTTTGAACGTAATATTTCCGGAAATATCACATGTCCAGGTTGCTTTTCCGTCAGGACCGTTTGTTGCAGCAAGGGTTACTTCTTCGCCCGGTGCTATGGAAGCGAGATGTTCATCATTCCAGTTTGTTACGGTTCCGTTTACAGAGAACGCAACGCGGTGAATTTCATTATCCGGAGTAGCAGCATATCCCTGGTTTTTGATTACGGCAGTGAAAGTAACTTCTTCTCCTCTTACCAGCATTTCAGGTGTCCAGGTAAATTCTGTTACAATAAGATCTGCTTCCGGATTGATGATAAGGTCTTTTTCCAATGTATTGTTTGTGATGTCTTTTTCATTTTCAATTCCATTGCTAAGATCATCATTTACATGGGCTTTGATGGTGTATTTCAGGTTTTTCCCTTCTCCGGCAATCCAGTAGTTTTCTCCGGCAATTAATCCGCCATTGGCAGTTAATATAACTTCTTCTCCGGGTGCCATAGAACTTTTGTAGGTATCACTCCAGCTTACTGTTTTCCCATTTACAGAGAATGCTACTCCGTGTTTAACATCATCCGGAGTTGCTTCGTCACCGATATTTTTTATTTTGGCACTGAAAACAACCTGTTCGCCACCTGTAAGTTCTGACGGTTCCCAGAAGATATCGGTTACGATAAGATCTGGCGCCGGTTCTTCATAAATTTCAAAATATGCTCTTTTGATGGTAATCGTTCCGGTTCCTTTTCCTTTCAGGAAAACATTTTTAACATCTGCTTTATAGTCTTCCAGTAGTTCCAGGGTGATAGACGTGCTCCCTGCCGGAGTGTTTGTGTATTGTTCCGGATCATATCCATTATAGTGGATTGTAAGGTTTGCATCTATTTCCAGTGGCTCGAATTCTATTGTGAGGGCAGAATAAGCCGAACAGTCTCTTCCGGGCGTTCCCAGTCCCCATGCAATCCAAGACCAGTCCCCGTCCGGCTTGGTATAAGATACGGTTTTCGTAGACAAATCAAAACTCACACCTCCATCCAGCAGGTTAAGCCCTGTCAGAGGAAATTCGTCTTCCTCTACTTTGGTAGCATATGCATTGAAAAGAACTAATTTTCCTGGATTCTGGCTTTTCACAAAAATGTGTTGTACGGCACTTTTTGTTTCGATTTTTAATGCTTCCGCTGCAAAAGAAGCGTTACTATGTACTGTTGCATGGTGTTTCTCTCCATTCATATAAGCTATTTCAAGTTCAAGGACTGTCATTTCTGGTAAATCTGAGGCGTCAAACTCTACTACTACCAAGTCATAGGCAGAAAAATCTTTTCCTCCCTGAGCTTCATATGTCCACCCGTAATATTGCCACTCTCCGCCATAGGTAATGGTATGGGTAACCGGATCATAGAAATTGATATCTCCGTTACTGTTCAGGTTCAGTGCATCGAGCGGAAGTTCATATATATCTCCTTCTTCTTCTGTTGCAAAGTATGCTCTTTTGATAGTAATGCTACCGGTTCCTTTTCCTTTCAGGAAAATATTTTTCACATTTCCTTTTGCTTCTTCATCCAGATCGACACTTAAAGAAGTAGCTCCTGGTTGAGTATTTCCTCCATGTTCACCATCTTTTCCGTTGTATTGGATGGTAATATTTGCTTCTATTTCCAACGGTTCGAATTCTATCACCACTTTGGTAAAAGCAGAAGCATCTCTTCCGGAATCCCCAAAGCCCCATGCAATCCAGGACCAGTTTTCTGCCGGCATCGTATAAGATACGGTTTTTGTGCTAAAATCCAAACTTACTCCTGTATCCAATAGGTTAAGGCCTGTTATAGGAAGTTCATCATCCTGGATCTTAATAGCATATGCTTTGAGAAGAGTTATTTCTCCCAGATACTGGCTTTTTAAATAGATGTATTTCACTTCCCCTTTTCTCTCATTATCTAATGAGACAGAGGCAAAAGCAGTGTTACTACGTACTTCCGTAGTATTTGTATGTCCATCCATATACCCTACTTCAAGCTGAATTTTTCCAAATTCATCTTCGCCCGGAGGAACAATTAAATTTGAGGCGTCAAATTCTATTACTACCAGGTCATAGGCAGAAAAATCTTTTCCTTCTTCAACTTCATATATCCAGCCTGCAAATTGCCAGCCTCCTTTATAAGTGATTGTATGAGTAGTCGGGTCATAGGCAACTTCTTCTCCATGACTGATATAATTAAGTGCATCCAAAGGAAGGGGTAGCTCTTGTGCCTGGAGAGGTGCTAATGAAAAGCCGCAGCCAAGTAACAGGACACAAATCATTTGAAAGGTGTTCATTTTTTTCATACATTATCATTTTTAAATTAAACATGAAGGAAATAAATAAACTACAAATGAATGTACCGGGAATTAATAAATCCTTAAAGTTTGCATTAATATAAACTTAAATAAATGAAAATTAGAAATTAAGCAAAAAATAAGTGGAGAAGAAAAAAGGAGGCGTTAAGAATTTGAGTACAGATTGTTGTTTTTTCTTTCTTTCTGGTAACGTTAATAGTTATTACCGGGCTTTATCCTTTTATCACCAAACCCCTCCCCTTTGTCGAAGTCAAAGGTACTCCCCTCGTACGTTTGCATGAGAATCATTCTTTGTCTAAA